>CAMYND010000088.1 GCA_947259645.1 Thermodesulfovibrionia bacterium | reverse complement strand
TCCATGAGACTGTGGCCCGCTGAAACGCCCCCGATGCAGGTGCTCATGGCCGCTGTTTCAGCCCTTGGCTTTGGAGACAGCGATGATGAGAGCAGCATTGAGGCATATGAGGGCAAGTCTGTCAGGCTGATTGCACTCATGCCGGTTGTAATGGCGGCATGGGACCGCATACGGAAGGGGCTGGACCCGGTTCCCTGTTCCGGCAACTTGACCCACGCGGAAAATATCCTTTATATGATTACCAATGAAAAACCTGATCCGGAAATCGCGCGGGCCCTTGATGTATGCCTTATTCTCCATGCTGACCATACCTTTAACGCGTCAACTTTTGCATGCAGAGAAGTGGCTTCTACCCAGGCAGGTATTTACGCGGGTGTGCTTGCGGGCATTGCAGCGCTCTCCGGCCCCTTGCATGGAGGCGCCAATGAGAAGGCGATGGCTATGTTTGAAGAGCTGCAGGAGACAGAAGACCTTGAGCAGTGGATCAAAGAGCGGCTGTCGAAGAAAGAGAAGATCTATGGCATGGGTCATGCTGTCTACAAAACCTATGACCCCAGGGCAGCCATCCTGAAAGATATTTTCAAAAGTATCGGCCCTAAGGCAGGAATGACCGAATGGTATGACCTGTGTGAAGCTGTTGAGGCCGCGGCATTGAAGGTGTTTGCAGCTGCGGGCAAGGAGATGATTCAGCCGAATATTGATTTTTACAGCGGTACTGTATATCACATGATGGGGTTCCCCAATGACCTGTTTACACCGCTCTTTGCTGTATCGAGGATTGCAGGATGGTGCGCCCATATCATGGAAGAACATTTCGGCCTTGCCCAGGAAAAGCCTTCACTGTACCGGCCTGCTGCCGAGTATGTCGGGAATTATTGCGGTTTGATGGGCTGCGAGTTGAAGAATAAGGATTAACCTGCACAGTGCATGATCAGGCCTTGCAGAAAGATTATTGCTCTGCTGTATTCTTCTTGCAGGATACTGGCCAGACCGTTCTTGTTCCTATGGGAGTGATGTATCCATCAGTATCTACATAGGGCACCTGAAAGGCCTTTTCCTCAGGCGGCAGCGCCTCAATCACCTGACTGTCCAGCAGCCTTCGATAATACATTGCAAGAGGATCTATATGGGTTGCTCCTTTAATTTTAATTTTTGCACCGACCGCGGCTGACTTGAACTTGTTTGAATCACTCATCTGAACGCTCATATGCAGATGGGGGTACCCCTGCACCCCGTAATGCCCGCCCACTGTGCCCGACTTCCCGGACAGTGCTATCTCCTGCCCCATTTTTACCCGGTCTCCAACCTCCAGCTCCGGCCAGGCGCTGAAGTGCTTGTAACTGGAGAAGGTCCATACCGGGAGGCCTGTATCTTCCGGCGCATGCTGAATCGTCATCTTGAGACCCACCAGTCTGCCGCCGCGGGCCTTGTACACAATGGTTCCGTCAGCAATTGCCAGAATCGGTGTGCCTTCAGGAAGTGATATGTCTATGCCGCCGTGATACCCGCTGTTCCTGTAGGATACTCTCATACTCCCGTCATAACGCGTCCGGTCCCCGAAAAAAGAGGCAACTTCAGGGCATGCGGCATCAGAAGGATATATCGGGTTAAGGCCTGTCTTAATGAGGCCCTCCTCAGCTTCCTTGTACTTATATGTGCCATCTGGTTGTTTCCCGCTGGTCATTGTCTGGCAGCTGTATAGTCCGGTGAACAGAAGAAAAATAAAGAACAGGAAAGATTCCCAATATTTTATTCGAGAGGTCATCTGTAGTTTCATGCGTATACTTTAATAAAAAACAGCAAAAGTTACAACTCATCATTGATCATGAATATTCAAAGGAGAAGTGATTGGAAATGTTTGCGTCAATTAATTGTGTATCTCATCCGTACGTATGATTAAAGACGACGAGAAGGTCATTATATTGATATTTCAATGACGCTAACCTAAAATAGGGCAACTGCTTTTTGTTTTTCAGAGGAGACTTGATTGATTTACCGTACAGATAAATGCGGACATAGGGCGTTTATAACCAGTTCGATATGTATCATTATTGTACTCCTGCTTACTGCCGGTGCTGCCCTTGCCACGGGACTTGTTTCGACAGAGGGTGCTTCTGCCCGGTATTCGAGCACAGATGTAATCTTGCTCATCATGTATATCCTCATGGCGCTTGTTTTTTCATTTCTCTGCTCCATAGCGGAAGCTGTACTGCTCAGTATGACGCCATCCTATATCGGAGGTCTGCAGGAGAGCAAACCAAAAAGAGCAAAACTTTTGAAAAAGTTGAAGCTCGAGAACCTTGACCGGTCCCTGGCTGCCATACTGACGCTGAATACCATTGCACACACCGTGGGCGCTATCGGCTCAGGAGCAAAGGCGACAACGGTGTTTGGCAATGCCTATTTCGGGATTTTCTCTGCAGTCATGACCCTGATGATCCTCTTTCTCTCGGAGATTATTCCCAAGACACTGGGGGCTGTATACTGGCGGGCATTGTCCGGTTTTACAGCGCAATTTATACGCGGGATGATTTACCTTCTGTACCCTCTTATTTTAGTTTCAGAGCAACTGACCAAATGGATCGCCCATGGGAGAAAAATCCATACATTCAGCCGGGATGAATTCATAGCCATGACAGATATAGCAGAGAAGAGCGGAAACATTCGAGGCAATGAGTCAAGGATTATCAGAAACATGCTCACCTTCGGATCGCTCAAGGCAGAGGACATCATGACTCCGCGAACGGTCATTGTTGCGCTGCAGGAGACAATGACTGTATCTGAAGCAATGGAGGAGCTGGGGGAAATGCCTTTTTCCCGGCTGCCCATTTATGGTGAAAACCTTGATGATATCTCCGGTTTTGTCCTGAAGGATGATATCCTGCTGAACCACACACAGGCGATGTTTGACGTTACACTGGAGACGCTGAAACATGAGATGAGAATCGTGAAGGCAGACATGTCTCTTTCAGATCTCCTTGAGTTTTTACTGGAACACCGGTGTCATATCGCCCTGGTTATCGGCGAGTATGGCGGAACAGAAGGGCTCGTAAGTCTCGAAGATGTAGTGGAGACCCTTCTCGGCATGGAGATTGTTGACGAGACAGACACAGCCCAGGACATGCAGCTCCTTGCGAGGGCGCAGTGGAAGAAGCGGGCAAAAAAACTTGGGCTTCAGATCGAGGATCAGTAGCCCTGCCTCGAGACGTAATGATTAATTCCTCTCCCTGTAGGTGATGCGGTAAATAGCATCTGCCTTATCGTCAGAGACGTAAAGCGCTCCATCGGGCCCAACCTCAACATCTGCCGGCCTTCCCGAATATTGCTCATTCTGGAGCCAGCCTGAGGCAAAAACCTCATAGCTCACCGCTTTATTGTCCCTGATTTTTACAAAGCTGACCCTGCAGCCGGTTTTGCTGGATCTGTTCCATGAACCGTGCTCGGCAATAAAAATACCATTTTTGTAATAATCAGGAAACATGGTGCCTGTGTAAAACCGCATCCCCAGGGCGGCAACATGAGCGGGCAGCTCATGTGCTGGAGGTGTCAGTTCTCTATCAGGCCCTTTTTCCCAGTAGTCCGGGTCTTTTATCCCTTTTCCATGCATAAAGGGAAAACCAAAGTGCTGCCCTTTTCCTATGGAGCGGTTCAGTTCATCAGGCGGTGCATTGTCACCCATCCGGTCCCGTCCGTTGTCAGTGAACCACAATTCATTAGTTTCTGTGTGCCAGTCGAATCCAACACTGTTACGGACACCTGCTGCATAAATCTCATAATTTCTCCCGTCCAGATCCATTCTCGATATTGTTGCGTACCTATTGTCCTCTTTGATACAGACGTTGCACGGTGCCCCGATCGTGAAATATATTTTCTCATCAGGTCCGATTTTAAGAAACTTACCCCCATGATGTCTGTCACCGGGCAGTGTATCGGTTACTGTGACCGGTTCAGGGGGTGTAGAGAGGTTCTGAACAATATTTGGGTACTTGAGAATTTTCGAGCGGTCTGAAACATAGAGGTCATTGTTATGCCAATCTATACCGATGGGCAATCTCAGACCTTTGGCCACTGGGATAACGGCCCTGTCTTTTGTGATTGCGTACACAGTGCCTTCTTTTGAGCCGGCAAAGAGGGTCCCGTCATCAGCGAATGTCATTGCCCGTGCGTTTGTCATCCCTGATGCATAAACCTCTATGCTGAAATGTTCAGGCAGGTCTATCTCGTTGACTACGAGGGCTTCTGAGCATGATGATATCAGAAGTATAGATAAGAGAATAATCAGAAAAACTGTTTTCATTCCTTTTTTCTCAGCTCAGTGATTGATTCGCCGCCTACGCCCCAGTTGTCAGTGTCAACTTCATCAATGACGACAAAGGTTGTTTTCGGGTTTTTGTTCAGTACGTCAACGAGGAGCTGTGTGGCGCCCCTGATCAGTTGCTGTTTTTGTTCCGCGGTGACACCGCCTTTCGTTACCTTGATGTTTACAAAGGGCATTGTCTTCTCCTTTTCGCTGTATGAATAGTGATTGGTTGATTCATTTAATGTAAAACAGGGGAGACAAATTATCAATTTAAATATGCTGATTATTTCATTGGGACGAAATTTGACATTTTGAGCTTTGATATTTGACATTAAAAAAAGGGCAGGTTTAATACCTGCCCTTTATTAATCAGAACCCTTTCGGTCCCGGACGGTTCATCCATCTGCCTGAGCGGGCTCGCCGTGCCTCTTTCCTGGCATCGAGTTTTTCCATCTGCTCATCAGTCAATATTGCTGAAAGCTCATCATGGGTTTCGTCTCCGATCGCCCACATTTCAGCGCGCATAACCTGCCGGTCAGGAAATCCCGTGGTCCTGTATGTGTCAACAACTTCACGCCTCTTTTCAATGCTCTCGCGGATAATTGGCTCAATGGCCAGTTCCTGTTCTTCGGTCAGGTCAAGGGTTGAGCTGAGTCGCTCTACTGCTGCTTCTGGAGTTTTGCAGTTTCCTCCCCAGATCTTTTTTCCGCCAAACCTGCCTCTGCCCTTTCTGTCACGTTGTTCCATCTGCATTTCATTGTGCCTGTCTATCTGCTCATCAGTCAGGATTTCATTCAGCTTTGTATCCGAGTCCCACCTGAGTGTCTGCATTTCCTGACGAAACGCCCTTCTGTTTGCCCCCGCCTTTTCTCGTATGGCTGTCATCCTGTTATGCTTCTCTTCAATGATCGGCCAGACCGCTTCAACCTGCTCTTCTGTAAGATCAAGACGGTCTGTCAGTGTCTGGACCATTACCTCAGGTGACGGGGATTGCCAGAACCCTCCCCTGGGTTGTGCCCTCAGCGGCTGAGTGATTAAGGCGAGCGCAATAATCAAAACAGCTGCTGCCGCAGTCATATAGATCCGATCGCGGCTTATTCCTTTTATTAATGTTTTTCCTTTCATGATTCCCTCCTTGTTTAGATGGTTATTGTTTTTTGATGACCTTCCTTTGTGATTGATGCTGTTCATGGCGTTCTCCTTTCCGCGTTTATCGCTCTTCATGGTTATATCGTAGGCGATTTATTTTTAAGTGTGTGTTAAATGATCGTAAAGGAAGGCAAAGTTTTGTAAAGATTTGTTAAGGAGTATTAACAATTTTTTACGTTTATAAAGCCGGACTATCGGATATAATAAACCCGTGAGAAGATTCGATATAAAGAGGAAGAGGAAACAGTGAACCGTCTGCTGGTTATCGATGATGATACGGAACTGTGTGATCTGCTCACTGAATACCTCACCCCCGAGGGGTTTCAGGTTGAGTCGGTCCATAATTCGGAGAAGGGCATTGTACGGGCCCTCTCTGGAGAGCATGACTTTGTTGTGCTTGATGTAATGCTGCCAGGCAAGAGCGGTTTTGAGGTCCTGCGCAGTCTGCGCAAAAGTTCTGAAATTCCTGTTCTGATGCTCACGGCCCGGGGCGAGGACATTGACAGGATTGTAGGCCTTGAGATGGGGGCTGATGATTACCTTCCCAAACCCTTTAATCCAAGAGAGCTTGTGGCGCGCATACGGGCTATACAGAGAAGAGGAGCGCCGAAAAAACCGGATCAGGGGCAGGAGGAGATTCAGGATAGTATTTCTATCGATGATATTTTCCTTGATGCCGGAACCCGGTCAGTGAGGAAGTCCGGAAAACCGGTTGAACTGACCGCGCTTGAGTTTGATCTGCTGGTGATGCTGCTGAAGTCTGCAGGTCATGTAGTGCCCCGTAAAGATCTCGTTCATAAAGTTCTGGGGCGGGGCCTTGACCCCTTTGACCGGAGCATTGATGTCCATATAAGCAGTCTGAGAAAAAAACTGGGCCACAAAGTTAAAGGAGTGGAGCGGATCAAAACAATCCGTGGAATAGGATATATCTATGGGCTTTCCCAAAAAAGCGCAGGGGAGTAGAGAATAAGAATGCGGACTCTTTTTGTAAAAATATTTCTCTGGTTCTGGCTTGCTTCAATCCTGATCATAGTTTCAACGGTAGCGCTTGTATCGATTTTTGAGCCATTCAGGCCCCTTCCCAAGGACGCCAGGGTTGTAAAAAGAATGGCCCACCAGGGGCAGAGGGCCGTAGAGATTCTCGAACTCGATGGACCAGAGGCATTACAGAACTTTCTCATCCATAAGGAACAGAGACAGGGCAGGCATCTCACCCTTTTTAATGAGAACATTGAGGTGGAGGCAGGGCAGAATGTCACTGCGGAAGAGAGGGAACTGGCGTCACGTTCCGGTCAAAGCGGGATAGCAGAGTTTCTGAAGAAGGACAGGAGTTTTCTCATTGCGCGCCCGATTTATGGAGCTTCAGGGAAGACATATTATATTGTCGGGGAAATCCCGAGGAGATCCCGGAGTTTCCCCTTATGGAGGCTCTTCGGCCCCCCCTTCCTGAGTCTTCGCCTCCTCGCCATTTTTATTGTCGCGAGTGTTTTCTGCTACTGGCTTGCACGGTATCTCGCCTCTCCTGCCGCAAAACTGAGAGCTGCCACACAGCAGCTTGCCGCAGGGGAATTAACAACACGGGTGGGCAACAGCCTCGGTGGGCGGAGAGATGAACTGGCAGACTTAGGATATGACTTTGACCGTATGGCTGAACGTATTGAGGCCCTTATTACTGCACAGGGACGGCTGCTGCGGGATATTTCACATGAACTGCGTTCTCCCCTTGCCCGGCTCACTGTTGCGCTTGAACTGGCGCGGCAGCGGTCAGGAGCGGAAGCGGCAGAAGCCCATGACCGCATAGAGCGGGAAGCAGAGCGGCTGAATACATTAATCGGCCAGCTGCGCACATTAACACTTCTTGAGAGCGGAGGAGAGAACCGTCCGAAAAAGCCGATAGCAGTTGATCTTCTTATTGCTGCGATTGCTGATGACGCGGTCTTTGAAGCCAGGGGGAAAAACTGTACGGTAAAAGTGCTCGAAAATGACGAGGTTATGGTTAACGGTATTGAGGAAATGTTGTACAGTGCGATTGAAAATGTTGTCCGCAATGCCCTCCGCTACAGCCCTGAAGGGTCTGAAGTAGAAATAAGTCTCAGGGCAGCATCTGTTTCAGGTCAGAGGCGGGCACTCATTTCTGTACGTGATCATGGCCCGGGAGTTGAGGAATCAGAACTGCTGAACCTGTTTAAGCCCTTTTACCGTGTTGATGACGCACGGGACAGACAAAGCGGCGGGAGCGGCATCGGCCTCACCATTACAGAAAAAGCTGTCCATTTCCACCAGGGGACGGTGCAGGCTTCTAATACCCGGGACGGCGGCCTTATCGTCACCATGGATCTTCCTGCATTAAACTGAAGTGTATTTATTATGTCTTTCTCAGTGTCTCCGTGCCTCTGTGGTTCATCAGGGAGATAGGCCAGCAGTTACTTCGGAAGAGGGATTTTCTTTCCTTCCGTATCAATACGGACAAATGTTACATGGGTAGAAAATATTGTTTCATTTTTGTGGTAGGCACAGTTCGCGCGCAGTACCTTTACAAGATACTGCAGAGAAGAGTTTCCTGTTTTTGTCTTTTCAGCTGTAAACTTTAATATTGTCCCCTTTGTTACACTTTTCCTGAATTCAACTTTATCAAGAGCGATCGTGACGAAATTGCATCCCTGGTGTTCAATGCTTGCAGCCATCCAGGCAAACTCATCAACCCATTTAAGCAAGTGGCCGCCGAACAGGTAGCCGTAATGGTTGAGGTGTTCAGGGAGTACCAGTTTGTGGTTTTCCATGAGATGTATTACCTTTTTTATTTACAGTTTATAAAACAATTACTTCTTATGATACATGTTAATAATCGGAAAATCACGGAGATATTTATTTGATATGGGGTTTCGACCCCAAACGACGAGTTCATTCTTTTTTACGCAAAAAAGAACGAACCAAGAAA
>CAMYND010000087.1 GCA_947259645.1 Thermodesulfovibrionia bacterium | reverse complement strand
AATTAAAGCCTCAAGGCCTAATCTCACCAAAGATGTTTTTTCTTTAACACCGGTAAGCTTAGATGCTTTTTTAATAATGTCGTCGTCTATGTTTAATGTCGTTCTCATATGTATTAATATGCATCATATGTGCATATATGTCAACAAACATTTTGAGTGGTTTTTGAAGATAACGCCAAGATCACGGGAGCGGATACGCTTCCCGTGCAACGCCTTGTTGGGCAATTCTTTTATTAAACCGCTGTTTGCTTGAGCTTTAACGGTCTAATCTCTCTCAATGCTTTTGATTCATTTAGTCTTGCTTTATATAGATCCCAGCGCAACTGAAGGTTCATCCAGAAATCTTCTGAAACCCCGAATAATTTTGCAAGCCTTAATGCTGTACTTGGCGTAATGCCTCGTCTTTTATTAATAATTTCATTCACCCGCTGATAAGGCACATGTATCTTGTCGGCTAATTCCTTTTGTGTGATGCCCATGGGACCAAGGAACTCTTCAAGCAGCATTTCTCCCGGATGCGTTGGCTCTCTATGTGTTGGTATTCTAACCATTTTTTACCTCCTAATAATTTCTCAATGATAATCTGTGATTTCTGTTTTATCCGGCCCGGATTCACTCCAGTTAAAGCAAATACGATACTGATCATTTATCCTTATACTGTATTGTCCTTTCCTATCTCCTTTTAAGGACTCCAGCTTATTATTTGGCGGAATGCGTAGTTCATGAAGCTGTACTGCTGAATCCAGTTGATCCAGTTTTCTTGCAGCGACACCCCATAATGACTGAGGGCATGTTTTTCGTGCATCTTTTGAATTTAAACCATTAAAAATATCTTCTGTTCCTTTATTCCGGAATGACTGAATCATATTATCATGATAGCACGGTATCCATGCTATTTTCAATTATTATTGATGTGCCCAACGCTTAAGCTCAGTTGACCGTAATACAGAGCGAAGCGGCGTATTACTGGTCAACTGCAGCGCCTTGTTATATTTTTTAGTCTTGCTCACTGATATATTTCTTAATGAATTCATTAATAGTACTTGCATATAGATTGCATTCCATTGCCTCATGATCAGAAAAGCCTACCGAAAATTCTTTAGCTTCTGGAGTTATTGCGTAATAGTCACCACAACCGTTTTTACCGATAATTAAGTAACGTTCTGGCCATTTCTCTCCAAAATAACTGCTTTCTCTAACATCATTATTTTCTTCAATGATTTCATCTGGGTCATCAAGCAACCCATAATCTTGAGCATCAGTACCTAGAAGTTCAGATGGATAGTTGATGATTATATCAATCATGTTTATTGTCGCTCTAAGTCAAGTCTGGTTAGTCGCCGCACCTGCATCCGCGGGCGTATTGACTGCAAACGGATGGTATGAAGAAGAAGAGATCTATTATATCCTCAACGGAGTCGAAGAAGGTGTAACAGAGCGCGGGGATAATCAGATCTATCTTATTGGCGGAGACCGTGCATTTCAGGCAAACGTAGTACTGTTTATTCCCGGTGAGCGCGGCTATTCCCCTCACTGGAATGTAAACGTTGTCCATTCTCTTCCCGGTGTAACTGTTCAGGACATTCTTGATTCCGGACTTGCATCAGCACACTTTGATGAGGAAGGCGTCCTGTTCGATGATGTTGAGGACATTCTGGAAGCAGAGTTCATGGGACTTGTTCAGATTGAGCGTCCCGGTGTCGTTGTCCATTGTCCGATTATTTCTGAGAAAGGTGCTGAATCACCGGGCAATAATGAACTGCCGGAGATTTTTGCAGAATTTGACTTGGACGGCGGATTTTAAGAAAGCGGCTGAATATGAGGTATTTGATTGTAGTGGTTTGATCTAACATCAACTCTATAATCAGGGGGGCCATCTACACGTTAAAGCAGTTTGATAGAATATGAAAAATGGTGGGTGTCAGATTTACGTTTTACAGATTTTCCTGAAGTAGACCTGACACCACCCAACTAATGCTTGTATTTCAGGGGGAAATGCTTGTGGGTATCCTTAAGTCTTTCACTGAAATTAAATCTGTACTTGGGATCGACTTTTTCATTGAACGGGCTCTTGCCTCCATGACATTCAAGACAACCATACCTGTCCTCATTAGGAACGATCAACCCGGCGTCCTTCACTTCTGATATCAGGAAATACTTGTTCTCCCTCATAATCTGTATGTATTCGCCGCCCGGTCCATGGCAACCTTCGCACTGCACATTAATGAGTTTCGGGGTCTTTTCCAGATTCATATATCCACCGGGCTTGCCATAGCCTGTTGTGTGGCACGGCAGGCAGTTTTTGTCGGTGGTATAGTCCTTGTCAGGATTCAATCCGGCCCTGACCTTTTCAGCTGCCTTTACGCCTGGTTTAAGGTTCTCAAAGCTCGTTGCCATTGAAGTCTTCATCCATGCCCAGTACTGCTTGTGGTGACAGACCTTGCATTTTATTACTCCCATATACATGACACCCCCCGGCCTTGGAGCCGGCTTATTTTTCCTGGTAACCACTGTTGCTTTCTGCGGGGGAGGGCTTGTTGTCTTTTCAGCACCGTTCGCCTGCCGGGCAGGCACGGTTTCCGTTTCCTCCCCGGATTGTTGCACCAATTGTTTGCTGGTCTTTGTTTCCTGTGCATTCGTTATCGCAAATCCGGCAACCAGACCAACCAAAATGACTGCTATGTTAATAGTTATGGTCTCTTTTGACTTCATGTTCCCTCCTTAACAAAAGGGCGTGCGCCCGGGACATATTCATCAACTCGTCTATTATAAATGAAAGCCTCTTCAAATAAGAAAGCATAATGTTCTTAATGATAAAAATAGTAATTTAGTACTTACTGAAATGTGTAGACCTGACACCACCTACTAATAGATGTGAAATGCGCAGAAGCGACACCACCCATTATCCATGACTAAGCAGCATCACGAGAAGCCTTGACCTTTAGTTTTATATGCTCATGAGCTTGAAGAGCTTTGAGAATTTCAATGATATTATCAGCACGCGGATTACCTCGGGGGCCGAGCATACGGTGAAGACTTTTAACTGGTTTGTTAATTATTTTTGACAGTCCTTCAAAGCTAATTGTTCCGTTAATATAATCTCTCAGAATTGCTTTGCCAGCATGAAGATCTCCTGCCAGCAGCTCATTTACGGCTTCTATCAACATTGCTCTTCTGAAAGAGGCGTCCTTTTCAGCACGCTTGATAATCGTTTCTCTGAAGTTTCTGGTTATTGCCATGATCTATCCTTTATATTTTTTTTCAGCTTTATATTGCCGCCATAATATCTGTGCTTTTTCAATGTCTTTACTCTGCGTCCTTTTACTTCCTCCACAGAGCAGGATAATCAGTTTATTGCCCTCTCTGCCGAAATAAATCCTGTAGCCCGGGCCAAAATCAATCTTATACTCCATGACTCCCCTGCCGACCGATTTGACATTCGATACATTGCCGCTCCCCAGTCTGTATAGTGCCGTTGTTATTTTTGAGGCTGCGGCAGCATCAAGAGACGTAAACCACTTCTCAAAAAGTGATTTGCCCTCCCGCAGGTATTCTACTATTATTAACTTCTTATTCATAATGGTAACATATAGGTTACTTTAATTCAATTGCGGATTACGACCACAATGTCTTACACATACTTCGTAATTTGTAACTTTAAATTGATTTCAGCCTGTCCCCAAATACCGGTTGAGTATAACATAGTCAGTGGAATTGATATGACTACTTCTCGACATTGATCTGTTAATTCCAGGGATATGAATTCAGAAGTGACATCATTAACAAGGTCAGACGGGGCCCCGAAAAGAATGCTTCTTCTCAGTTTGTTTACATCCCCATCAGCGAGTTCAGGCTCTGAATGAGATAAAAAGGATTAAGAAGTGATTACTGTCTGACCGAAGGGAGTTTAATCACTTCCTTTTTTATCACATGAAGAGCCGTTAAGAACTCGGTCAGGGCGCTTTTTCTTGATTCGTTCTTTTTTGCGTAAAAAAGAATGAATCCGTCGTTTGGGGACGGAACCCCAAAAGTACAAAAAACTGTGCCGGATCGGTACTTTTTCTGCTAAAATTTAAAAAGGTCTAAAAAAGATCCCTTATCACTTACATATGGAGATAGTTATGAGAAAATTAAAGCTGCTCGTATTAAGCTTCATACTATTCCTTCTTGCATCCAACGTTTCACTGGCACAAAACATAAAGGCACCAGATTGGATCATCTCCGAATGGATAAATGGTCCGGGCGTCACTTTGGATGAACTGAAAGGCAAGGTTGTTATCGTTGAGTTTTTCCAGCTCTGGTGACCCGGCTGTAATCGCTTTTCTATCCCCTTAGTTAAAAGGTGGACAAAATTTTTCGAGAAAGAGCTCGAAACAAATAGCCTGTTTATTGTGAGTATTCACACTGTCTTTGAAGGACACAGCTATCAGAACCCAACACGCTTAAAAATATTCGTTAAAGAAAAAGGGATTCATCACCTTGTAGGAGTTGACAAGCATAAAAAAGGGAATAGGATTCCTGAAACCATGAAAAGGTACAAAACAAGGGGGACACCAGAGATCGCGATCATAGACAAGAATGGATATATTCGGCTGCAAAATTTCGGAGGTTTCGATCCAGAACCTGTGGAACATTTCATACGGCAGTTGCTGAAAGAACCATTCCCCGGCTGAGCTGAACGAATTGAAGAAGAGTCAGAAACAACGAAGGCGCAGCGAGTTCTTGGAATTAAACTATTCTTCTGCTAATGACCGGTTCGAGTGAAGATATAATCCTGCCGTGATCAAAGATCGTCACCCTGCCTGTACTTTCTGAAACAACGACAGCTACAGCCTCTGTCTTTCTGGTTATACCAGCGGCAGCCCTGTGCCTTGATCCCAGTCCCCGGAGCTGTCTGGTAAAGACACCTGCTGCATCAAGATGCCTTCCGGCTGCCTCGATCACCCCATTATCTGAGATTATGATCGCACCATCCAGGTGTGCAAACTCCTTAATACTTTCTACTACTTCCGAACTTGTAATCATCCGCTCCTTTTTCGGATACCCCTTAAACGGATTAAACACCGCCTGATGAGAAGATTTCAGAACCTCTTCTGTATCTCCAATAATAAAGGTGGTGCCGATAGACTTGCCTTCCCGGCCCAGAGCACCTATGTCCAGAGCGATATCAACGACAGCCATGACCGTATTGAGCGCCCTCTTTGTTATCAGAAGTCTGGGATCAAAGGGGAAATCCTCGCTCCAGGAAAGGGCCAGATCATGAATTGTTATCGTGTCCAGGTGCCCTTTGCCCCAGGGGCCGAGCACACATACAACCTTGCTGTCAGGTTTGATCAACCCCTGCATCACCCCATGAAAAAAGGCATACTTGATCTGAGAAAACCTGGTCTGATTGCCTGACCAGCTTTTTATCACTGTGACACCGGCCTTCCTGAGCTCTGCGTCTTTAATATTCAGGGTCTTGGGAATGACGATCACAATATGCTCGCTGTTATCTATTCCTGATTTCAGAAACCAGCGGCAGATCCTGGTAGTATTTAAAAAAAGAAAGACACAGCTGCTCTCTGTCTTGTGCAACATCTCCAGGCTAGATTGAATAATAATTTTTTTCTGGTCTTTTTTCGGCATACGGATATTATAATAACACAGCGAGTTTCCAGGGGCTTAGTTCATGCTGGTAACAATAGGTGATGCTGTCGAACGATTTGGGACAGGGCATTTTCAAGCCCTACCCCCGGTTTTGAATTCTTGACCTGTTAGCTGACAGCTGATCGCTGAAGGCTGATAGCTGTGAAACACGTAGACCTGACGCCACCCATTTACGCAAATTCCAGCCGTAAGTCCTTATTGAAAACCGCGGCCAGCCTTTCGAGGGTCTTAAGGGTTGGATTGCTTTTGCCGGGCTTTTCCAGGCGCTGATAAGCCTGATAGGAAATGCCGAGGGCTTTAGCTATGTCACCCTGGGTGAGCTTCTTCTTTACCCGGAGTTTTCTGAGTATGATCGGAACTGACACTTCGGGTTCGGGTTCAATTAAATAAACGTTTCTCCCTTTTATTTTTGATGGATCGGGTATTTTGTGCTCTCTTTCAAAGATCGAAGCAAGATATCCGGTCAGCGCTTCTTTCGCATTACTCATTGCATCGTCCAGTGACGTTCCCTCTGTAAGGCATCCCGGAAGGTCCGGAAATTCAACCAGATATGATTTATCTTGCTTGAAGTATTTTATTTTTGCAGGATAACTTAATATCATTTCAAACCTCCCTGCTTCTGTAATACATGCAAAAGGCCTTTTCCAAGATCCTTATTCCCATGGACCGGAACTGACAGCGTTTTTGTCCCTTTTACCATAATATGATGGCTACCCTGAATTCTTTCCAGTTCCCATCCAGTCTGCTTCAGAAGCTTTATTAACTGCTTACCTGTCATTTTCATTATACAACATATATGTTGTATTGGCAATCATTATAATTATCTGATAATGTTTAAAATATTACGCAGAATAAACTACAGCCTTGTTCCCCTTGTCCGGACGAGTATAGCATATCGAGGTTGAACCTCGATATATACTTCCATGCTCCTAATTATTAATTTCTTTAGCTGACAGCTGATCGCTGAAGGCTGATGGCTGTGAAACACGTAGACCTGATCCCTTAGCCGTTTTTTTCTGCTTACGTTGACATATCTCCTGATCGTGATATGCTTTAGGCATGATAAAAGCACATTAAGTTGACCGCAACAGGGGGTGATAATATGACCTGTAACGTTGGCAGTATTGACAGGAGCATCAGGATCATAATAGGGGTCGTCTTTCTGCTTATCGGACTTGTTGCCCAGGTGGGCGCGGGGCTGAGAGTAGGCGCGTTTGCAGTGGCAGCTATCGCGCTTGCAACTGCATTCGTGCGTTTCTGACCTCTCTGGAAGGTGCTCGGGATCAGCACCTGCACGGAAAAGGCAGAAACTAAATCTGTAGAGCGGCCCCCAGTAAAATAAAGACCTGAACCTCTTCTGTGTTTGAGGGAATTATGAAAAAGAGTGTCGTTCTTATAGCTGCTCTCTTGTTCATTGCAGGCACCTGTGTTCTGGCACAACAGAAGTGGCAGTCCAGGACCACAAAGGAACGATGGGACCAGAAATACAATCGGGAGATGTACGTGTACGGTAAGGAGCCAGTGGCTTTTCTCAGGGAGAAGATCGGTGTCCTGAAGAAAGGGAAGGCACTTGTGCTTGCCATGGGCGAAGGACGCAATGCTGTTTATCTCGCTCAAAATGGATTCGACGTGACAGGGGTGGACATTTCGGAGGCTGCAATTGATAAGTGCAGGAAGCTCGCAGTGGAGCGAGGCGCGACGGTCAGCACCGTTGTCGCCGATCTGACCGGGTACGATATGGGAACGGCCCGGTATGATCTTATCACCGATTTCTATTATTATGACAAATCACTTTTCCCGAAGGTAATCCAGGCCCTGAAGCCGGGCGGGATGTTTATCCTTGAGCAGTTCTCAGTCGACCACCCAAAGCGCGGCGGCAAGTTCGGACCCCGCAATCCGGACTATCTTGTTAAGCCCAATGAACTTCTTGAAATCTTCTCATCTCTGAGGATTCTCCACTATGAGGATACGGTCGTTGAACTTGATGAGGGGATGCATAAAGGAACTGCGGCTGTAGTTCGATTAATTGCACAAAAAAATAACTAAAACCCCCTATGAATTTCGGAATTTCGTAGACCAGACACCACCCACGGGACGCCACAGGGAGATAAAAGTCTTCTTTGAAAAATCGAAGCTTAAGTGGATGATTACAAGACTTGAGGCAAAGCAAAGTGAACTATGATTATATGTAGGGGGGAATTTTTATAAAATGTGTAGACCTGACACTACCTACTCTTATAAAATCAGTCTATCACAGAATTTGTGATCTTTTAGCTGACAGCTGATCGCTGAAGGCTGATAGCTGTAAAACACGTAGACCTGACGCCACCTATATACCGTATTACTTTCACATAAAAAAAAAGGGCTTAGATTAACCAAGCCCCTTTTGAGTTTATCAGACTATAGAACGTCTATTTATTTTTTCTTGTGAGAAGCGCAGAATTTTGATTTTCCGCTTGCATAATTTTTGCACTTCTTCCCTGCTTTAGTTTTTGCAGGACATTTTGTTTTCTTTACTACTTTTTTCTTAGCAACCTTCTTTTTTGCTACCTTCTTCTTTGCTGCTTTTTTCTTTGCCATGCTTTCTCCTTTCTGCATTATAAAGTTAAGTGATTACTCACTTACATGCACTTCAATAATACTTTCGGACGTTATTGATCATTACTGTAGCATTAGTACAGTCTTTTTTCTTAAAATAATTCCTCCTATGTTGTTATGCACCATCGATGTCGGTAATCTATCTGAATAGATGTGGGTGGTATCGCGTCTACACAGTTCACAAAACAACCGCCCTTCGAACTGATAAAACTCGCGTTTGAAGCTTTCTGTTTTTATCCAGCTAACTACTAATCGTAGAGCTGACACCACCCATTGATTTCGTCATTCAGCATTCGTGATTCGTCATTCGTTATTCTCTTCTGAAATGTGTAG
>CAMYND010000086.1 GCA_947259645.1 Thermodesulfovibrionia bacterium | reverse complement strand
TATCTATTTAATAATGTATGCTCTCTCTCTGTGGGTGCAAGGATCCTCGTACAGGAGCGGGCCAGTTTCTTCTCTTCAACAATGCGAAGCCGGGGTTCTTTCTCTTTGCTGCAGCTTTCATTTTTTGCCATCCCGGTTGTATGGAATGTTAAGACGTGGGGCACACCCCACATCTCCTGGGCCAGAGCTCCCGCGCAGCCGGACAACCAGTAATGGCTGTGGATGAGATCGAATCTCACCGCATTCTGTATTCGGTATTCATCAAGGGATTTAACGAATTCAGGGATGAGAGGGTAGAGTGAATTCTTTGGCATCCGCTTCTTCGGGCCAGCTGTTAGGTACATCAGCTGAACATTCTGAGAGAGCATGACCTTCTCCTCTCTGTTTTCTTCTTCGGCGCGGGTAAATATATCGATACTATGTCCGGCTTTCCCCAGTTCCCGGGACAGTTCGCGAATATAGACGCTCATGCCGCCCGTGTCCTGGGTTCCCAATTTTCCCAAAGGGCTGGAGTGGAAGCTGATCATCGCTATTTTCATCAGTATCTTATCCCCTTGATCGCCTTAAATGCATTCGATTTATGAATGTAATCATCAGTTCAGTGTAACTGAACAGCGGTAGAGCTGAACAGGCTTGCCTCCAAGTCTCCTTTTATAGGGTTCATCCCCCTTAAGAAAATCATAGGTTGTTTTCCCCTGATCAATACTGTGCCGGATAGAGAGTATCTTGGAGAGAATTGAAACACTGAGGCGGCTGAACTGTCTGTCATATCCATTATTGTATAAATAAACCGCAGAGCGGTAGGAGAAACAGAAGGTAGCTGCAGCGGGAATCTTGTCGATCAAGAGAATTGATAGCTTTAAAAGCCCGTCTCTGGCAAGTGACTCCGCAAGAGACCGGAAAAATGACTCCATGGTATCGCTCATAAACTCGGCTTTCACGGGCAGATTTTTCCGGAACAGGGCGATAAATGTGTTTATTGCTTCAGGGAGTTCATCTTTCTTCTCCACTATATGATGAGATATGTTTCCTGCCTCTTCTAATCGCCTGAACTTGCGTCTGACCTCATGTCGTTCCACACCCGATAACAGCTTCAGGTATTCATCCCAAGATCGAGGAAGTTGTAATTCATGAATTTGCTTTGACGGCTCGTAATCTATAGTACAACCGAGTTTGTCAGCATATTTTTTCAGTACTGACAACAAAGATGAATCGCCTCGCAGGTCTGCTGCATAAAGAGAAGAAATCCCTTGCTGTCGCAAATGGGCAAAGAGAGTTTTCATGAACTGATATTCTTTTCCCGGAACAGTTATCAGATCAACATAATCTGAGAGATCGCTGTTTCCCGCGATATGGGCAGCAGTGTTGTCGATAACAAGAGGGGCTATACCGGTTAACTTCTCTTCATCCCAGACCGAACAGATGTGAAGTTTCAGGTTTTTGCCAAAGACGCCCCACCATGCCTGCAGCCAGTGAGGCAGCATAAAAATACAGTTCCAGTCCAAAAGATTTCCTTTGTCCATCCAATAGTGAAACAGAGTATCCAGCGACTCCATACGAACTGTTTCCCTGGAAGTTAAATCTGCTGATGCGACCTGCTGGCTGTTCTTTCTTTCCTTCATTTTCGTTGACCGTGCGTTCGCCATCTTATCATGAACCAAGATGCCATTGAGAACCGATGTCTCTGTCTTCAATACTGATATTTACCTGACTGAGGCAGTCGCGGACCGCATCTGCTTCCTGCCACTTGCTCTTTGCCCGAAATTCATTGCGCAGTGCAACCAGCCGGTCAACAAGGGGTGCAAGGCACTCCTCCCTGGTTCCCGCTGAAGAGGCAAGGCGGGATCCGAGCAGCACAATAAGCTCACGAAGAAGTTCTCGTGCCTGACTGATAAACTCAACATTTTCAAGATCCTTTTCTGCGCTCCAGATTGCACTGTCGAGGTCCAGCACAGCATTTGTGGCTCCCCTGGGATCTGTCTCAAGGTCTCTGTGAAAGGTCTCCTCAAGATCATGAACAGTTTTCCAGAATGTCCCTTCCTGATCCACTGCTGAAGGTTCTGAATGAATCTTGATAGGAGCCTCTGCCTTTTGGTCGGTCTGTACCTGCTGACCACGCAGTATATCCAGAGGAAACGATTCATCTCTCTTATATATGTGTTCTGAGCCTGACTTCCTGATTGTTACGCTGCCTATTCCTCGTACAGAAACCGTATCCTGTTCAAAATCAATAATGCAGGCAGTATGCTCATCAAGTCCGATAACGCCTGTGTCATCGGGTATAAGAGCCGAGAGGGTATTGAAGCGGGCTTCTCCGATAAAGCAGCAACGTGTATCATGCGTTCCGCCTTCAGCATTGTTCCAGTGAGGAACAACAACATAGTTGAGGCCGAAGGCATGGAGAATATTCATGCCCTCTACCCAGTGGAGATCTGTTCCCACTTTATAGATCTCATAGACGGGGAGAGTGAGGCTGCCCACTGTGAGTGCCGCAGCACTGGCAGCCACAAAGCAGCCGCCCTGCCTGATCCGCTCTGCAATGATTTCAGGGATCAGCGTGTCTTGCCAGTTCCGGACAGCATAGGTGGGGCTGCCCGGGCCCATGAGGATATAATCCGCCTTCCTGAGTGTAACAAATGCCTCTTCAGCCTCAAGGGGTGGTATATCTTTTGATTTGAATGAAGCAACAGACAAAGGGTGCTGAATCCGGGTACGAAAATAATCAACAGCCCGCTGTGACAGTTGATCAGCGTTCAGCTGAAAACCGGCAGGAGTATCAAGAAAGACAGCGTTGGGAGAACTCCCCGTTTTCCTGAGAATTTCCTTATGGACTTCAACCATTGTTGAGGTGAACTCTCCCGACCCCATAAGAACAATCATCCCTTTTTTTACTGACATTTCATGCCTCTTTCATTTTTTGGATCATAATACTGATGACCGGATTACATATTATATCAGGTGATGTCCTCATTGAGAAGCTCCCAGACATACTGCTTTGTAACGGTTTCGATGAAAAACATGATATAATTGAGCTCGAAATCGATTTCATAATGTCTATTTAGCGTTCTTTAAACAAATAAAGGAGTAAAACCTGATTATGTCTCGGAATAAAAAAATCAAAATTGCGATAGTGGGGGTGGGCAACTGCGCGGCATCACTGCTTCAGGGCATTGACTACTACCGGAAGAAGAAAAATAAAAATAAAACTGAAGATCATATCGGCTTGATGAACTATACCATCGGAACATATAAACCTGCAGACATTCATGTTGTAGCTGCTTTTGATATTGACCGGCGAAAAGTGGGCAAGCCCGTTGATCAGGCGATATACGCTCTGCCTAACTGTGTGCAGCCGATCAGGAAGTCTATCGCCAAGACTAATGTTAAAGTCAAAATGGGTCATATCTTAGACGGTATGGCGGACCACATGAAAAATTATCCTCCAGAACGGTCGGTTCTTCCTGCTGACAATAAACCGGTTGATGTTGTTGACGCGCTAAAAAAAAGCAAAGCCGAGATACTGTTGAACTATCTGCCCGTTGGTTCTGAAAAGGCGGCGCGCTTTTATGCTCAGTGCTGTTTGTCCGCCGGTGTGAGCTTTGTGAACTGTATGCCTGTATTTATTGTGTCTGACCCAAAATGGGAAAAAAAATTTAAAGCAAAGGGCATCCCCTGCGTAGGTGATGACATAAAAGCACAGATCGGTGCTACCGTTGTCCATCGAGCACTGGCGAAACTATTCACCGAGCGGGGAGTCCGGTTAGACCGAACCTATCAGCTCAATACAGGTGGAAACACAGATTTTCTCAATATGCTGAACAGGGACCGTGTAACCTCGAAGAAGATATCAAAAACAGAAGCTGTTCAGTCTCAACTGGAAAATCCTCTTGCCGAAGAAAATATACATATCGGACCGTCAGACTATGTGCCCTGGCAAAATGACAATAAAGTCTGTTTCATCCGAATGGAGGGACGCGGTTTCGGGGGATTTCCGATGAACCTCGAAATGCGGCTTTCTGTTGAAGACTCCCCCAATTCCGCAGGAGTTGCTATCGATGCCATACGGTGCTGCCGTCTGGCCCGTGACCGGAAAATAGGCGGGGCATTAACCAGCATTTCCGCTTTTACGATGAAGCATCCCCCTGTTCAGTTCAGCGATACTGAGGCAAAGGAACTGACAGCTCAGTTTGTTGACGGTGTTCTTGATTCCTGAAAAGCTGGCTCTGAGACATGCTGTTTTTGAATGGGCATAGATTGAAAATTCTGCTTGTGACAGGCTCTTTTTATCATATTGGTTCTCGGCGTTTGGCTTGCAAACTCGGGATGGTTGTGAAGAGCAATTATGTCAAAACGGCATCGTTCATGCCAAAATATTGTCATTATGATATTATTTCTAATTATTGCAAATGTCTAACCTCCTGATATTAAAACGAACTGGTAAGGCATATTTATTGCTTGTTAAATAAACAAGGCAAGAGGCTGGTTGAGAAGCGTAAAACGCAGTATGGGTTACTTAGCACATGGACAACAAAAGAGATCAGTATTGATGGACAAGAGATCTTTCAGGAGAATTTCGACAAGCATTGATGCGAGATTTCTCTTTGGTAATCTTTTTTATTCCGGCACTGTGTCGAATGTTTCGGAGAAAGGGATGTTTATCAATACAAAAAGATATCTTCCTGCTGAGGCAATGTTTGTTGTAATATTCCGCCATGATAACGAGCTCTTCAAAGTGATAGCGAAAGTCAAGAGAGTATCCAGGTTTTTTGACTCGAGCGGTATGGGTGTTGAACTGGTCAGCCCCTCTTCTGAATATCTGCAGTATATAAACAGCCTGAAAACCCACTGAACTCTAATAGGTCCCTCTATCCAGGGTCCGGTATTGTATTGCCCGCGAATGCTTTCTGACGTCTCCCCGCAATGTTCCTGTGACAGGTCTTTGTATGGAACTGCCGGAACTTCAATATGGATATCTATTCTGTCCAGCAGGGGCCCCGATACTCTCTGCCTGTAGCGCTGGATCTGAAAAGGTGAACAGGTACACTGATTTCTCGAATCCCCGAGGTATCCGCAGGGACAGGGATTAAGGGAAGTAACGAGCATTATTGAGGCGGGATATGTAATGGAAGACAGTGCTCTTGATATAGTAACGCAGCCGTCTTCCAGGGGCTGTCTCAGGACTTCAAGGACATTCCTTTTGAATTCCGGTAATTCATCAAGAAATAAGATCCCGTTATGAGTAAGGCTCACTTCTCCTGGTTTGGGAACAGTGCCGCCGCCGACCATGGCGACATCAGATAATGTATGATGGGGCGCCCGAAAGGGTCGTGTTGCGATCAGGGCCTGACCGTGACTTAGCAGGCCGACCGCGCTGTGGATTCTTGTTGTCTGTAATGCTTCCTCAAAAGTCATCTCCGGCAGTATAGTAGGAATGCGTTTTGCGAGCATTGTCTTTCCTGAACCAGGAGGCCCTATCATCAGTATATTGTGCGATCCGGCCGCAGCCACCTCAATAGCTCTTTTCACATGTTCCTGTCCCTTTACGTCAGTGAAATCTTCCTGGTAGACAGAGTGTTCTTTCATGACTGTTGAAATGTCAACGTAGACAGGTTCGATAGCTTGCGTGCCTCTGAAAAACTCAATGAGTTCCGGAAGGCTTTCAAATCCGTATACTGAGACTCCATCGACAACCGCTGCTTCTGGTGCGTTCTGCTGCGGAAGTATTAATCCTCTGAGCTTCCTGTCTCTTGCCTTGATGGCCATGGAAAGAGCGCCGCGAATTGGCTTTATTCTTCCGTCCAAGGAGAGCTCTCCTGAGATGAGATAGCCTTTTACCGCTTCAGGGTCAATAATTTCTTCAGAAACGGCAATCCCTATAGCAATGGGGAGATCAAAGGCCGAGCCCTCTTTTTTAATGTCTGCAGGAGCGAGGTTTACGGTAATTTGTTTCAGGGGAAAATTGAATCCGGTATTTTTAAGCGCTGTCCTGACCCTGTCCTTGCTCTCTTTGACAGCAGCGTCAGGGAGGCCGACCGTAGAAAAGTGAGGCAACCCTTTGTTTGCGATGTCTACCTCAACATCAACAATGTGCGCATCAATACCCAGAAGGGTTGCGCTGAGAATTTTTGAAAGCATATTTTACCTCTTAGGATTCAAGGATTCCAGGGTTCAAGGATTCGAGTGAATTGTTCCCTAGACAACTAGAATCCTGGAATCCTTGACCCATTATTTATTGATTTTTCTTTCAATTGACTTGATAAGAGCCATTAACATTCGCTCAACATCGCCTATTGTCCCCAGAAGAGTTTTTATGCTGTTACTCTTTATGTAATGTAAATCTCCTGATAAAAGTACCTGAGTTTCTAATTCACAGATTGATCCATAAGCAATGTACAGAAAGCGGACATACTCAGGAGTTGTCTTCCTGCCATACCCTTCAGCAATATTGCTTGGTACTGAAATTGCCGACCTTCTTATCTGTGATACGAGACCGTATTTTTCATCTTTGGGGAAATATTTTGTGTGTTTATATACGTCAAGACATAACTGGTATGATTTACTCCAGACCTTTAAGTCTTTGTAATTCCTGAGCATTTACTCGAACCCTCGAATCCTTGATCCCTCGCATCCATGGATCTCTACAAGGGTTGCGCTGAGAATTTTTGAAAGCATGTCATGTCCCCATAGGGGCGTCTTACAATTCGCCCGATTAAATCTGATTAAATTTAGCCTGTCCCCTAACAGCAGTTTAAGCTTCAATGAGTTTCAACAATATAACATAATTAAGGAGAAATGTCAGACACGATAAACTGATTGACTGCGTGGCCCCGCTATATGAAGATTTAAGCTCTTTATGAAGGATAATAAAAAAGATTATTCAACACATTTAAAGAGTCTGAAAATTTCTCTGCCAAGTTTAAACGAATAGCAAAAGATCACCTCATTTCTTGAAAAAGTCGCAGCAAAAATAGAATTTATCAAAACTCAACTAATCCAAACCAAAAAATTCAAAAAAGGCCTGCTACAACAGATGGTCGTATAGAAGTAATTAAGAGCTTGTCATTCCCGCAGTCAGTTAAGCGGGAATCCAGTCTTTTCTATTCTCTGGATGCCCGATTAAAGAACTCGGGCATGACGGCAAAAAATAAACGCACCCTTATTTCATTAATATTGTAAAATAATACCCATAATTCACAAACCGTACCTGTTTTTCAAGTACACTGAAATACTTACTTTTCACAAACGCATATGAAAAAAACCCGATATTCACGAGAAATAACCGTTTTTCACGGGCAGTCCTTACCGGAAAGAGGAACCATTGCAGGTTATGCTGCTATCATCGACGGACTGCAACTCCCTATGCCACTGCCGCACACCCTTTCTTTAATCAGTAAAAAGACCCGCCGCTACGAAAAAGATGGCTGGCAAGTATTCACCCCAAGACATCAGCCTGAGGACAGCCTGTATAAGCAGCTTATTTTTGCCATGAAATATGAAGGTATAAACCTTCTCTTTTTCAAATGCCTGTTTACCGAACTTGGCAGCAAGGATGTAAAGGAGCTGGTTCAGATTGAACCAACAGGCCAGTATAGCCGGAAGATCTGGTTTTTGTACGAATGGCTGATGGAGAAGCCATTGGATCTGCCGGATCTTGGTATTAAAAATTATGTTCCATTAATCGACGATAAAATACAATATGCCATCGAAGGGCAACGTTCACCCCGCCACCGCATAATCAATAATCTGCCCGGCATACCCGGGTTCTGTCCGCTCATTTTTAAAACACCGAAACTGGAAGCTTATATCCATTCCAACTTATCCGATAAAAAGGACAGCTATTTAAGCACCATACGTAAAGACGTTCTGCAGCGGGCCTCGGCATTTTTATTATTAAAAGACTCCAGGGCTTCCTATACTATAGAAGGTGAAAATCCTGGGAACACCCGTGCCAGGCGATGGGGAAAAGCCATCGGGCAGGCCGGTTCAAAACCACTTAGTAATGCAGAATTGGTACGCTTACAGCAGCTTATCATTGAAAACAGCCGGTTTACCGATATGGGGTTTCGCAAGGAAGGCGGCTTTGTCGGTGAACATGACCGAAGTACCGGAGAACCCATTCCTGATCATATTTCCGCAAAATGGCAGGATGTTGAACCGTTAACCGGAAGTCTTATAGGAACCGGCGAATTGCTGGAAAACACAGAATTTGATGCAGTATTAACGGCTGCGGAAATAGCCTTCGGCCTTGTTTTTATCCATCCGTTTGCTGATGGCAATGGCAGACTGCACCGGTACATCATTCACCATATTCTGGCAAAGATGAATTTTGCGCGGCAAGGTTTTATTTTTCCAGTATCGGCTTCCATATTAGATCACATTGATGTTTACCGTATGGTACTGGAATCTTATTCACATCCGCTTCTAGAGTTCATTAAATGGAAGCATACAGCCAAAAATAATGTTGAAGTACTGAACGATACGATTGACTATTATCGATATTTTGATGCCACGAAGCAAGCTGAATTCTTATACGATTGTGTTCAGGATACGATTGAAAATATTATTCCCAATGAAGTGAATTACCTGAATAGCTTCGATGGAATGAAAGTATACCTGGAAAATACGTATGAAATGCCTGATAAGACAGTGGCCATGCTTATCCGCTTCCTTGAACAAAATAACGGTCAATTGTCCAAAAGGGCGAGGACAAAGGAATTCAAAGCATTAACAGAGGAAGAGGTTAGGGACATTGAAAACAAATATCAGGAAATATTTCTTGAAAAATAAATGACAACCCAACCGGAACAAATATCAGAAAACAATCTGGTCAGGCAATTGGCCGGCCTGGAGTACGTCTACGTTGATATCATTAATGTAGAGGGCATACTGACAAATCTGAAGAGCCAGCTGGAAGCCTTCAATAACACCACGTTTTCCGAAAAGGAATTTGGCACTTGAACTGGATCTCTGGTAAGGAATCTTTAGTTAAATGAACGTTGTGCGGAGACCAGAGAAATGTCAATCAGTTAAAGAAACAAAATTTTCCAATGATAAAGCGATACTTCGAAATGCTTTGAGAAGTTTCCTGTCTGATGTCACAAACGGAACTTTTAAGTCTATCGCCAACGCAACAAACTCACAATCATAGGCTGAGCATCGACTTGATGATGCCAGGCTTAAAACCTGCGTTGATGCTATATCGTATTCTCCACCATTCATCAGGACTTCAGCTTCGAGCATCATTTTGAGTGAATTTTCGAGAGTTAGTATTTTGTTTCGTGTGTAATAAGCGAGAATATTCCTGAATTCACTTCGCCAAAGGGCAGGGGCAACCCATTCCGTGTCTTTTGTGAGGGCCTGCTCTGACAGTTGAGTTTTTTCACCTGAAAGATATAAGTTTGCGATGATATTTGTATCGACTACAATCATGGGCGACCAGCGCGTTTAATCTTTGTTATGCCTTCTTCTGTAAACAATTGACCGGAAGTCTTTTTGCGCAAAGCGCGGGCAGCAGCAAGAATAGTTTTTGGGTTGACTTTACGACCTCTTAGAGACTGTTCAATACATGTTATTATTTCGCTGTTTATGCTGCGCCGATTTGTCTGGGCTGAATGTTTGATTTGGTCGTATAAATCATCAGGGATATTTTTAAGTGTTACTGTTGCCATCTCAAATCCCTCCTTTATAATTTGATACCATTATGGTTCCATTATGGAATATATGAGTTCATTTGTCAAGATGTGAAGGCTGTTGCGATGCAAAGAAGTTTGTTGCCAGTATAGATGAGAAAATATTGGCGAATCATGGAGGAATCCCTTTGTTTCCGATGTCTTCCTCAACATCAACAATATGCGCATCAATACCCGGAAGGGTTGAGCTGAGAAATTTTGAAAGCATTGTATGTCCCCTGATAGACAGATAAGATTCATTAACAAGTGAATCTTAAACAATGTTGTATATTGCTGCTATAGCCATAATATTTTTCGATTTGTTTTTGTTGTCCTGCACAGCATAACTCCACAACACAAAAAGATAATTTCTAAAGCTTCCCTCTCATTATTCCGAAAAATAATGTATTAGAAATGTTTCCGTCTGGTGAATGAAACATTTGGGCAAATAAAAAATGTACGAAGAATATTGGCAAATAGAAAAAAAACCATTTGATGAAAACCCTGACGTGCACTTCTTCTTCTATGCACAGAAACATCAGGAAGCCCTGTTAAGGCTACTCTATGCAGTGAAAGAACAAAAGGGAGGATGCCTTTTGACTGCTGATCCCGGATGTGGCAAAACCTTTCTCATCAGGGTACTTCTCAATGAACTTAATAAAGGACAGGATTATTCAGCGATTATTCTCAATGCCGGAATTTCAGCCGAGAACATTATCCAGGATATTATATGCCAGTTAGACAGTAGTGTGATGCATGCGTCCATAAACGAGCAGTTGCAGTCCTTTGGCGATATATTACGTTTTAACAGGAGGAATAATAGAAATACGGTCATTATTATTGACGAAGCTCAGTCCATAAACAGTCATAAAAGCTTTGAAGAGCTGAGGCTTCTTTTGAACTTCCAGTCAAATGACGATATTCATTTCAGTCTTGTTCTTCTCGGTCAGCCGGAGCTAAGAAATAAAATTAATGATCTGTCTGGCCTCAAGCAGAGATTTGGTGTGCGGTACCATCTCAAGCCCCTCACAGAAGAAGAGACAAAAGAATATATTCAGCACAGATTGAAAACAGCTGGTGCAAACCGTCAGATATTTTCTGATGATGCCTGTCAACTCATTTACCGGTTTTCCGAAGGACTGCCAAGAAGAATAAATAATATCTGTGATATGGCACTTTTATCAGGGGCCACCCGGGAGTTGGAAAAAGTCGACGGGAAGGTGATATGGGAAGTTGCTCAGGACCTGGAAGAGGGTCCATTTTGCCCCGGCTCATTAACAGGCGGGGGAGTGAAGTTATGGAACAATATGGTCAATTTATTGGGCATTCCAGATGAAGAAGAGAAGAAACGTATCTCCCAGGCTGCATGTCCAGAAATATCAGTCCCTTCTCCGGTACATCCTTCAGCTGAGAACCAGTCTGCTTTAATAAAAAATGAACTGACAGTGCAGGATGAGGAACTAACGGATGACTTATCTCTTTCAAAAATCAAGATTTCTCCCCTCATCACTGCAAGAGGCAGCTTAATGAACCGGGAAGAAAGTCAGCGCATGTATCGACGTGCTACACTTCTGGCAGAAGAGGCACACTCCCAGGTGTTGAATAATAATATCCCGGAAAGTAAGCCTATCCATTATTGTGTAGATAAACTGGTTGGACAAATGATGCTGCATAATGAGCATTTATTCGAATTAATGTCTGACGCCACAGAAAATCGCCAGTACCGACATGCAGTAAATGTGAGTATATTGGCTGTAAAAACCGGCATTGCTCTCGGGCATGACAAAGAGCAGTTAATGAAAGGCGGAGTCCTTGCGTATTTGCACGACATTGGTATGAAACAATGCACAGACCTCGTTGGCCTGCCAGTCAATTTTAGCCGAAATCAAAAAAAGAAAATACAAAAACAATATCCGATAATCGCCCGGCACATATTAGAGACAAAGGAAGTTCCCGACATAGCGGTTAATACTGCCCTCAGTGAACAGGAAGCGGGAGACAGCAGGGGTTTGTCATCCAGGCTGAAAAAAGCATACTCTCAGATAATTGCCCTTGCCGACTTGTACGACACGGTAATACACCCTGTACACCATCGTGATGATTATACACCCTTCGAGGCAATGCAGGAGATTGTCGCTTTGAAGGACTTCTTTGAACACAGAATTTTGAAAACATTCATTGATGTCGTCGGCATTTACCCAGTGGGTACTACTGTGAGGCTGAACACGGATGAAGTGGGAACGGTAATGAAGATTAATTCAGGATTACCTACACGGCCGGTTGTGAGTGTTCTGTTTGAAAAGGACAGCAGCAGACTGGATTATAAAAAGATTATCGATCTGGCCCAGCATAGGTCACTAAACCTCACCGAGTGTCTGAAAGAGAAGCCGGTCAACAGGATTCCGGTCAAAGCCTTATCAGGAAAAATGAATAACACGGGAAGTAATGAATGGCATCCGGATGAAGAAGAGTCACCAGAATATGGTGAATGGACAAAAAGTGGATGGAAATCAGCCACGGCCCTGATATCATTGACGCTCATGGTTCTTATCATGATGCTTGCAGTACCTCACGAGCTTAAGGTGTCCCGAGAGAAAGGAATTACCCCTGTAAAGCCGGCTGTTACTTCAAAAAAGGTTCTTATGCCCTCTCTTCGTGATGATGCGTTTCACAAATTGCTCAGCAGAGCGACAACGCAATCTCCAGGCATACGGCAAAACACACAGTAATCGGGTAATATCACTCAGCCCAACACTCAGAAGTCCTGTCCCGGAAATCTGAGTTCAGATGTTATGCGATAAAAGTCAGATAAATCATATAGTTAAATATGTTGCAACCATTACTATTACGAAATTCAACAGGTATCATTTTTGCTTAAGTATACAGTGAGAAGTGCCGATATAATTAAAGAGAGCCGCCGAAAGGGTCAAACCCGGGTGACCGGGTATCGCAAAGCCACCTGTCCTGAGCTTGTCAAGGAAAGAGGGGTTGTCGAAGTGGCAGAGAGAATGTAAACTCACCCTTTCGGGGGTGGGTTTTTTTGTTAATGAATGTAAGGAAATTGCCGATAAGAATATGATGATAAAAACCATAGGAAACCAAAGGTTAACGGCAAGATTACTTCACTCCGTTCGCAATGACAGAAGAAAAGAATCTATTCATACGCTTCTGCTCACGCCTATTATTGCCTTTCTGATAATGATGACCATGGGGATAGTAAGCCATGCTGATGCTGCACAATCTACCTATAACTTCCAGAGGAGCAGCGGCACCTCCTATGGTGGTATTACTACCAACTGGAGTGAGTCCTGCAGTACAGATCCCAGTGATGATGCATATAAGAGAACTACAATGACAACTTCAGCTCTGGCCTGCACTGATATCAGGACTTCATATACAAATAATTCTCCACAAGATTTCATGATACTGATAAAATCAACGTCATATGGCAGCGCCTATGACGTAACAGGGGTAGACACAAAATGGCAGATTGAGGAAAGAGACATAATCAACACAACAGTCAGATTCGAGCTCGGTTATGTAACTGGGGGGTCATTTACATCCTTTGGATATGGAGAAACAACGGTTAATAATGCTTCAGTTTATCGGACAGTTGATTTAAGCTCCGTCTCCGGAACAGCTCCTTCAGGTTCATATCTCGCTCTGAAATTAAGCAAATCATCCGGGAATGGTGAAATACGAGTATATCTTGGAACTGATGCAGACGGAACAGGAAATGACAGCGGCAAACTGACCGTTGATGAAACGCCTTCCATACCGGATGCTCCAGTGCTATACGATACAGGCGGCTCGGAACAATTAAGCTTCAATAATATCAAGCAGAACACAGTAACCCCTAGGTTCAGGGCCTCTGCGACTCACTCCTCGACCTTTGACCGTTTCCAGATAGAAATGAACACCCAGGCGGACTTCGGCGGCACCGCTTATACCCAGACATTTTCCGGCACCTATTCATCGGCAACGCAGTACAATCTGCTTGCAAATAGTTTATCTCCAAGCCTGCCTACGACAGACGGGGTAACCTACTATGTCCGGGCGAGGGCATCTTCAGACGGCGGATCGAACTACAGCGACTGGTCTTCCGGCACATGGTCCTTTACGTACAATTCTTCAAGCGAAGATCCCATGTGGTTCCAGACCACGGACGAGCAGTTTGATACCGG
>CAMYND010000085.1:10677-20171 GCA_947259645.1 Thermodesulfovibrionia bacterium | reverse complement strand
TTGTAGTTGACGTATCCAGTCTTTGATATGCTGCCGCTCAATGTTCCGGGCTCTAAGCCGGAAATATTATATGTTCCGTCCTGAGCTGTTTGAGTTGAGAGGACATTACTCAATGAATCGGTGACAGATACATCCGCTAAAGCCACAGGAAGACCTGTTGAAGAGTCTGTAACCGTACCAGTGATACTCCCCCCTGATACCAAGGCAACCTGTATCATATCCGTGTGTGTCTGGCTTCCCTGATCAACACGGGCTGTTATTGTGTTCTGCCCTTCATTAATAGGAACTGTAGCCATAAATGCAATATGATCTACCGTAGCCTGAATGCCATTCACCGTAACAGTAACCGGATCTGCTTCAAATCCGTTCAGTGAAGTGTAGCCGCTCCATGTAGTTTGCTGTAAATCAATGGCGCTATCCATAATTGTCACAAATGTATAGTCAGAATCTGAACTTCCACTCCATATCCCATCATTTTTCTTGTATCCCTTACCATCTACATAATTGTCTGCAGCAACTACCATCCACTGAATTTTGTTGTCGAAATCCCGTTTCTCCCTATAGAGCTCTATATAATATGTAGTATTAGCAGTCAATACAGGTGGTGATGTAAAAGAGAAGCTTTTCCATATAACTGTTGATTCATCGAGATTACTCGGAGACACTGCATTACTTATGGCTATTGGGTCTCCTCCAGGAGTAGTAGTAATATTCACATATAGTTTGTCGTCAGGGTTGCCGGCCTTACTTAAGAGCAAGTTTACCTCATTCAACAACCCGGACACCGTTGGTTTGAATGATTGTGCTAGTGATTCATCTGAACCGCCGCTTCCAGAAAGGTTTTTCAATATTCCGGTAATATTTACAGTCGATAAATTAAACACATCACCATCTTCAGGTGAGGTAATCTTTATAGAAAGTGGTGGAAGTGTTGATGCTGTTCTCTCAAGCTGTACGTCAACTTCCAATATCTGGCCGTCTGATAATGTTACATTACTGTTATAATTTTCATATAATGCTTTCGTGATTTCCAGAGCAATATTCCCAGACGCAAACCCTGATAAACTGTAATTGCCATCCATAGCTGTTCTTGTCTGATAGTTATTACCGAGAGAATCTGTAAGTGAAACGAGAACATCATCAATAGGGAACCCCGAATCTGAATCAGTCACAACTCCTCTTACAGTAGTTTCAGCTGCAGCACTTAAATAAACGATAGTATCAGGATTACTAGCGTCGCTCGATGATATGGTTAGTGTGTCTGTAAATACACCACTTGTTGTGGTAGTAAAGTCCACTGTTATAATGCAATTCGAAGATTGCGGCAGTGTCTGGCCTGTGCAATTATCGAGAATACTAAATGGCAGAGGCGGATTTGCCACGGAATTAATTGTCAGGTTTGCAGTACCACTATTGGTCACTATTATATTTTTGCTAGCAATATTCCCAATACCTACATTTCCAAAATTATGATAGTGAGGCGAAACCGATATGTCACTCGGAACAGTATATTCATCAGCCCCTATATCAACCACTCCTTCACTGATGCGGGATTGTCCCTCAAAGTCTATATCAGGCAGAAACGGTGAGCCATTATCACCCTGGTCTCTCAAAGAAGAGCTTGCTGTAATATGATAATCACCATTTGCCGAGTCGCTAAATAGCGGATCTACATTAATGTTATTCCCTTGATTTGTGATAGGCCACCCGTTTGTCTTGGAGGGATCAAAATTATTATTATATAAATTATAGATTCCTGCACCATCAAAATAGATATCATCGTTATTTCCCCAGATTATATTATTGTAAATATGAGCAACGTGACTATAATTACTACCCAGATCCAAATTTATGCCATCACCTCCTCCTCCGTTATTCGCAGTTATAGTGTTATTTATCAGATATACACTTTGGTCGGATTTAATATTTAATCCTCCACCCATATCTGAAATACCTGTACTATTTAAATTGTGGTGAATTATGTTGTTCATGACAATGATTTCCGCATAATTCGAAGAAATATAGATACCACCTCCAAGGGAATAGTAACCAATGAACATATTGAAAAACTTGGTTTCAGCAGTGTTGTGAGATATAATATTATTGGAAAGCATAACGCTATCTGATAAATATGTGGAGATATATATTCCACCTGGAGTGCCGGCACTATTGTAACTTATTGTATTTTTGTCTAATATTGCGGCCCCCTTTATACCTACCCCCCCTCCTTTTCCATGAGCATAGTTGTGAGTTATTATATTATTTTTTAAGACAGCTTTGGAGTGGAAACTACTGGCATAAAGTCCCCCTCCCGTATGTATGCCATCATTAGTATTATAATCTGAAGTATTGTGCGTTATTTCATTATTTATCAGATTAATTGTTCCCCAATAGCTCTCTGCATAAATGCCTCCACCAACTCCGCAGTCACACAATATAAATGTAGTATTTTCCGTTATTATGGAATTCTCAATGTTTATGTCTGCTGAATCAGTGTGTACATATATACCCCCTCCTTCTGCGTTCGTATACCCCCTTTTCACAGTTATTCCATCAATATTGATTGAACTTGCTATCGTCAGATTACTGGCGCTTGTAAAGGCCAGGACACCGTGAGAGCCAGAAGGCATCTGGTAATCTTCTCCATCAAGAATTGTGTTTGCAGGATCTAAAGTTTTCGCACTGCAATCGTTTATATATCCGCCCTCAACAGTTAAACCGTAAACTTCCATGCCATAATCCCCTGACGAGTCATAGGTGAAACTGCTATTGCTATTTGCCGATATAGGATATGTCCCCTGTTCAAGCTGAATTAGATCGAACATATTGTTGGATTCAGCTGCCGCAAGTGCCTGCTGAAATTCAGCAGAATTTTTCACACAGTGTTTCATTGTACAGGTATCACCGACACCGTCATTATTTGTGTCATCCTGGTTGCTGTTAGCTATAGTCGGACAATTGTCTACATCATCTGAAACACCATCATTGTCAAGGTCAGTGCCAGTTACAAAGATCACACTTTCTCCAGTGCTTATCCAGCCATTATTTGCCCAAATCTTATACGAGTACCTGGTCCCGGGTTTAAGACTTACGTTCACAGAAACCGGAACATTGGCAGTTCCGCTCCCAATATTCACATCAGCGCTAGTGTTAGTCCCTGCTATATCAGGGCTCCAGAAAAAATGAACTGTGGTTTCAAGAGCATTAGGATTAACCACCGCATTGAATGTAGTCGGATAACCGTTTATGTTGTCCGGTGGAAGTGTTGTTACCGATGGAGGATGGGTATACATGAATGTATCGGTGATTATCTCATTAGACCCCGAGCCAGGTTCTGTTACCGTTAGCGTAAATGTATAGTCGCCTATTGGCTGATCGGTTCCGGTTTCGTTAGTGCCATCCCATACCACGGCGATAGACTTTCCATTTCCGCTGAATGATTTAATCACAACATTTTGTGTGTTCTTTACAACCATTGACCAGTTAGCTATATGAGATATGTCAGCGGTAAGATGAAAATTGTAAGTAATAGAAGGATAACTGAGATTATATACCTGAAAGGGGTTGTTCACCCCTACTGTTGTAGTAATGCTGTTTCCTGATACTTCATTCATGGTGAGTCTGATAGTGTTGTATCCTACCGACATAGTTGAACAATTCAGGATGGCAAGAATTCCCGAAGGAACCGGAGTTTCAGGGTAGTGTACCGGAATTTCTGTCCACGTGGAAGGCGCTGGACCTGATCCGAATTCCATCTTGTAATCCTTGAAGTCAGCACTTCTGGCACTTCCCTGAATATAGATTGATCCGTATACTTCCTCGTCCTGGATCGGGGCAGTTATCAATGCTTCGCGGAGTTTGATTCCTGTTGAATTTGAAGCGCTGTTACCCGCAGCGTCATTTACTGTGAGCCTGATCGTGTAATATGTTTCTGTTAATCCTGACAGGTCCCAGATCCCGAGTGTCCCGCTTTCAACTGATACTGAAGAACTGTTTATTACTGTCCATGTATCAGGGGCGGTCCCTTCTCCATATTCAAGTACAAAATCTGTAAAATCACTGTCTATTGCCGATCCCTGAATATCAAGGATTCCAATAGCGGCGAACTGACCGTCTGCAGGAGATGTAATCACCGCTTCAGGCAAATCCTGTCTTACGGTTATATGACCAGTCAGGGGAGATGACTGCATACTGTCACTTACCCGAGTTGACAACAGTTCATAGCTGAACAGACCATTCGGAACAGCAGTTCCGCTCTCATCTTTGCCATCCCAGGTTATACTTCCACTTATGCCGGATCCTGTAAATGTCTTCACTGCCGAATTCGTGTCATCTTTTATCATGAGCGTCCAGTCAGCGATATCAGAAATGCTGAAGTCATAATCAACGGTACCGAACAGGGGATTGTAGTCTCGAACTGTTACGTTCAGATCCTCATTATGAAATGGATATGAATATGCCGCTCCCAGCCAGGGTTCAAAGATCACTCCTGTGCTTACAGGCTGCCCACTGCCGCTCCCCAGACCAGACGGACCGGTGGGATCCCCCCACCAGTTGAAGCGTGTGTCAGCTATTTTCCCTGTCGCGCTGAATATTCCATTGCCGTTCCCGGTAATATTGCAGTGATTTAGCGTTAAAAAACTTGCGTAGGAGTACACAGCATAGCTCTCATTGTCGGCTATTGAACTAAATTCTATCAACGGGGATGAATACCCCGCTATGTAAAATCCATAATCACCGTTATTTCTGATTACGGATCTGGAAACAACAGGGGAGCTGTTAAAGATATAAATACCACTCCCATTTGAGCCGTATCCCGCATATTCAACTGTTACATGCTCCATAGTGCTCGCTGTTGTCGCATGGTCCGTGAATCGTATACCATACCAATCACCCTGAGCAGGAACTGCCTTTTGAGATGTAAACACTATCGGTTGAGACGGTGTCCCCATTGCTGAAAGCCTTCCCTTCTCAGAATTGTAGCCAATATTCAGCATGTAGGTACCGTCAAATTTTAATTTTACTCCAGGTGACAGGGTCAACGTAGGCTCCGAGGGCCCATGGACATTGATGTGACCACTTACTACATATGGGAGAGAAGGGTCCGGCCATGTTGTGTCTGATGAAATTGTTGAGCTCCTTATTTCAATTCCATCTACACCATTACTGATTACAGTGTTACCTTCTCCAAGGTTGCCTGCTAATGAGGCTGTAAGACTCAACGGATATGAAGCGTTGTTTATCAAAGATGTATTTGATACCGAAGGCGCGATTTCACCATCAGCATATATACCGTAGGCTGCATTGTTGGTGATTACCGAATCCGTTATAACAGGTGCAGCGTTCTCGATTATTCGGATTGCATAATCAGTAGTGTTCGATATCTCCGTTCCCGTAATAATTGGGGCGGAGTCACCTTCAATAAAAAGACCGTCGTGGTCGCAATACTGTATTATTGAGTTGCTTATTGTCGGAGAACTGTTATTTATATTGACACAACCATCGGAAAAACCTGCTGCATATTCTATGATTACATAATCAAAAGAACTCTCAACAGACGCATGATTATTCAGCTCAATTCCGTACCATGCCCCCGGTGGTTCTGTTGATGTGAACAAAATGGGATCTGCAGATGTCCCCACAGCATTTAATATACCATCCTGTATCGTTATGCCATGGTACATTGAAGGTGTATATTTAAAATTTAACTCTGTGCCGGGCTCTATAGTCAGCACAGGCTCTGATACGCCCCCTACCGTTATGTGATCTTCGATAATATATGGCAAGGATTGATTTGGCCATGTGGTGTCCTTTGATATGGTACCTCCCCTTAGTAGAACAGCATCAGTTCCATTTCCGTTTGCAGTATTACCGGCACCCAGATTTGATGCCCCTTGAGAGCTTATGTTAACAGCATAAGACTGATTGTTTGTGAAGGTTGTTCCGGAAACATAAGGACTCGAGTCATCATTAGCGTATATTCCATTATTGCTGTTGTTCCTGATTGTTGAGTTTGATATGATGGGCGAACTATTAAAAGCATATATGCCGCCATTATAGGAGCCTGAATATTCGATTGTTACATATTCAAGTATACTTGGCGTTATGGGGTTATGCACAAATCTGATTCCATCCCAGTCACCGGGAGCAGGCGTTGCATTATCAGAGGTAAAAACTATGGGATTTTCACTTGTACCTTGAGCGACAAGCCTGCCCGTACTACTTGATGAACCGCCAATCTGTATGCGATGCCAGCCAGCAAATCTGACTTCAACACCGGGCTCTATTGTAAGTGTTGGTTCACTACTGTCACGAACAAATACAAGTCCGGTAACTATGTAGGGGCTTTCTTCATATGTCCAGGTAGTGTCGCTCGTAATGACTCCGCTGACAAATGTGCTTTCAGCAGTTGTAAAACTAATGTCATCCCCATACGTCGTCCCATATGTGTTCGTTGCAACTACTCTATAATGATAGGTAGTTAGTGGCGAAAGTCCCGAAATATTCTCATGAACAGCAACATCTGCCAGCCCACTTCCAATATTTTGAGCAGGTGTAGTATTGCCATATGAAGCATCTGTTCCCCACTCAAAATATACTGTTGTATCGAATCCGTTTGGGTTGACCGTTGCATTGTAATCAGCAGCCCTGACTTTCACATTGCCTGCAGGTTCAGTTGTTGCTGCTGGCGGTATGGCAGATAAAAACTCAAGGGAAAAAGTAAGCGATCCGTCAGCCAATAATATCTGGGTAGCTGAAGGACTGATACTGTTCAGAACCGATCCGGATGGGCCCCCTGAATTATATGTTAATGTGTACTCACCTGGTAGTTCGCCTGTGTATAATGCAGTAACCGATGTACCGTTTATGATTGAAGGCCCTGTTAATGCATAGTCAACAGAACCATTCCATGGCACACCATTGAACATGGCACCCGCCTGAATATCACCAACTGCAGCAGAGGTTGTAAAAGTGACTTCATCGCCATAACTTGTTCCGTATGAATTTGTTGCAACTACACGGTAATGGTATGTTGTTGTTTCAGACAATCCGGTAAGGCCATCTGTAACCGAAACATCATCTGAACCGTTTCCTATCGGTTGAGTGGGTGTACTGTTGCCATAAGATGTATCAGTTCCCCATTCAAAGTAAACTGTTGTATATGACACATTAGGGTTAACTGTTGCATTGAGTGAAGCAGAACTGCTGGTTACTGAAGCCACCGGGTCAGTCATTCCGTCCGGTGGAAGAGCTGTAACAAATGCCAATGTAAAATTAATCGATCCGTCTGTGGTCAATATCTGGTTAGTAGCAGGATTTACATGATCAAGTTCCGAGTTGACTGGTCCGCCTGTATTAAAAGTAAGAGTATATTCACCGGCAAGTTTTCCGCTGTGGACGGAAGATACTGCATTGCCATTTATTAACTCCGGTCCGCTCAGGGTATAATCCGCAGAACCAATCCAGGGGGCCCCGTCCAGAGTGGCATTAATCTGAATTGTCCCGCTCCCGTCAGAGGTTGTAAAAGTGGCATCAACTCCATAACTCGTCCCGTAAGAATTTGTTGCAACTACACGATAATGGTATGCTGTAATTGCCGAGAGGCCAGCTATACTATCTGATACTGATACATCCTCAAAACCACTGCCAATAGCCTGCGTCTGGGTACTACTGCCATAGGATATATCGGGACCCCACTCAAAATAGACTGTTGTTCCAGAGGTATTCGGATTAACAACAGCGTTTAAGACAGCTGTATCCATTGTTATATCTGTCGGAGTTTCCGTAGTCGCGGAAGGCTGTGACACTATAATCGTAACAGTACCTGATGCTGTAGATACTTCACTGGTGCTCTGATTAGTTGCGGTAATAACATACATATAATCTGTGGGAGGCTGCATTGCCAAGGATTCGTTGGTCCCGTCCCAAATTGCAGTTACTGTAATTCCAGAGCCTGCAAAAGACCTGACTAACATATCTGCATTATTTTTTATTTCCACTGTCCAGTCAGATGGGTCAGTAATTTGTGCGCTAATCGTAGTTGTATCATTATTACCATCTCCATCAGGCGTAATATATTGAGGTAACGCTGAAACATCATATATTGAGAACCCTTCATGAATCCCCACAAAAGAATGAGCAGAATTTCCTACAAGATCATTCACTGCGAGTCTGATCGTGTAGTACTTCCCAGTCAATACTGCTAAATCCAGTGTGGCCAGAGTGCCCTCAGGATTAATAGGAGTTGTTGAATTCGTTAGTAGTGTCCAGGATACTGGAGCTGTGCCGGCTCCATACTCGACCTTGTAGCTACTGAAATCTGTGCTGTCCGATGCAATACCCTGAATATCTACGGGCATATTACCTAAATACTGGCCGTCTGTTGGAAAGGTAATAGATGCCCTGGGCAGATCTGATCCGATACTAATATCTCCAGCTAGAGGGGTTGCCTGAGAGCTGTCAGTAGCGCTTGTCGATGAAAAACGATAGGTGTAGGTGTCATCAGGCACAGTTGCATTCAACTCATCTGTGCCGTCCCATGTAAACGCACTGGAACTACCTGCGCCACTGAATGTCCTGACAATAGTATCTGAAGAATCCTTTATTTCAAATATCCAGTTAGATTCTTCAGATATGGTAAACGTGAAATCGACAGAATTATTTAAAGGGCTGAATTCATCGAGTGACTGATAAAGATACATATTATAAAATGGATAGGAATGGGGGGATTCCAGCCATGGTTCATATCTCACACCTGTGCTTACAGGCTGCCCTGCACCGGCACCCTCGCCTGAAGGTCCTGATACATCTCCCCACCAGTTGAAGCGTACATCTGCAACGTTACCGGTCGCGCTGTATACACCATTGCCATTACCATGAATATCACTGTTCCGTACAATTAATGCCGCAGCTGATGAAAATATTGCGTACTGGGTATTATTGCTCAGGCCGCATCATAATAAAACTGTAATCCATACCAGTCACCACGGGCCGGCGTCACGGCATTGGAGGTAAATACTATCGGACTCCCCTGTGATCCCTGTGCAACAAGCCTTCCTGTCGAAGTAGGCGCACTGCCAAATCGTAAATAATAAGGTCCGTTAAACCTCACCTCTACGCCTGGCTCGATTGTCAGTGTCGGACTCGATGCGGCGTAGACCTTTATATTTCCGATGACTATGTATGGCATATCTTGATTTGGCCAGGTAGAATCCGCTGTTATTGTTGCCGTCATCAACGCGATCCCGTCCGTCCCGTTACCGCTTGCAGTGTTGCCCGGACCAAGCCCCCCCGCGGATTGAGGATAAAGGCTTACCGCATACAATCCATTGTCTGTAAATGCTGTGTTTGATATCGATGGTATGGAGGTGCTGTTTCCATATACTCCATAGCTGTCATTATCAGATATTGTGCACCCTGAAATAACAGGAGATGAGGTGCCTGTCATGTCAATGCCTTTATTCTTGTTATTCTGTATTGCTGAGTTTGTAATC
>CAMYND010000085.1:8503-10635 GCA_947259645.1 Thermodesulfovibrionia bacterium | reverse complement strand
TATGCCACCATATAGATACCCAGCATATTCAACTGTCACATAATCAAGGATGCTCGTCTGTGCCGCATCATAATAAAACTGTAATCCATACCAGTCACCCCGTGCCGGTGTTACCGCATTGGAGGTAAATACTATTGGACTTGCCGATGTTCCCTCTGCAACTAACCTGCCCGTTGCTGTGGGGGAACTGCCAATTCGTAAATAATAGATTCCGTTAAACCTCACCTCTACGCCTGGCTCGATTGTCAGTGTCGGAGCTGATGCCGCGTAAACCGATACATTTCCGGTAAGGATATACGGGCTACCTTCATAGGTCCATGTTGTGTCTGTTGCAATCACTCCACTTATGGTAGTACCTCCGCTCGTGGTAAAACTCATGTCTCCGCCATAGTTTGTGCCATGTGCGTTCGTTGCAACGACTCTGTAATGATATGTGGTGTTTATAGAAAGACCTTGAATGTTATGCGCAAGCAACGCATCACCTGTACCATTTCCTGCAGATTCAGAAGAAGTGATATTGCCATAATTCGTATCCGTACCCCACTCAAAGGATTGATAGTGGACTGCAATGTCGCTGCATTACCATTAATATTAGTAGCAGCGTCTGTCGTAGCAGAGGGGGGTAAAGACGGTATTTCAGCACCAACTGTTATACGCTGTTGATTAATAAGAGCCCCACCCTGAATATTCAGACCACCGGTGATATCCAAGTCAGCATTTATCAATACTGTACCAGAATACCCTGCGTACAACTCGAATGAACGAACAGTTATATTCAGATCCCACGTGCAACTAACTGAAGTGGCATCAAATATTACATCATCACCATATTGAGGCTTGATATTGTCTGACCAGTTAGAAGGATTTGAGGCAACGTCATTCTCTCCATTTCCGGTCCATGATACAACCGCTGCACTGACCGGGAGAATGACGCCGGATAACAATAAAATTATTATTGCTATACTGAGAACATACTTCTTATGTGGATATTTGAGCAAATGATTGTCCCCCAACGATATAAACTTCTCATACAATATACTGTTTGTTAATTAAATATGCAAGGCAAGATTCTTATATTTACACAGAAAGGTAAATATATTCAACATTCATGCGCAAAAGCCCTGACGCTGATATCTTGATTATTTAAGAATAAATTGAGTTGGGATCTTAAGCGTTCAATCAGGATAAAATTACAGTAAATAAGTTTTCTTATTCCTCAAGCATCACAAGCGCGCACATCATCGCTACGGCCCAGACAATGTCTGAAAGGGAAATCTGGAATTCACAGGTGGAGTCGAAGAACATATCGACGCGCGGGGGGAACTCTTCATCTTCTTTCCATAAAAGCATGGTTACAGGCACCCTGGGTAATGGATAAAACCGTACAGCAACATCACCAAGGCCCTTTGTACGTTCAGCACCGTATTGTTCTGCATGCCGCACAAACGCTTCAGGGTCCTTTCCAAATCTCTCAGCAATGGCATCAAGGGGAAGAACATGGGTGCCGGTGGAAAAGCGATGACCGCCCTTCACGTCTGTGGGTTTGACCAGGCAGTCTGAAAATGGGATCTCCTTTGCGCTTGCAAAGTACCAGAGAACAGAGAGGCGGAAAAAATCTTTAAACTTTCCGAGGAAAAGTTCTCCCCCAGGTTGATGACATTCTATCTTCCTGTCACAGGGGAAGACTTTGAACTCAATACCAAATGATTTTACTGTATATCCTTCTTCGGTCTTGCTGAATGTGGAGCAGGTTCTTTTGCAGACATCTGCAGAATCAAGTTCACATATTTCATCCCATGATTTATCTTCGCCGTAAACGGTTTTTATCGGTACAATATCCATCTATGCCCCGGTTACAATTCAGGTTTTACTGTTTCAGTTTTTTATGTGCGTTGTCACAGAGAGGGGCGTTTTTTGTTTTCTGGCAGCTGCAAAGGGCCAGTCTTTTTTTCTCTTTCACCTTAAACTCCAGCGGCTTTATTGAGGTCCCTTCGTGGGATCCGTCGCAAAAGGGCTGATTCTTTGTCTTCCCGCACCTGCACCATTGATAGGACCCCTTATCAAGCTCAATGTAAAAAGGCATTCTTACGCTCATTTATTACCTCCCGGTTTTCACTATTATGATGAGTGGA
>CAMYND010000085.1:0-8485 GCA_947259645.1 Thermodesulfovibrionia bacterium | reverse complement strand
CAGACTATATTAAACAGTTTCAGGCTCCGGGTCTTTCAGGTGCATCGAAAGGACCTTGGAAGAACCGGGTTCCTCCATGGTAATTCCATAGATGTAGTCGGCAGCTTCCATTGTTGTTCTGTTGTGCGTAATAGTAATAAACTGTATGTCCTTGGACAGCCCGGTCAACAGATCAACAAACCTGCCGGTATTGGACTCGTCAAGGGGGGCGTCAACCTCATCCAGGAGACACAACGGTGTCGGCTTAATCATAAATCCGGCAAAGAGCAGAGAAATGGCAGTCAGCGCCTTTTCTCCTCCTGACAGCAAGGTTATATTCTGCAGTCTCTTCCCCGGCGGCTGGGCAATTATCTCGATTCCGGCATCAAGAATACTCCCTTCGGTAAGCTGCAGCTCAGCGCGCCCCTTTCCAAAGAGTTTTGAAAAGACTTCCTTGAACTTTTCATTCAGTAATACAAATGCCTCTTCCAGGCGCTTTTTTGAGGTCTGGTTAATCTTGCGAATGGTGTCCTCCAGCTCCTCAATCGCCTGCAGCAGATCATCGCGCTGACTTGTAAGAAACTCGTACCGTTCCTTCAGCTCTTCATATTCGTCAATCGTGCCAAGGCTCACCGCACCCATTGAATTTATCCTGTCTTTAAGGTCTGGCAGTTTTTCCTCTTCTTCTGAAGCGACAACGTCCGAGAGCTCCTCAGCTTCGATATCAATCATATATGTTTTTTCCATATCCTCTTTGAGGTGAGCCAGCTTCATAGTCTTTTCCAGCGTCTTCATTTCAGTACGGTTGAGTTCACTGCGCAGGGTTTCAAGTTCAGAGGCCAGCTCTTTTGCTCTTTTCTCAATAAGAGATAGTTCAGCTGTCTTTGCTTCAAGAATCTCACTGACCTTGGAAGCCTCCTCCTGCAACTGGCTGGTCTGAACAATCTGTAGTTTCAGGGCCTCTTCCTTCTGAACAATTTCCTCTTCTTTTCCCGCGATGGCATTTTCAATAGTGTTGTGCTCATTCACCATGGATTGTTTCTTTCGGTCAATCTGCTGAAGTACCTCGTTCAGCCTCTCCATATCCCGTACGAGGGAAGATAGTTTCTCCCGTGTTGATGTCAGATCCAGTTTGATCTCGGTGTATTCTGAGCGTATTGACTCAAGTGCCTCTCTTCTTTCAGACATGCCGCTCTGGGCTGTGCGTATCTTTTCTTCTATTTCTGTTTTTTCGCTCTCAAGTGATGCACAATATATTTCTTTATCGATCAGGGTACTGCCGAGGTTTTCTTTTTCCCGGGAATCATCGTTAATTTCAAGTGAGATAAATTCATGCTTTCTCTGAAGCCTGCTGTTCTCCTCCTCGAGATTATCACCCTTTACTTTGAGTTCGTGCACATATCTTTCCTGGCTGGATATCTGAGCGCCTATTGTTATCACTTGATTTTCAAAAGTCACTATCTCTTCTTTTAAGCCAAGAACCGCATTATCAGCACCGGCAATGGCCTCTTTCTTCAATGTTATGTTCTTTTCGATTTCCTTAATCTGACGCTTTACCTTTAACACTCCCTTGTCAGTCCCGCCAAAGACCATCCCTGAGGGCTCGAGGACTTCACCATCGAGAGTAACAAAATAAGGTCGTCTGCTCTCAGGCGCCTCCTGCAAGGCAAGAGCTGCCTCAAGATTTTCAACGAGCACAACATCCTCCAGAAGAGACAGTGCTACCTTGTTGTAACCCTCCCGTACTGAAACAAATTTGATGGCGTTACCAATTACTCCCTGTCTTCCGTCAAACCGGGAATCATTTGAGGCAGCCTCGCCTCCGGATGGGTTGAGGGAAATGAAACCGCTCCTTTTTGTGTGCCGTTGCTTAATCAGCTGAAGGGCCCTTCCTATCTCGTTGTTGTCCTCTACAACAGCTGCGCCCAGCTTATCTCCCAATACCGCTTCAAGAGCATTTTCATATTCACGGGGAGTTTCGAATATATCAGCCACCTGGCAAAGCTTTCGGATATTTTCATCAACGGACACCATCTGGCTCCTATCGATTTCTTTCAGAGATTCGAGCTTTGAGCTTATTCCCGCCAGGTCCTCTCGGTCCCTGTAGAGCCGTTCCTGATTTTCAGTGAGCTCCTGTTTTCTGCCTTCCAGCTGTCTGTTTACTTCATCCTTACTGTTTTTTGATATCTCCAGCTCTTTCTGAACATCTCCCCATTCCTTTCTGGTGTTTTCCAGCTTTGAACCGAGGGATGTGAGGTTCTCGCTGATTGTGCTGATGTCCAATGAGCTTTTCTCTGTTTTTTTGCTGATATTCTGGATATTCAGATTTATGTGGTTCAGTTCATTTTTTGTATTGCTTATCTCTTCAGCCTTTACAAAGAGATCCCGTCTCTCTGTTTCAATCTCGTTCTCAAGCTCTTTCAGTAACTGCTCAGCACCTGAAAGGGCAGCTTTTTTCTCCTCGAGAATACTTTCAAACTTTGCAAGCTCTTCGTTCATCAACTGCTTGTTGCCCTCAATCTCCATTAATGATGAGGCTGTCTCCTCTTTCTGCTTTTCCAGTTCCCCGCCCTGCCTGGTTAAATCATTCAACCGCTCCCTGAAATTTCCACACTCATTTTTCAGCAGCGCGATTTTACCCTCATCCTCTGTCGTCTCCTTCTCAAGGGCATAAAGGCGTGACCGGATCTCGGCAAGAGACCTCTCATGTTCAATACATAAACGCTTCTTTTCCTCTATCAAGGCGTCCGTTGAATGAAGTGACGATGATAATTCAGTCTCTTTGGCTTTTGAGGTCATTTCAGACTCTGCAAGCACGGTTATTTCATTCTTCAACAGGAGGAGATCCCTGCGGGCTACTCGTGTCTCAATATCCTTGATTTCATCAAAGAGCTTTTTATAGCGCTCTGCTTTTTTCGCGTGTCTGTTAATTGAGTTAATCTGCCTTTTTACTTCAACCACAATGTCTGAAACTCTCTGGAGATTTAATTTGGAAGCCTCCAGTTTGTTTGTGGCCTCATGTTTTCTGACCTTGTACTTCATGACTCCCGCGACTTCCTCAATCAGAAACCTGCGGTCCTGGGGCTTGGAATTTACAATATCACCGATTTTGCCCTGCTCAAGGATCGAATATGCTTTCAGTTCCAGACCGGTATCAAGAAACATGTTCCTGATGTCCTTGAGACGGCAGGGGACTTTATTCATAAGGTATTCACTCTCGCCAGACCTGTAGAGACGGCGCGTCACAGCTATTTTGATTTTTTTGTCCGCGGCATGGTTGTCTGCACCGTTGCCGCCTGATCCGTTACCGTCTGAACCGTTATTATCTGACCCGTTGGAACCGTTGCCTTCTGATGAAGGCTTATGCAATACATCGGAGAGGACAAGCGTGACCTCAGCCATGCCTTTTGTCTTTTTCACGGCAGAACCGGCAAAAATCACATCCTCCATCTTCCCGCCCCTGAGACTCTTGGCGCTCTGCTCTCCGAGGACCCATTTAAAGGCGTCAACAATATTACTTTTGCCGCAGCCATTGGGTCCCACAATAGCTGTAGTACCGGGGTGAAATTTAAAAATCATTTTATCTGCAAATGACTTAAATCCTATTAATTCCAGTCGTTCAATGCGCATGTTTTATCCTCTCGGTGTCAGTTAATGATAAATTTACCATAAACAACTAAATATAGTGTTTTATAATTCTACATCACCAATATAGTGTGTTTTTATATTCCTAATACTATAAACTATCACTTCAATTCTATCAAGTATTATTTTCATTCATTATCCGCCATTACAATAAATATTATTTATACTTATTATTTATAGCTTTAACTACTATACTTCATGTTATTTATAAGCTTTTTTGGCGTACTGATATGTACAATAAACCTTATTTCATATTTGAGCTGAAATGCCCGGGCTCAGCCTACAGATGTATTCTGAAATATCAGATAATTGTCGCTTTACCTTGCCGGCAGATAAACGGGTGAGATGAGTCATATGTTTATAGAGAGGAAATAAAAGAAGGGAGAAGTCTCAGTCCTTTTTCCAGAGTGACATTGCTCTAACAGCAATGCTGATCCCTACCTTCTTCTTTGATGTTTGGTTCTCTTGAGAAGCTTTCTGTGTTTGTGCTTGCTCATTTTCTTCTTGCGCCACTTTTTAACATTTCCCATATATGTACCTCCTGTTCCGCTTTTTTAAAGCATATTTTATTAAAATGAGCTGCTGCTCACAATTGAGCCTAGTATTATGCAAATAAAATAGTTTTTTTACAACACACTATAGCGAGATAACAATATTTAATTCAGGGGATTGGGCTGGTCTGCCTTATAATTGGCCGCCTGATGCATAAAGGCCTCAAGCTGAATCCCGGTGGTAACAGACTCAGTACCATCATAGGGTACACTGATTATCGGGATATCATAGTCCTTGCTTAATGCCCTGAGAATCGCTGTTACTATTGTTCCGGGCATGCACCCGAAAGGCATGGCATTGACAATACCGGAAGCGCCCTTTTCTATCAGGTCTATCGCCTTTCCTATACTCAGGACAGCCTCTCCTTCAAATGACTCGTGTATATAAGGTCTGGCTTTCTTGAGAATTTCCCTGGTTGATGGCTCATTCAGGGTCTTAAGACTGTCCTTAAAGATATCTCCGTACCGGTGTTCTGTCTTTAGCTGAATTTTGTTTTTCAGCATCAGTTTAGCCACCTCAATATAATCATGTTTGACCAGAGCATGTTTGATTCCGATATGATTAATATAGTAGACCCATTCTTCCGGAGGAGACAGCCATACTTCGCCTCCCAGGGCCTCTATTTTCCGTACCAGATCCTCATTGGTAAATGAGCTTGACCGCACAAATATTTCACCGATTATCCCGATAAGGGGTTTCTTTTCATCTGATTTCGGCACCGCGTCAAACTCCCGGCGTATGTTTGTCAATACTTCTTCTACATTGCCGTTTTTCTCTTTGAGCGCGTTGTACAGTTTTTTCAAATATACGTTGTATATGGTATCTGAGAGGCCTGTTTCCAGCTCATAGGGCCGCGTTTCATGCAGGCATTTTATGAGGGCTTCTATGCTGATAAGCCCTTCCCAGGCCTTTCTGGAAAATTCATTCCCTGCTATGCCAAGCTCATTATAGAAGGTCCTGTCCTGTACAGGTGAAAACACCGGGATAGAGCTCTTGCCGAGACGTTCAAGCACCAGCCTCTGAAAGATATTGTATTGACCAAACCTGCAGGGTCCTGTTCCTGCGGGCATAAAGAAGGCGCAATTTTCAGTGTCTAATGCAAGGGTGTCGATTTTCTTCAGCATCTGGCCGATGGTAAGCACACAGGGAAAACACTGCTTCCCTGAAACGGTTTTTCTCCCGAGCTCCACGGTCTCCCTGTCAGGCTCAGGTAACACTTCAGCTGAGACTCCGCAATGTTCAAACGCAGCGGCAAGTCCATACGCATGGTCACACATTCTGGGTATGTATACCTTTTTCTCGCCAAGCTTCATCGTTGCGGACTTTATCGCATTACTCCCGGACTTTCTGACGCTGTTATTGGGAGCGTTGCGAACGCGATTGTTTTCTATACTGTCGAGAAACGCCTCACACCTGGTTATAGCCCCGGCATCGGCGCTGTGTTCATCGATTTCAAGAAACAGGTGAGGTTTGTCCCCTATTTCCTCCTTGAAATACTCAAATATAAAGGAATCAGGACCGCAGTTAAAATTGCTTATGTAGATCGGATACAGCAGAGGGTTCTCTTTGATTAAGCGGGCAGCCTGGAGTATCCTCTTTCCGCTTCGCCAGTACATCTGGGGCCACTTGTCTGAAATATCTATCGCATCCAGCGGCAGGAAATCCATCGGAATCGAGAGCACATTGAGTGATGAGAGTTTCTGGGGCAGCTGCAGATTCACCCCGCTGTCAAAAGAGTTATACGCCCTTCCCACAATTACAATAGTTCTTTCATTTATTGAAGACAGTACTTCCTGCCCCTTTTTCTGTACTGCAGAGGAAAACTCTTTCTGCTTATCCCTTGCCTTGGCGAGGGCTGTCTTTATTCTGGCTGTTGATATATTAAATTTTGCCAGTGATTTTTTTAATTCCTTCGCTATGTATGTATTCCCTCTCCTGAAATCAATAATCGGACTGAGAATAGTTGTGCCCCGAAACGCCGCATTGGCCAGATAGGGGATTGTCTGGGTATAAGGGCAGGGTGATTCCTTGTCAAAGTAACTGTCTTCCTCCTTAAAGCTGACAAATGAAGGCAGCAAGATGTTTTCGATGCCCTCATTAATAAGATGCTTGATATGCCCATGGGCCACCTTCACGGGGAAGCATGTTTCCGAAAGCACCGCCTCTGCACCGAGGTTTACTACCTGCCTGTTTGTTTTGGGAGATACTTCGATATCAAAGCCCAGTTCATCCAGGAGCGTGACCCAGAAAGGCAGGTAGTCCTGAAAAAAGAATATGTAGGGGATGCCTATGGTTTCCCTCCCCGCTGTTTTTGCTTCTGATATCTCTGAGTACTCTTTCCAGAGCCGTTCCTCTCTGAAGGCGAAAAGGTCTTCGATCAGGGTTTTGTCTTTTTTTCGTATATCGTATTTTTCGCACCGGCCTCCGTAGAAAAGCCGGCCATTTTCTCCGTTTACCGTTACCCGGTTAATTTCACACACATTGGAGCAGCCTTTACATTCAAAGGATGATGTGGCGTAGGACAGATCTGAAATCCCAAAGCCCTTGAAAGACGTGCTGTAGCCGGAAGGCCTGGAATTAATATCATCACGGGCAATAAGGGCCATGCCGATTGCGCCGGTCACATCATGATTAGGCGGCACGGTGACTTCGCTGCCCTGAAATTTTTCAAAGGCGGCCACAACGGATTTGTTGAATGCTGTTCCTCCCTGAAAAAATATGTTCTTTCCTACCTTCTTTCCGCCAACAACCCTGTTCATGTAATTTTCAACAATCGAGTATGCAAGGCCGGCAAGGAGGTCCTTTTTCTCCGTCCCCTGCTGAAGGTTGGCCATCAGCGAATTCTCCATGAACACGGTGCACCGTTCACCGAGGTTACAGGGATGTTCTGAGGAAAATGCTGAAGCGGCAAACTCTTCCTTGATGGAAATATTAAGCTTCTCCGCCTGTTCTTCAAGGAAGGACCCGGTCCCGGCTGCACAGGCTTTATTCATCTCAAAATCTATGACCGAGCCGTTATCTATAGATATAAACTTGGAGTCCTGCCCTCCTATTTCAAAAATTGTATCAACATCTTTATTAATGAATATGGCTGCCCTCGCCTGTGCTGTAATTTCATTCTTCACCACATCAGCCTGAACAAGGTCAGCTATCATATAGCGGCCCGAACCGGTTGTTCCCACTCCCAGGATCTCCACCCTGTCTCCGACCTCCGCTCCAATCTCCCTGAAACCCTGCATTACCGCGTCAATTGGTCTCCCGGCGGTCATGAGATATCTTTTGGCAATAAGTACCCCTTCCCTGTCTGTGAGCGCAAGGTTTGTGCTTATTGAGCCTATGTCAATGCCGAGATATGCCTGGATTACGGCTTCCCCGGCTTTCTCTGATTCTGCTGCTGCTCCTGAATCCTTGAGGCTTGTTATTACGGCCGCTGACCCGTTTCCATTGCCATGCCGCAGGAGGAAATCATCCCCTTCGACAATCAGCGGTGAACGCCCGTTTCGTGACGCATGGATCGCATGGAGCTGTGTCTCAAGTTCATGTATGTTAAAACCCTTGAGGCTGTTTTCGTTTATGTCATTCAAGACCACCCCGATCGCGCCCATAAAGGCAAAATTATCCGGTACTATCAGTTCTATATCAAATATTTCATTAAACGCCCGCACAATGCCTGCATTCGCCGCAACACCTCCCTGGAAAGATATGGGTGGGGCTACCTTTCTCCCCTTTACAATTGCTCCCTTGAAATTACGGGCCACAGCAAAGCAGAGCCCCGCGACAATGTCTTCAACAGGAGTGGCTATCTGCTGGAGATGTATCATGTCTGATTTTGCAAAGACACTGCACCTCCCGGCTATTCTTGGCGGAGATTTTGATTGTGTTGCAAGACGGCTGAATTCTTCAATTGAGAGGTTGAGACGCTCTGCCTGCTGTTCCAGAAAAGACCCCGTACCAGCAGCACAGACAGAATTCATCGAAAAATCTTCGATCCCCTTTTCATTCAGAAGAATGAGCTTTGAGTCTTCTCCACCCATTTCAATGATGGTCTTGACAGAAGGGAGGAAAGCCTTCACCGATAGTGACTGGGCAACAATCTCATTGACATGTTTGTAATGGAGAATATCTGACAACCGTTTCCCTGCTGAGCCGGTTATTGAAAGGGAGTAGTTAGCTGACTCTGTATTAAATCCATCTGTGGAGCCATTACCTGATCTGACCGTTTCCTTCAGCAGGTCAAGGGCAACTGCAGAGGGATGTCCCTTGTGGCGCCTGTACACTGTTTTGAGTATATTTTTATCCTCATCGAGGA
>CAMYND010000084.1 GCA_947259645.1 Thermodesulfovibrionia bacterium | reverse complement strand
GATATAATGCTGAACACCTGTCAGCAGGAAAGCATTGGCAAGGCCGAAGATCCTGTCCTCATAATCTTCCTCAATTCTCCATTGATCAGAGTATCCCGACTGACAGGCGTTTGAGAATACCAGAGATGGCATGGGCATGGCGCTGGTCATGTTCATGATATCTTCAGCGTTTAATTTACCGTCTTTGAGCATCCAGCCGCTCTGCTCGGGATGTTGGGAGTCATGCTCAGCATGTCCGGCATAGTGAACAATGTCAAAATTTCTTATTTTTGCCTTTACATAGTCGGTCCTTATATCTGTGGATTTCAACGAGAGATTAAACCACTCATCGAGGCTCCCGATTTCATTTTTTATTCCTGTTCCTTCTTTATACGAAGCATGAAGGTCGCCTCCGGGATCGGCCAGGACCTGCATCTTAAGAGGTTTTCCCAGTGACCTGGACACAGCTGATATGTGCTGCTTTGTGCTCACAGACCTTCCAATGTTGAATCGTTGACAGAGAAATTCCTTTCCATCAAACAGGAGCTCCCAGGGAATAAAGACAAGCCTGTCATCAATGCTGATCATAAGGCTCTTTTCCTCTGTCTTGATGATCATCTCCTTGATCGAAACAGGAACGAGGGCATCAAACAGTAGCCTTCCGATTTCTTTCAGTTTAACCAGCAGGTCACTGCTGATCTTACCGCGCCTGTTGGCCCTGTTGAGGAGATCAATAATGCTGCGCGAATGCTCCTTTAATTTTGCTTCATTATATTTGATTTCCTTGTATCCCCTGACAGGCCTTTCTTCATGGCCGGCACGTTTAAAACCGCTGATTTTCAGTTTCTCCCCTGCCACTGAGGCTTCGAGAACAAACATTCCCTCTTTTTTGCGGGGCTGTGCCCTGGTTACTCCCATGCTGAGGGCTTCTTCATGCCAGACGAGCCTGTATACTTTAAGCGACTCCTGCTTTCCCTTGACCCGGGACTCCTTGACAAAACGGAAGATGAAATCATCATTTCCCTTCACTTCTCTGTACATTTCTTCTGTAATGAAAATCTCGCCGGCATCTGCAAGTGACTCTACCCTGCTCGCAACATTTACCACATCACCAAATACATCCCCCTTTTCAACGATAACTGTCCCGTAATTTATCCCGATCCTGACATGGATCTGCTCGGTCACAGGTCTGTCCTGATTTGCCTCTCTCAATTTTCTCTGTATAGAATGGGCAGCATTCAGTGCATCAGAGGGGTCATCAAAGACAGTCATTGTGGCATCACCGATGGTTTTCAAAAGCTCACCGTTGTACTCTTTCAGAATGGGCATAACAACCTCGTTGTGCCTGTGCACCATGAGCCTGCCGTCGATGTCTCCTCTTGACTCGTAAAAGGACGTGGACCCTTTGATGTCCGTAAACATGATCGAGATTTTTTTGCTGAATTTCGATCTCAGGGTTTTGTCGATTTTTTCTCTTTCTGCGAGAATTTTTTCTATGTCTGTGAGTTCATCCATCAGCGCCCCCTCTACAGTTCACTGTATTTTTAATGAAATTTCTCCAAGCACATTACCTTTTTCAGTGACTCGAATGACATACCTGGCGCGTGCTATATCTTCCAGCAGAGCCTCTCCTCCTTCAACCGGCATGGATGCAAGCTCCCTTCCTTGAGAAAGAAGCTCGACCCTGAATGCACTGTTCATGGGGCTCTCCCGTACATCTTTAACAGATACCCTTATATTGCAAAGATCTTTATTCAGTTTTTCCACATCCAGCTCAACGGATATGTCTTGAAATGATTTTTTCAGCACTACTATCCCGGGACAGGTATCGTGGTTGCCGCGGATAACACCGGCCGGAACAGGCATTTCCATGGTAAGGTGAGGACTGCAGCTCACTACTTTAAAGGTGTCCTTCACAAGGCCAAGAACCACATCGAAGAAGCTTTTTTCAGCAGGGAAGATATCTATCGCCTTCTTTACGAGATATTCCGGAACTGTGCCTGATTCATCCTCTTGTTCATCCAGTACAACCCGGTGAATAGCAACAAAGTCACTCCAGCACTGTTTACATGCCGTTACATGCCTATCTATTGCGTCCTTTTCCCGGAGTGAGAGATTTCCATCTCTGTACGCACCAAAATCTGTATCACTAAGACATTTTGTGTAATCCAGATACATATTCACCTCTTGCCAGCCTGATCTCTTTATGCCTTATTTGTATTCTCATTTTCATACAGTAATTCTTCTCTGTTGTACTGTTTGACGTGAGATTTTCTCTTTTCTTACAGATCTTCCATGTTTTTTTTTATCTTCTGTATTATGCGGTGCTTTCTCGAGTATAGTGCAGGCATGGTCATCCCCAGCGCTTGCGCGGTATTTTCAGGGGTAAATGCTTGATTATAAAGAAGATCATATATCATTCTGTCTTTTTCAGCCAGTGATTCAACTGATTTTTTCAGAATTTGATTTATCTGTTTTTTTTCAAGGAGATCATCTGCCAGGGACGACAGATCAGGGACTATGTCCCAGATATCCCGCTCTACTTCTTTTTGTTCCTCAATGTAACGGCTTTTGTCTTTTCTCATGTAGTCGATCGTCATCCTGACACTGATAATTGAGAGCCAGGTAGAAACAGAGCATGAATTTTCACTCCTGAACTGTTTGAGTTTCCGGCAGTCATTTTCTATCAAAGAAAGGAAGATGGCCCCATACATGTCATCAAGGTCCTCCTGGGTATACTGAAATGAGTAATTGCGAAAAGTTTTGTGAATGGAACTCCAGATCAGTTTCGAGAACTTCCGAATAAATGTCTCCCAGACCGCCTTGTCTCCATCGACAACGCACCCCCTGATTAACTCATGATCACTAAAATCATTCATGGCATCGGTTCAGGAGGTTTAATTGCCCACAGGAAGAACAGTTAATCCTCCATTGAAAAAATTAAAGACCCTGTATCAATGATATTTTCCTGCCTTGTATATCAAAAATGCCTGTCTTTTTTACAGAGCTATAATAAGATCTGAGCCATGAGTCTTAAACGAAAAAGGCATGTAGATGCCTCAATTATCAGGAATTGGAGCCTCGCTTACCTAGAAATGTACCATTATTACTTTAAGCCCGTCAACCGCTAAATGGTTAATCATATGAGGAAATCAGGAACTTAAGCGCATTGCATGCACTATTACCTTACTCTGCCTTAAATAAGGTATGCCCCATTGAGATGCACAAAGGGTAAGATGTACACTTAATGCATGATCCGATCTGGCATGCACTTCATTAAACGCCCTGGAGGTATCGCACAATCAAAATTTCCATTATAATGCCGGTCTTAAATGAAGCAAAATACCTGAGGACTACCCTTTCCCGACTCCCTATATCTTCAAATGAGGAACTCATAATCGTTGATGGCGGGAGCAGTGACAATACAATGACAATTGCCCGGGAATTAACTGAATACGTTTTCCAAACAAAAACAGGCCGGGCAAGTGTGATGAATTATGGCGCAAAAAAAGCGACAGGAGAGATCCTGTTATTTCTTCACGCTGACTGTCAGCTCGCTGAAACCGCTTTTCACTCGATCAGATCTATCCTCGCAGATTCCAGCATTGCCGCAGGTGCCTTTCATCTATCTATTGATGCGCCGGGGGTGGGTTTCAGACTGATAGAGTGGGTAGCCAACACAAGGTCCCGCCTGACATCACTGATGTACGGTGACCAGGCAATGTTTTTGAGAAAAGAGGTCTTTGACAGGATTGGCGGATTTGCAGAAATTCCTCTCATGGAGGATATAGAAATATCAAAGCGGCTGATGAAACAAGGCAGAATAACCTTTGTCCAGACCCCTGTCAAGGCATCCCCGAGGCGCTGGCATCAGGAAGGAATGCTGTACACAACCGTGAGAGACTGGTATATCGCGTCATTGTATTCATTTTTCAGCGTGCCTCCGGATAAGTTAATCAAACACTATAAAGACGTTCGGTAAACCACGCCGGGCTATCCGGAACTGTTCTGTCCGATGTCTTTCTCATAAAAATAATATTGCGAGGGTAAGGTACTATTAATGATAATGAACAACAACGCGCTGATCATAATCGCAAAATACCCGGAAAAAGGAAAAGTAAAAACCCGGCTTGCAGGAACCATCCCGGATGATCAGATCCTCAGACTGTATACTGACCTTCTGAATACAACAATAAAGAAGCTGGGATCAGTGCCGGAAACAGATACGCATATAGCTCACGCACCCCATAACGCCGGAGACTATTTCACCAGATTCAGGTTGAACCTGATTCCTCTCCATGAAAGAGACCTCGGGAAAAACATGTTTGAAGCCTTTGACTTCGTCTTTAAAAGAGGGTATCAGAAAGTTGCCCTTGTCGGTGCTGATATCCCGGACCTCTCAGCAAATATTATTCTCAATGCCTTTGAGGTATTAAATAACCATGACCTTGTTTACGGCCCTGCCAGTGACGGAGGGTATTATCTCGTAGGGATGAGAAAACTGATCAAGGAAGTTTTTGAAGACATACCATGGTCATCAGAGAAAACGCTCAGCAAAAGCCTCAGTCGTACCAGGGACCTTGATTTAACTGCCGGTTTCACTGAAACCTTAAGTGATATTGATACTGTCGAAGACCTCAAAAAGGCAGGTATTTACTCAAAATTGAATAAGCACAGCTGATCCCGCCTTTCTTCGTCTTGCCGTAAGAGTTCATATTTTCTTCAAAATATTTATTTATCCTACGAATATAGAAGGTGACATTTGTATGCTCAGGGCAATGGCTGCTGTTTTGCCAGTTCTTTGACAATTGACATTAGAAGTTCATTATTGATATTCTTCTTAACTGAAGGATGTTATTGAGATAACCGTCATTATACATTCCATTAAAAAAATCAAAAGGAGGGTTAGAAGATGATCAAAAAAGTTGGAGGTTTAATACTCGCTCTTGGCTTTGTCGCTGTAATTGCCGGGACAGGAAATGCAGCAGAGTACCTGGGAGCAAAAAAATGCAAGGCCTGTCATATGAAACAATACAAGTCATGGTCAAAGACAACTATGGCTACGAGCTTTGAAAACCTTAAAGCCGGTGTCAAAGGTGATGAAAAAAAGAAAGCAGGTCTGGATCCTGACAAAGACTATACGAAAGATGCTGACTGCCTGAAGTGTCACACTACAGGATATGGACAACCAAGCGGGTTTACCAGCATTGAAGAAACCCCGAATCTGGCAAACGTCCAGTGTGAGGGATGCCACGGACCAGGAGCAGACTTCAGGGCTATTATGAAAAAAGATAAGAAATTCAAACTGGCTGATGTAAAGGCAGCTGGTTTACAGATACCAACTGAGGAAAACAACAACTGTATGGAGTGTCACGGCCCAGACAGTCCTTTCAATGAGAAGGTTGATCCCAAGTACAAATTTGATATTAAGGAAAGACTGGAAGCAACACATGAGCACTTCCCTCTCAAGTACGAACATTAATTAGAAATGCGTTCAAGGGGCCCCGGGATAACCGGGTCCCCTTTTTTTATGAGATTCTGTCGCGGCTAACCCAATTGTGCTGAATTTATAAGGGCCGATGCCCCAAGCCTTCTGTCTTGGCCATTTCAAAGTTATTTATCATTCTGATAAACAACGTAATATCCATAGTTATAAAAGGTTATTGCGCTCTAGGGAAAAAGGTTATATTATTTAGAGAGAGTTCATGACAACGATATCATTTTGTCACGTGCGCTATTTCACAGAGAAAGGGATAGGTTATGGGATTATTTAGAAAAATTCTTGTCGCGGTAGACGGTTCGGAAACAAGCACGAATGCCTTGAAGCAATCATTCAGGTTCCTCAATGATGAAACTGAAATTACCGTGCTATCAGTGAGCCCTTATGTGAAGGTTTATAACCCTCTTACTGAAGTCGATGATGTCAATGCTATCTTAAAAGGAATTGCGGCAAAAGTAATAGCTGATGCCAATGACACGGCTCGGGCTGAAGGGGTTTCCATTACATCCAGAATGGAAGAAGGTGAAATATACAGCGCTATCATTGAAACAGCAAAAGATGCAGGATGTGATTTGGTTGTAATGGGCAGACGGGGAATGAGCCGCATAGAACGTGCGCTTCTCGGAAGCGAAACAGACCGGGTAATCGGCCATAATAAGGGTCTGACACTGGTCGTCCCAAAAGACAGCTCCCTGGGGTTAGACAACATTCTGGTTGCCACCGATGGCTCTCAATACAGTGACAATGCTCTTGATGAAGCGATGCGCATTGCCCGGCATAGCAAGGCAACATTGCATATAGTTAATGCTGTTTATATCCCCGATGATTTTGAATCATATGCTCCGGACGCATCGGACAAGCTCATTGACAAGGCAAATATCTATCTTGATGAGCTCAAAAACGAAGCCTTACGCTCAAACGTCAGCGCAGAAGTGCATGCCATGAAAGGCCGGCCTTCTAACGTCATTGTCTCTCTGGCACAGGAATTAAAGGCAGGCTTGATTATTATGGGAAGTCACGGCAGGACAGGCCTTAAAAAACTCTTTATGGGGAGCGTCACCTCCAGGGTCATCGGACATTCAACATGTCCGGTCATGGTAGTTAATAAGTAAGGCCTTATCTGCTGTAGTCTTTATACGTTTTTTGGAATGCCTGTTGTTCTGGAGGCGTATCAGGGCACCAGCAAGGTAGGCAGTTCCGACTTCTTCGCAATTTCGTGGGAAATACTTCCATGGAGCAACTCGCTGAGCCTGCTCTTTCCGCTAGTGCCTACAATAATCATCGTGGCCTTTCTCTCTCTTGAAATACGAATGATTTCATCCATAAGATCTCCTGCACCCAGATGAGGCTCGCAGGCAACCCCTCCGTTTTCAAGGATAGAACAGTAGGCTTTGAGTTTGTCTGACCTGTCATCTTCAATCTCCTGGATCTCTTCCTTATCATGTTCACTCAGGACTTTTGATTCCAGGTCATGAAATAGCAGCGTCTTTTCTATCACTTTATCGAGAGATTTAATCAAACCCATAGCACGTTGACAGGGTTCTGACCAATCAGTGACGAGCATCGGTCTTTGGAAGATCTTGTCATTGATTTTATCATGAATATCTCCATCTATTTCATATTGAACCATATGTTTACTGACAAGTACCGGGACTTTACTGCGCTGAATTATCTGAAGCGTATCCGAGCCGGCAAACACATCTTCAATAGTCATTTTTTTATGTCTGCCAACAACAATCAAATCAGCCTTTTCATCTCGTGCAACATGATGAATCTCAGGGACCGGTTCCCCCACCTTGATTATGATCCTGCTCTCTATCCCTTTTTCCGTAATCGTCTTTTGCCAGTCTTCAAACCGTATCCGTGCCTTTTCCCTTAATTTCTCTTCTTCGTCCTTCATATACCCGCCAAAGGGCACGAAACCTACATCTTCCCTTAAAATAATATGGCAGAGGATTATCTCCTTCAGCCCTGCATCTTTGAGAACCAGGAGAGGTTCGAGTGCACTATATGACAACTCTCTGAAATTTGTCGGAAAAAGAATTTTCTCTATAGCCATTTTATCTCCTTATAAATAAAACAAGAATGTGACAAGAATAAAGGTAGTAAATAGTATCGGTAATGAATATTTTAGCATGTAACCGAAAAAGCTCGGCATGGGGGTCCCTGTTTCCTCCGCTATCGACCGGACCATGAAGTTCGGCGCATTACCGATATAGGTGGTTGCACCAAAAAATACCGCTGCGGCTGATATCGCCTTCAGGTATATACTGTTTTCCTTTATGAGTAAAGCAATCGCTTCACTGGCTTCCATTCCTGAATAGAATTTCCCCAGAAGCGAACTCAGAAACGTAAGGTAGGTGGGTGCATTGTCAAGAAAACTGGAAAGAATTCCGGTGACCCAGAAGTAATGATAGGGCTCCTCAACTGTCTGAACGAGAAAAGCAAGGGCGCCCTTCTCACCAGCCTGCAATATCTTCAGACAGGGCATCATCGTTAAAAATATCCCTACAAAGAGAATCGCCACTTCCTGAATAGGGAACCAGGTAAATTCATTGTCTTCACGAATTTCTCTTTTCGTCGTGAGTATTGAGAGCAGAGCGATCAGCAGCAGCAGAGCATCCCGTATGACATCCTGAATTGCCCGGTGAATCCCGAATATATTCACCTCCCCGAGCTTTACTACCCCGCTCATCAGAACAGCCCCGATAATGGCTATGAGAAATATAAAATTATGCATGCCATCAATTTTTAACGGCTCTTTTTCGTTATTGTCGCGCGGAGCCTGGATTCCTTCTTTCCTGAGAAAATAGCTGTCCAGGATAAAGTACAGTGTCAGGAGAACCGCAGCGACTACGACCATCTGAAAAAAAAGGCTGAATGTCCAGAAAAAGGGTACGCCCCTCAGAAATCCGAGAAACAAAGGCGGGTCCCCGAGGGGTGTAAGGGAACCCCCCACATTGGAAACAAGAAATATAAAGAAGACGACCATAAATGTCCTGTTTTTCCTGTGGCTGTTGGCCCTTAAAAATGGCCTGATCAAGAGCATGGACGCACCGGTCGTTCCCATCCATGACGCAAGTACAGTCCCGATAAACAGGATAAACGTGTTCAACACCGGCGTGCCCACCAGAGTACCGCGGAGCAGAATGTTCCCTGATACTGTATAAAGGGCGATCAGAATTATGATAAAAGGGATATAATCCGCAAGAATAATATGGAGAAACTCGTAGAGAGCCTGCCCCTGATATAAGATCAAAAAGGGAACGGTGACAGCCACCGCCCAGAAGGCTGAGATTTTCCCAAAATGGTGGTGCCAGAACCGCGGTGCAAAGAGGGGGAACAGCGCGATCGAGAGCAGCATGCCGGCAAAGGGTACTGTGCTCCACAATGTGAGAATTTCACCCAGATCTACGGCATGTGCTTCCTGCATTAGACTATCTCCAGTTCAACGAATGAAACGGGGTTTCGGAAAGAACGAAATAATGTTGTTAATCAAGGGTATATTCTCTCATATGAGTTCATCGAAATCAATAGCAAGTAAAATAATCGCTGAAACCTTGCAACTAACATGCGTAAAAATTAGAATATCAGGGACAGGATAACGGTATATGAAAAAACAGATTGATCAGTTCATACTGTATTTAAGAGCAGAGGAGGGGGTATCGCCGCACACCATTCGGGCATATTCTCGTGACTTGGCAGAATTTTCTGATTTCCTCAATAAAAACCCGGAAGATATT
>CAMYND010000083.1 GCA_947259645.1 Thermodesulfovibrionia bacterium | reverse complement strand
TGTAAAATCTCATAACGACCTCCTTTAGAATAGATTTTGGTGATCTATCATGGTACTGCATTGCAGTATCATGAGGAGGTCTTTATTAGTATCATGATGAAATCCTTGACCTCATAGTTTTTAAGAATCATTGATAAATATGAATTATCATTGATCTAAAGCTCCACCTCATTTTCACACTTTGTCGGTATTAGAGAGTATCCTTGAGATGGCTTTGAAATGTTGATTTCAAAAAGTTATTGTTCTTAATATTTCCTATAAAGATTCATCTTTGTAAATATGATGTTGTTTGATTTAAACCTCGTCCAGAATATTCAAGTGTTTTCAACAAATATCCAATAAATGTTCCTGAATATCTATAACGGCGTATACAAGTTTCAATGCGATGCGGAATCATAAACTCATATCCCTCCCAGGATGATAGTGTAGGACGAGATTCAATCCATTCATCAATAGTAAACCTTACCAACTTAGTAATTTCCTCCTTAGCGATTATATTGCCTTTTTGAGCGATCCTCACTAGAGCAATGCTGATAATATCTCGCATCTGCTCATCTTGCTTATCTGCCGGTGCAATAAAGGCGTAGAGTTTAGCGTGATATTTTTCGAGAATAATGCCTACTTCTGCTTTCTCTCGATAAAATGTTTTACGGTTTCGTGAATGTGGCATCCATTTTCTTTGAAATCTTCGATCCAGGGCTCGAGTAACTCTGTCCCAATCTATTTCACCGATATCTGATCGTACCTGTCTTTGTATGTAACTATAAATATGTGGGGCATGTTTTAGTATCCATGAACTATTGAATGTATCAGGTCGTTTTTCTGCCAACAATTTACTTATAATTTTCACAGCATGATCAAAATCCATTTCATTACCTTTAAGATGTAATTGAGATATCATAAAAAAAATATAATTATTACTATAAGCAGCTTAAATTCTAAATGAAGTGTTACAATTCTGCGTCATCAAATCTTAGGGGCTAAAAAAACACTTAAAATCAAGCATTAAAACGCCATCAAAAAACCATCCCCGGATAAAAGATCCGGGAAGGATAAATAAGAACTATAAGGTGGGGTAACTCTTTGTAATAAAAGGCTTATTAAGACTACTGGAAATGTTTTAATTATGCTATACTTATCATGAAAAGATTTTGACAAAAGCAAAATAAATATTTAGAATCAATCAGTTTGGGAGTGTATAAGGTTCTGGTGTCCTTCCCGGACTTCAAATCCGGTGTTGCCCGCCACAAGCGGGCAGGGTGGGTTCGATTCCCACACGCTCCCGCCAAAATAATGCAATAAAATCAAATAGTTATGGGTTTGGTTATTTGTAAGTACCCGTGAATAAACCGTGAACAGGCGATCTGTAAAGCCTGTATTAGAGCAGGTTTGCGGCATTTAAGGTCTTTCGTATCCCACACGCTAACCTGCCCTATGAATATAAAAATTTATTTTGAATATTTGGTGTTACGCAAGTAAAAAGCCCAGGCCGTTGTGCCTGGGCTTTTAATGCGGTTTGATATATTTTAAATATCGTAATACATAAAGAACTCGTAAGGATGCGGTCTAAGCCTGAGCGCATCAACTTCATTGTCACGCTTATATTGAATCCAAGTTGTCAGTGCATCTTCAGTGAACACATTGCCTTTCAGCAGGAACTCGTGGTCGGCCTCCAGTTCATCAAGTGCTTCATCAAGAGCACCCGGCATCTGCGGGATCTGTGCAAGTTCTTCGGCAGGAAGCTCATAGAGGTCCTTGTCCATCGCCTCTCCTGGATTGATCTTGTTTTCAATTCCGTCAAGCCCGGCCATAAGCATTGCTGAAAATGCGAGATAGGGGTTGCAGGATGGGTCGGGAAAACGAACTTCAACCCTTTTTGCTTTCGGGGATGGTGAATACATTGGTATCCGAACAGACGCAGACCGGTTTCTCGCTGAGTAGGCCAGGTTTACAGGAGCCTCAAACCCCGGGACAAGTCTCTTGTAGGAGTTTGTCGTTGGGTTTGTAAGCGCTGCAAGTGCACGGGCGTGTTTCAGGATGCCTCCAATGTAGTGAATGGCCATCTCGCTGACCCCGGCATAGCCGTTACCTGCAAACAGGGGCTTGCCATCCTTCCAGATACTCTGGTGTGTGTGCATACCCGTTCCATTGTCGCCGAAAAGTGGCTTTGGCATGAAGGTGGCGGACAATCCATGCTGACGCGCAACATTCTTGATGATGTATTTAAAGAGCATAAGCTTGTCAGCCTGTTCAACCATGGGAGCAAATCTCATGTCGATTTCTCCCTGTCCTCCCGTTGCAACTTCGTGATGCTGGGCCTCAATATGGATTCCGCATTTCTGCATAATCGCAACCATCTCTGTACGTATGTCTTCAAACTGATCAGTTGGGGCAACCGGGAAGTACCCTTCCTTGTGTCTCGGTTTATAACCGAGGTTAGGACCTTCATCTTTTCCTGTGTTCCAGGTTCCCTCGCGCGAATCAAGAAAGTAAAATCCGCTGTTCGCTGTCTGATCATAACGGACATCATCAAAGAGAAAGAACTCTGCTTCAGGTCCGAAAAAAGCTGTATCACCGATTCCAGTCGATTTCATGTATTGAATGGCCTTCTGAGCTATATAGCGGGGATCCCTCGAATAGGGCTCTTTTGTAATCGGGTCTACAATGTTGCAGACAAGGCTCAGCGTAGGGTACTTTCTGAACGGGTCAAGAATGGCTGTTGAGGGATCGGGAATCATCAGCATGTCCGATGCGTTGATTGCCTGCCATCCCCTGATAGATGATCCGTCAAAACCGAGTCCTTCTTCAAACGTTGATTCTTCAAGTTCGCTAATGGGCATTGAAAAATTTTGCCAGATCCCGGGAAAATCAATAAATTTGTAGTCCACCATGACTACATTGTTTTCCTGGGCGAAAGTTAGTACGTCTTTGGGTCTCATAATTTCCTCCTTTTACAGTACTCCTTCTCCTTGTTCACCTGTTCGAATGCGAACTGCATCTTCCAGGTTGTAGATGAATATTTTTCCGTCTCCAATTTCTCCTGTTTTGGCAGTTGATTGTATTGCCTTGAGAACCTCTTCAAGCTTTTCCTCGGGTATGGCAACTTCAAGCTTGACTTTGGGGAGAAACTTAACTTCGTACTCTACGCCTCTATATACTTCCATGTGACCTTTTTGCCGTCCAAAACCTTTAACCTCGATTGCTGTCATTCCCTGAACTCCAAGCTTGTTCAGTGCATCCCGTACTTCATCGAGCTTAAAATGTTTAATAATGGCTGATACCATTTTCATTGGAAATTCCTCCTTCTTAGATACTTAATAGTAATCATGAAACCGGAGTGATGGTGTTCTTGCTTTATCATTCTCCATCACTCCGTTCTCACATAATCATTCGTTAACGATTCTATATCCCGCTGTCTTTTGATGCAGGGCTTAATGCAAGATGGTATGCCTCAAGACCATGCTCGCCGACATCGAGGCCTTCAAATTCCTCTTCTTCGGATACGCGCAGCCCCATTGTCATTTTCACCAAAGAGAAAATAATCAGGGCAGCAACAACTGTCGCAGCGCCGTAGGCACCCACACCAATAAGCTGTGTGGTAAACTGCTTAACCCCGGCCATCGCACCAAAGAGTCCTACTGCCAGCGTGCCCCAGATACCGCATACTAAATGCACAGATATAGCACCAACAGGATCATCAACCCTGAGCTTATCTATAGCCATTACCGATACCACAACCAGACCGCCTGCAATAAGTCCTATCCAGAACGCGGAACCAAGGCCCATCTGGTCTGCGCCTGCTGTGATACCAACCAGTCCTGCCAAACAGCCGTTGAGCACCATTGAAAGGTCCGGTTTTTTGGAGATAGTCCAGGTAGCGGCCATTGCTCCTATGATCCCGGCTGCTGCAGCTATGCAGGTAGTAACCAGGGTAAGTGAAACCAGTGCCGGATCAGCACTTAAAACAGATCCGCCGTTAAAGCCGAACCAGCCGAGCCAGAGCAGAAACACGCCGATCGTTGCCAGCGGCAGACTGTGTCCCGGAATAGGCTTGATCTTTCCATCGACATACTTCCCCTTTCGAGCCCCCAGCATGATGGCCCCGATAAGGGCTCCCCAGCCTCCCACAGAGTGCACCAGGGTAGATCCTGCGAAGTCATAGAAGCCCATGCTATCGAGCCAGCCGCCGCCCCATTTCCAGGAGCCGACAACAGGATATACCAGGCCTACAAATATAGTCGAGAAAACCAGGAACGAACTGAGCTTAATCCGCTCGGCTACCGCACCGGATACTATCGTCGCTGCAGTCGCGGCAAACATCCCCTGAAAGAGGAAGTCCGTCCAGTAGGTGTATCCTTCGTTGTAGCTTAAATCAAGGAACCCTCCCTCCACGGTGGGGAAAGGCAGTCCGAATCCGGCAAATCCGAAATAGCCGTTGAATGTTCCGGGGTACATCAGGTTAAACCCGAACCATGCGTAGGTCAAAAGTCCGATAGCAGGGATTAACGTGTTTTTAAAGAGAATGTTAACCGTGTTTTTTGATCGGGTTAACCCTGCCTCGAGGCTTGCAAAACCGAGGTGCATGATGAATACAAGAAATGTTGCTACCATCATCCATATATTGCTGGCCGTGAGGCCCAGTGATGCTGTCGGGGCAACCGGTCCGGTTTCTGCCGCAAATGCGCCAGACCCGGACATCATAATTGCCACAATGAGTAAACCTAATATCCTTTTCATGTTGTCCTCCTTAATTAGTTCTCACTAGAAACTGAGTGATACATTAACGCCACCGTAAAATACGTCACTGTCCGCCTCGCCTGTCACGCCCGAGGAAATGCCTTCAAGCACCGTCTCCGCGTCGTCACTTAATGCAAAGGAATAGGCTATCATCGGTGATATGGATATGGCATCGGTAACCGGGATGCTCAGTGATGCAGAAAGGTCAGCGTTATAAAAATCACTGAGATCACTGCCGTCAGCCTCTGTTCCCATTACGGTATTGTCCATGGTGTAGCTTGCCGAAGCTCCCAGATCCAGCGCCATGCCCTTTGGAAGTGCAATGGAGTGTCCTATTGAAGCAACAATAAAGGCTCCCTCACCCTCATCAAAGTCGTAATAGATCGTCAATGAAGGGCTCAACATAACGTCATAACTGGCAGCAACATAAATCTCTGAAGTATCGAAGTCAGAATCAGGGAATGTGTAGAAAATATATCCTACATCAAATCCGATCTTATCCACAGAAAAGGTGTAATTTAATGTAAAGTCAGTCTCAGTTATCGCTGTTGTCTTCTCATCATAGTTGGACCATATGTTTGCACCAAAGCCGCCATAGGTTATTCCCACCGAGGGCTGAAAGGCCATCTCATCACTCAACTGCTGGCCCCGCCAGATATACTGGCTCATTATATCGATTGACGCGCTACCGGAGACGGCAGGCCCTTTCGCTTCCTCCGCTCTTGAGGGACTTACAAAAAGTGACAGTGTTAAAGCTATTACTGCTGTGATCATAATTAATTTTTTCATTTTCTTTACTCTCCTTTTTTTATTTAGTATCTTTACTGATAAATTTATTGTGTTCTTCTCCACTGCTTATGCTCTTTGCACCATAGGGCACCTCCTTTATCTTAATTCTGTACTTTTTAATCTTGTAACCGATCATCCGCTCGGTGATTCCAAGTTTTCTTGCGGCCCTTGCCTGAACCCAGCCACACTCCTTCAGCGCCTCAATTATTTCCTGTTTTTCCAGGGCCTCTATTTTGTCTGTTAAAGTATCGTTCATGATTACCTCCCTCTTTTGCAGAAAGCGTGCCAAAGTATAACTCCTTGTAACTTAATGAATTTAATTTTACCAAGACCTACAATAGCGTATGTCGGCAAACAAAATTGTCCGACATAATTGTTTTATCCTGAGAAGGCAACTATTAGTTTTTTCGACTCAGATACAAATATCTTTTAAAACATGTTCTCTTTATCAAACAACCAATACCTTCCGCCCTAAAAACACAATAGCTACAAGTATCACAGCCCCGAGAACCTTCTGCATGGTCTGCGGCCTGTACTTGACCGCTCCCATGAATGATCCTGACGAGCTTCCGATTAAAACGGCGATGATCGGGAGTATGATCTGATCCAGGTCGATTGAGTTGAACTGAAGACGGGCGATCAGGCCGGAGACAGAATTGACGAGAATAAAGATAGCACCACAGGCTGCCGCCTCTTTTTCGGTCCCTAATCCGATGACAATGATCAGCGGTACAAGGTATATGCCGCCTCCGATGCCGACAATCCCTGCAATCAGTCCGAGAATGGATCCGGCTGTCAGTGATAAAATCAGTTTGCCGGTTCTTCCAATGTCCAGTTTTATTGTTGCCCGGTCCCATATATATAACCGCATCGCTACAAATAAAAGTGTTGCCAGGAGTATCCAGTAGAAGAGCTCCTTGGGCAGCTGTAGCGAGCCCCCCAGATATGACATGGGAATTGATGAGACGAGAAATGGCAGCAGCAATTTTAACCTTGCATGGCCGGAGCGAATATAATTAAAACTGCCCACCATGGTAACCAGAAGGTTCAGCGTTAAAGATATCATCGGGATCGCTACAGTACTGACCCCCAGAATAGCCATCAATGCCGTATAGGAAGATCCACCGCCGAGACCGACAGAAGAATATGCAAAAGCAACTGCACAGAAAAGTAATGATAGAGTATAGGGTGATATGATCATGTCTTCCATTTTATATATGTCCTCTTGATGGTAAAGTTAAAAAAAAGATAAACGGAGATTGACGATTGACGATCAAGGAATGACGAATGACGAACTCTATTACTTCGTAAATCGTATATCGCAAATCGTTATTCGTCATTCTCTTTTCCCGCTATTTCCACCAGATCTGCCGTTTCGCTGGATTTCCGATCAAGTCAAAGGAATCTCCCGATTCATTAAGAACCGCATCGAATTCATCTAATGTGAAATCGTATCCTTCCTCCACAGCCAGAGCAATAAAGTCCTCTTTTGTTTTCAGAGAGTCATAGCGCATACGCACTTCTTCATTTTCTCCACCTGCAATCAACAGGTCTTCTACGCTTTTTTTAGACATGACATTGTCCCTTTCATACATTTATTTAATATGCTTTCTCAGACATATGAGATGAGTGCTTTTCCAGTCGGTATGTTCATAGAAACCGAGGGCCCCTGTATTTGATCTGTCAGCCAGGAGCTGCATACGGGTTGCTCCTGATGACCGCGCCCATCTGCCCAACTCATCCATAAGGCGTCTCCCGACACCCTGTTTTCGCCACTCTTCTGCAACAACAACATCTTCAACGAGAAGGGCAGAACCACCTTCTGCTGTTGATACAGTTAACTGGCCGGTACACATGCCAATGATATTTCCAGGATGTTCTGCCACTAAAACACAGCCGCTTTCACTATCGATCAATTGTTGCAGGCCCATGCGTTGTTTGGTTTCATTGAAGGTAAAGTCTTCTTCAATTGAAAAAAGAATCTTCAACAATGTCGCAAGGTGAGGAATATCATCCTTTTGTGCCTTACGAACGCTGATCATCTTAACCATCCAACTCCTTTTGTATAAATTTTATGGTTACCTTTTCTCCATCGGATTGCTCGAGACTGTAAAGGCTTCCTTCGCTCATAGCAATACCTTTTTCTGCAGCAGCAGTCTTCAGGGCCGCAATCGGTTCTTCAATTTCATCCATTTCTGCAGAAATGTTTTTGTGCAAAATGACTTCGTCCCCGTCAGTGGTAAATTGAAGAAGAAAAGCGTTATGCTCCATGAACACTAAATCTTCGTAAGCATATGAAACTTTCATGGGAGTCGGGCCAGCACTGACTGATTCAACCACTTCCATGATCGTTCCTAACGGATATATTGGCATGTCATTCTCCTTTAAATGACCCTTGGCTCAAGTAAGAGGAAGGGCTTCTTACTCCCCGGACGATGTAGTCCTGAGCGCTTTGATTCCGCTCCAGTCATAATAGGAATTTACCGCTTGATTCTTTGTCGGCTCTTCGGTGATTCTGACAAATTCTTCGCCAAGAAAAATCACAGCTTTTTCAATAACTTTCCCCTCATTCACTTGAAGAGAGACGCCCTTTCTCAGCTTTCTTGACATGGTCCCGTGTACGGGCATTGAGGCATATTCAAATATTTTTTCCCAGGTTGCTTTCATGATAGTCTCCTTATTTTCTTTTTGTCATCTTAAAATTGTTCAGGCTGTTGCCTCTACGTAGTAACCAGACTTTGTAGTTTTTGTGCTATGTTTAACATGCCAGGAATTTTATCCATTCCCGGCGGACTGATCCTGAACCCGTCAAGGTCACAGATTTCCTGATATCCATCCATCTTTAGTAACCCTTCTCTTAGCTCATCAATGGCTGAAGGAAATGTCCTGTCCATAGCTTCAACCAGGTCTCTCATTGTATGGTTGTACGGCAGTGCTCCATGACGCATTAAAGCAGCCATCACAAATTTCTCTATTGCCATAGCAATAATGTTGTACAGAATCTCTGATGTGAATACTTTCTTCTGCTTCTCATGGGCACCAACTGCAGTCCTTAAGAAACCTTCACCGTCCTTTAGGTAATCTTCCCAACCATCAATGGATTGTTCTGAAGTAAATCCTATCTTGCCTGTATTTGATAAAGTCATCGTCATACCTCCAGGATCATGTGATAAAATAATTGGCAGCCGGCTCGCCCTCTTCAAGGCCGTCTAAAATGGCATCAATGGCTTCTTCGCTGTCCACTCCTTTGAACCACCAGTTTTCCGGCTGGATAACCATAATCGGGCCGCTTTCACACTGTTTGAGACAGGTTGATGCAGTTACCAGGCAGTCCAGACCCCGATCGAGAATCTCTTCCTCCAGATACTGGAGAAAACCGTTTGTCTGTTTGTGGCAAATGCCTTTTTTGTCGCCAGCAACGCGAAAGCTCTGGCAGACGATGACTTGTCTTTCTGGTGTTGCCATTGCATATCTCCTTTCAAGTTTCCCTCTTTTCCAAAGAGGAAAATAAACAGTTACTTTCTATTTTGATGCAACTTCACTCTTCTTCCTGCCTCCGCCGAAGACGATGTCAACCGATCTGTTGATATTGCCTTCTGTAATGAAGACATCAATGCCCTGATCTTCGAGAATCTTCAGGGGTTTAGGGCCGGCTCCTGAAGCAAGGAGCGCAAAACAGTCACCCATTACTTCTGCCAGGGCTTTCCAACGATCGTTACCGCCTCCGGGCTCAGGTGTAGACCGTGTCTCGAGCCTTCGGAGAATGCCGTCCTCGCCGGGGCCGTAGATTAAGACCTGCCGGGCATGTCCGATGTGAAGGTCCACATCAATGCCACTAAAGCTGGCAACCGCTATATTGGGTCTATCTGTACCTTTGATTTCCACCTGGCTAC
>CAMYND010000082.1:2586-12085 GCA_947259645.1 Thermodesulfovibrionia bacterium | reverse complement strand
GGTCTGTAAATGTTGACCACATTGATATACGCACAGATATCCCGTACACAAAGGAGCTCTACAAGTTTTTTAAAATGAGAGAAAAAAGAATATGATCAGAGTAGTTTACCTGATACTTACATTTATTCTGATCAGCCTGAACCTTACTGCAGCCGACGTCAAATCCGCAATTGAACCGCCTCTTACGGTAACCGCCGGAGTTGACAGAGCAGCCGTAAATATTGGAGATCGGGTTACCTATACAATCAGAGTCAAGGCGCCAAAGGATCTTGAAGTGCAACTGCCGTCATTCGGGGAGAACCTCGCCGACTTCTCAATTAAAGATTTCACCTCTGACGAAAGCGGGGTATTCAGCAGGACCTATACACATTCCTACATCCTCGACATTTTTGAAACAGGAACATTCACTGTCCCTGCCGCGGTCATAACGTATAAGGAGAGCCCCGATTCCGAGTGGAAGGAAGTGACTACTCAGGAGATAACTGTTACCGTACAGAGCCTTTTAGGGGAAACGAAATCACCAGCCACCATAAGAGATATTAAGGGCCCTCGCAGCGTCAGCAATTTCATGTATCTCTATATGTTTCTTGCGATAGCTGCAGCCACCGCTATCGCAGCTGCCATAGGCATCTACCTGAAGAAACGAAAGCGGTCCTCAGCAGCAGCTGAACCTCCGCCGCCGGCCCACGAAAGAGCGCTGCAGGCCCTCAAGGAATTGATGAACAAGGATTACATAGAAAAAGGCAGGGTCCAGGAGCATTATTTCGAATTATCAAATATTGTCAGACACTATCTTGAAGACAGGTTTCTGATGAAGGCACCGGAGATGACAACAGAGGAATTTCTTATTCACCTGAAACAGACAGAGAAGTTAAATCAGGAACAGAAAAGCCTCTTGCGGGAATTCCTGTCTCAATGCGATATGGTCAAATTCGCACGCCACCTTCCTGCTGATAACGAAATATCATCAAGTTACGAAGCAGCCGAAAGGCTCGTTGAGCAGACAAAAGAAGTTTCTGCAACAGGAGAGAAGATACCTTAAATGCACTTTCAAAACCCGTGGTTCTTAATTCTGCTGCCCTTAGTACTTGTCCTTGTTGCCGCAGCACAGCACAGGGAGCAGAGGCCAGCATTTCATTTTCCCTCGCAGGAGGTGCTTAAGGGGATTGCATCAACGTTCAGGGTGCGAATGAACAAAGGCATTTTTCTGCTCAGGATCGCCGCCCTCGTCTTAATCGTCGTTGCCCTCTGCAGGCCGCAGGAACTAATAGAAGAATCAAAAATAGAGGCAGAAGGGATCGATATAGTCCTTGCGATAGACACATCAACGAGCATGCTTGCCGAAGACTTTGAGCTGAAAGGAAAACGGAGTAACCGGCTTGAGGTTGTGAAAGAGGTGGTTAAAGAGTTCATTGAAAACCGTGTCAGCGACAGGATAGGCATAATCGCATTTGCCGGAAAGGCATACACTGTGTCGCCTCTTACACTTGATTACGGCTGGCTGATTCAAAATCTCGAACGAGTACGGACCGGCATGATCGAAGACGGCACTGCCATTGGTTCAGGGCTCAGCTCTTCGTTGAACCGGCTCAAGGATACAGTAGCGAAAAGTAAAGTAGTCATTCTGCTTACGGACGGAAGGAACAATGCGGGCAGGATCTCTCCCCTAATGGCAGCAGAAGCTGCACGGGCGCTGAACATAAAAGTCTACACCGTGGGTGCAGGCACAAAGGGGTTTGCCCCCTACCCTGACAAGGATATATTCGGAAACAGGGTATACAGACGGGTCAGGATAGAAATTGATGAAGATACGCTGAAACGCATAGCTGAGAAATCCGAGGCCCGCTACTTCAGAGCAACTGACACAGAATCCCTGAGGAGCATTTACCGGGAAATTGATAAACTGGAAAAAACAGAGATAGAAGAATCAGGATATACAGAATACAGGGAGCTCTTTCATCTCTTCCTTATTCCGGGATTATTATTATTAATTTTAGAGGTTATTTTGAATAACACTATTTTAAGGAGAATACCGTAACAAAAGGATTTAGAGGTTGAGAAATTATGAAACTGGGCAATATTGAGGCATTACATTTTATCTGGCTTTTCATCGCAATGGTCCTCTTTTACCTGTGGGCCGCGAAACAGAGAATCCGTGCGATGGAACGTTTTGCGGACAAAGAACTGCTCAAAGACCTGACCTGGTCTCTCAATAACAGGAGGCGCCGGGCAAAGGCGCTGCTGATCAGTGCATCCATAGGCTTTATCATAATCGCCCTGATACGCCCCCAGTGGGGCTTTGAGTGGCAGGATGTAAAGAGAAGCGGCCTCGATATATTGATCGCGATCGATACATCAAACAGCATGCTCGCTCAGGATGTGAAACCGAACAGACTGATGCGCTCAAAACTTGCGGTAAAAGACCTGATCAAAAAGCTGAAAGGTGACAGAATCGGCCTGATCGCCTTTGCCGGAAGCTCCTTTCTCCAGTGCCCTCTCACAGTGGATTACAACGGGTTCATGCTTTCCCTTGATGCCCTGGACGTGAACATCATTCCACAGGGCGGAACATCACTGACAAGTGCGATGAAGACGGCTTTGGCCAGTTACGAGGGGGGAGTGAATAAATATAAGGTCCTCGTCATTATAACAGACGGGGAGGACCATGATGGCAATCCCATGAAGCAGGCTGAAATAGCAAAGGAAATGGGGATCAAGATCTTTACCATTGGTATAGGAACACGAGAGGGGGAACTCATCCCGCTTGTTGACTCCACAGGGAACAGGACCTATTTAAAAGACAGAAAGGGTAATGTGGTAAAGACGCGCCTCGATGAAGCCACACTTCAGGAAATAGCCCTTGCCACAGGCGGAAGTTATGTAAAAGCAACCAACACCGAGTTCGGACTTGATGCCATATACGAAGAAAAGCTTTCCGATATGGAAAAGAGAGTAATAGAGAACAAAATGGTAAAGAAGTACTACGAGAGATTTCAGATACCATTGTTCCTGGCGCTTCTGCTCCTCTGCATTGAACCGTTCATACAAGAACGAAGGGAAAGGAGATCACTGTCGTGAGAATCACGCTGCTGTTCATCACCTTCTGTGCCGCTGTATTGACCCTTCCAATCTCAGGCTTTGGCGCATCGCCGTCAAAATCCGTTGCAGAAGGGAACAGGCTCTATGATCTGGGCAACTACGACGAAGCCGCGGAAAAATATCAGCAGGCAAAAGAAGAGTCGCCTGACTCAGACATTGCCAGTTTTAATCTTGGTGCCGCGCTCTTTAAAAAGGGAGAGTTCAGTGAATCCATACATGCCTTTACGCAATCCCTTCAGACTGATAACCAGGAAATTGAAGCGGATGCAACATATAATATCGCAAATGCCAAGTATAAACTGGGAACTGAACTGACAAATTCGGACGCATCCAGCGCCGCTGACCTTTACCGTGAATCCCTTGATTATTACAAGAGAGCGATTGAACTGAACAACAATAACAGTGATGCGAAATACAACCATGAACTGGTTGAACAGGAGCTCAAAATACTTCTGGATGAAATGGAGAAGCAGCGGGACGAGCAGGAAAAGCGGGAAAAGCAAGACGAGCGGGAAAAGCAAAACGGGCAGGAACAGAGCAAAGAAAACGACAGTAAGGAAAACCAGAAGGCTCAGGACGAATCTGAGGGCAATGAAGGGGAACAGGATCAGAAGCAGGAAAAAGAGAGCCTTCAGGATCATGGAGAAAACCCTGAGAACGGAGCGGAACAGGCCCCGGCGCCGTCTGAAGAGGCTCGGCAGGAAATGTCTCCTGAAGAGGCCCGTATGCTGCTGGATGCTTTTGCCGATGAAGAGGCGATCGAGAATGTAAAGAAAATGGAGCGCGGATATAATAGAGAGGTTTTAAAAGACTGGTAAAATACCATTTGATCAATATATGAATATAACCAGACTCCTGACAATATCAATCTTATGGCTGATACTTATCCTCACTGGAGCGGTCTCTGCCGCTGAGATACCCTTTGAGGCCTCAGCAAACAGAAGTTCAGTACCCCTCGGCCAGAGCATTCAGTTGAGCCTCAAGTTCGAAAATTCCAAAAGCATTCCTGCTCCCGAACTCCCGGATATCGAAGGTTTTAATTCGCGATACGTGGGCCCATCCACCATGATGTCCATTGTGAACGGGAGAATGTCTTCGGCAATAACACATATATACAGACTGGTGCCTCTGAAAACAGGCACCTTTACAGTAGGCCCCATTTCATTTGAACATAACAATGACAACTATGTGTCAAACCAGCTCAGTCTCGAAGTCTATGGCAGTTCTGCCGGCCAGTCTCCTTCACCGCAACGGCAACAGAAAGCACAGCAGGCTTCTCTCAGTGACAGGGTGTATATGACAATGTCTGTTGCAAAGTCAACCGCCTATATAAATGAAATTATCCCCGTAACAATCAAGCTCTATATAGTCGGCCTCAGTGTGCGCGACATTCAGTATCCTGAATTCAGCCATGAAGGATTTTCAGCAGAAACGTTCGGCAAGCCCCGTCAGTATAAGGAAAAAAGAGGTGGGATCGCCTACGATGTAGTCGAGTTCAACACATCACTCTTCGGTACACGGCCAGGCAAATACAGCCTTGGACCTGCGACATTAACAGCAAACCTTCTCTTGAAGAGATCACGGGGCCGTTCCCTGCGTGATGACTTTTTCGGCGGCGATCCTTTTGACAATTTTTTTGGAAGATACGAAACTGAACCGATTGAGGTCCAGACAGAGGAGACTGCGGTAACAGTGCTCTCTATTCCTGAAGAGAACCGGCCACCTGACTTTAATGGAGCCATAGGAAATTTCAGCCTTGATGTCACTGTCTCTTCAGCCTATGTACGGTCAGGGGACCCTGTTACCGTGACATCCACAGTCAAGGGTGAAGGTAACCTGAACACAGTAACCCCGCCTTCTCTTCAAAATCAGGAGAACTTCAAGACCTATGCGCCTGAGATAAAACAGGAGAGTAATAGAAAAACCTTTGAACAAATTATCATTCCCACTACAGACCAGGTAAAGGAAATCCCGAAAGTAGTCTTCAGCTTCTTCAATCCCGCTACGGGTAAATACAGGACAATAGCAAGGGGACCTTTCCCATTGACCGTTACCAGTCCGGACAAAAAAGAGGAACTGACAATTATGGAGGCTGCGGGGACCCTCAAAAACTCGTACACCAGAGAGACGTTAGGACGGGACATTATATACATCAAGGAATCCCCGGGCAGATTGAGAAAAAAAGGCGGTTATCTGTTTAAGAATCCTTTCTTTCTCCTGCTTCAATTCATTCCTCTCTTGTTGTACATGGCATTGATGACCCTGAAAAAACAACGGGACCGTCTCAGTACAGACATAAGCTATGCCCGGCGACTTAAAGCGCCCCGCAAGGCGAGAAAAGGAATTAAAGAGGCTGAGCAGCACCTTCGCGATACCAAGACAGAGGAATTTTATGACACCACCTTCAAGACCCTGAGAGAGTACATCGGGAACAGGTTTCATATAAGCACAGGCGGAATAACAGTAGACGAAGTTGAGCTGCTGCTGAAAGACCGGTCCTTGGACGGAGCAATTCTGGAGAAGGTAAAAAGCATATTTTCAGAGTGCGACCTGGCACGATATGCGCCTGCTGGACTCGATGCGGAGAAAATGGGAGCCACACTGCAGGACCTGAAAGATGTCATTGATTATCTGGAGAGGACGAAATGAAGAGGGTAATCAGATATGCAATGAATTATTTATGTTTCATAACAGTAATGAGCCTTGCCCTGGCCGCATGCCCTGCTTATGCCCAGCAGGATAAGGACAGCGATGCAGGATATATCTTTTACAAGGCAAACACGCTTTATGAGAAGGGCAGTTACGATGAGGCGATCAGCGAATACTCCAGACTGCTTGCACAGGGCATGGAAAGCGGGAATCTCTACTTCAACCTGGGCAACTGCTATTTCAAAAAAGGAGAGATGGGGAAAGCTCTCGTGCATTATGAGAGGGCAAGAAGACTGATGCCGCGAGACAGTGACCTCAAATCAAACATTAAATTTGTACAGTCACAAATCACGTCGAATTCCTCTGAAACACCATTGACCTGGACTGAAAAGGCTGCGGGCATATTCGGTTATTTATCTCTAAATGAACTCACGCTCCTCTTATCAGCAGCGCTTGCGGGTATGTTTATATTCCTGACAATCAGGTTATTTGTCCTGATGCGAAAAGGCTCTTTCATCCTCGGAATTGCGGTTTTTATAGTTACCCTGACCTTTATCTCTATCTCCCTGATAAACAGAATCGCTCTGACAGACATGGAGGGAATTGTAATCACCGACAGACCGGACGCGCTGTTTGAACCACTTGAAAGGGCAACGGTCCACTTCAGTCTTCACGAAGGAACCAAGGTTCATATCCTCCAGACAAAAGAGGAGTGGATTAAAATAAAACGTTCAGACAATAAAACCGGCTGGGTAACCAAAGAGTCAGTGGAAAAGTTATAAGGGGTAACGAGTTTTTTATCATGCCCTCAATAGTGCAGTATCATAATAGCTTCCATCTGTAGCAAATAAACCACAAAATAATTTCATGTCATGCGAGTTTCTCTTTAATTTCAAGAGATCATCAATGGCAAGAAATTTGCTTTTATCTAGCTACCTATGAATAATATGAACATGAAAAGAGAAAATATAACGAAACGGTTCAGGTTGAATCCTTTCTCCAGGATCGAAGACATCATGAGAGAACGGAAGCTGCGGAAAGAAAAGAAGATGCTTCAGATGCAGCTGGCGATTTTTTCCGGCGGCATAACGAGAATGAAGTAGCGCAAAAACTCTTTTCTTTCTTCAAGGACATCAGGAACTGAATAAACACTGCGGCAAACTGCCTGCCCTGATTACCTGTCTCACACTTTCTTCGGAGTCTGTATGCGTGCCTGTCCTTTTGGCATCAAATCTTAGCGGACAGAGTCTGCAGGTCAAAGATAATCCCAATAAAACAATCAGAAGCGAGTGATACCATCCTTCCAGACACGCTGGTTTCCTTTCTTCTTTAATCAATACAATTGACAGCTTTTATCAAAGCCTGTAGATTAAATGATAGCTTTGATAAAAGCTGGTCATATACCGGCAGGAGGAAAAATTATGAACAAATCAGGAATTGGCAATAACTCATTCAGGTTCATCTTCGTTGCAGCTTTGATTCTCTTTACACTTCTTATTCATACTGCTGAATCCCGTGCAGATTCAGCCAGAGAAATTGATGTCAGCGCTGATGTCGCTCTTGATCGATTTCACAGAGAAGTTGAGGGAGCAGTTGAGTTTTCCAAAATAGCAAAGGGACTGCTTATCGTGCCCAACGTCATTAAAGCGGGATTTATTATCGGGGCTGAATATGGTGAGGGGGCATTACGAATTAACGGGAAAACAGTGGATTACTATACCATGGCCGCCGGATCATTCGGGTTCCTGATCGGTGCGCAGAAAAAAGATATCATCATAGCTTTTATGACAGATTATGCCTTGGAACAGTTCCGGACCGGTTCAGGATGGGAGGCAGGAGTTGATGGAAACATAGCCGCGATAAATGTCGGCGGTGGCACGCGCATAGACACAAATACAGTCAAGGATTCGATTGTTGCCTTTATATTTGATGTGAAGGGACTTATGGCTGACATCTCTTTGAAAGGGTCGAAATTTACCAGGATGATCGAGTCAGAATGATTGATTGACGGGTAGTCAGCCGGGAATTATACTGCTATGATGTATTTAGGTGATGAACAAACAAGAGGTTAATAGAATGAAAGAAGCACAGACTGATAGCGCAGTACCTGAAGAGAATAAAAAGGGTTCAGGGTGTTTGCGTGCTCTGGGGATCGCATCAATTGTTGTATTGGTTATTATTCTGATAGGAGCAGGCTGGGTTAAGTACAATATCTACGCTTCGAAACTTACCCCTACAGAGCTCAGTAAAAAAGAGGAGAAAATTCTTGATTCCAAGCTTGCCCTTCTCACTGAATCAGGACAATCGGCTGATACTCCTGCTGAATTTGCGGATGATAAACCGGGCGTAAAACCCGAAAAGTATTCTGAGAAAGGTGCTCGAAGAGAAGTAAGCCTCACTGAAAAAGAACTGAACTTTATGGTAGCTAAGGAGCCTGACGTTGCTGAACGGGTAGCTATTGATCTTTCCGACGGTATGGTGAGCGTAAAGCTTGTCCTGCCTGTGGATGATGACGTCATCTTATTTGGCGGAAAAACATTGCGGCTTAATCTCGGTATTTTACTGGGCTATGAAAATAACAAACCAGTTGTCGGGATTAAGGGCGTGTCGATCGGGGGTATCCCTCTTCCAAATGCCTGGCTTGGATATTTGAAAGAGAAAAACCTTGTCGAAGAATTCGGCACTGAAGACGGATTCTGGAAACTCTTTGCCGCAGGGATAAAAGACATTTCAGTCAAAGACGGACATATTCTCATCCGGTTACATGAGTAGTTTTCCATGATTGACTCGATAAAAAAAGAGTATGAAAAAGTCTTAACCAAAAGGGATGAAGTCAGGGAACTCCTTCAGAATCTTGAGAGCGAAAACCCGAAGGACACCTATAATATCCGGATTACCCGTGACCGTCTTGCTTACTGGGAAGGGAAGACTGAAGGTCTGAAATATGCCCTCGATCATCTGGAGTAATCAGACCTGTAAACCGGGATGATGCACCCGGACAGCACAACATCTGTCCTCATTCATCCCATCAGCAGGATACGGAAACCCTCTTTGCAGCATACGTAATGTAACAGTTAACCGGAATAGATATGATCTATATCATATGCGTATGAGAATTCTTAAGTATAATTAATTAAAAGAGAAAATTAACAAGAACCCGGGGAATGGATCAGACTCAGGTTTATATTGATCCCCAAAAAAGGAGGATGTAATGGAACTCATTGATAACTTAACAAAAGGTCTTGGAATTAATGAAGACCAGGCCAAGGGGGCTTCAGGTCTGTTGTTCAAATTGGCCAAGAACAAGCTTGGGAGCGATTTTACCCAGGTAGAAAACGTAGTGCCTGAAGTCGATGATATGATCAAGTCGGCACCGGAGAGCGGAGGAATAGGCGGTTCTATCGGAGGGCTTATCTCTGGTCTGGGGGGAAGTGTAGGGAAGATGGGCGACATGGCCAGCCTTGCCAGCGGATTCAAGAAGCTTGGTCTGGACAAGGGGATGGTTGCGCAGGTTACACCGATGATATTGAACTTTGTGCAGTCAAAAGGAGGAGATACCGTCAAGACAGTTCTGGAGAAAGTTTTAAAGTAACTTCTTGAGTTAATCAAACCAGCGCATAAAAGGAGGGTTTATTATGTCAAAATTAGAAAAAATTGAAGGTGTTGGAGAAACATATTCCCATAAGCTGAAAGATGCAGGCATCACATCGACTGACGCTCTTCTGGAACAAGGAGCAACTGCAAAGGGACG
>CAMYND010000082.1:0-2552 GCA_947259645.1 Thermodesulfovibrionia bacterium | reverse complement strand
AAATGGGTAAACCAGGTCGACCTGGCCCGTATCAAGGGGATCAGCGAAGAATATGGTGAACTTCTGGAAGTAGCTGGTGTTGACAGTGTTCCGGAGCTTGCTCACAGAAACCCGGAGCATCTTTATAACAATCTTGTGAAAGTTAATGAGACGAAGAAACTTGTTCGACAACTGCCGGCACAAAGCCAGGTAACCAAATGGATCGATGAAGCCAAGACACTGCCGCCAGTTGTGTCTCATTAACGCACGCTTCTGCGGTTGTTCATTACAGAAAAGACGTTTGCAATAAAAGAGGTGTATACGCACATTCCCCGGAGACAGACATAATATCCATTCTCCGGGGAATTTAAGAGGGGCGGATCTTGATCCTCATGTGCTTATCAGGAGAATGAATGGAAAATTTTGAAAAACTGGGTGCATTTTATCTTGGTCGGGAATATGATTACGAAAATAACAGGCCAAAAGAAAATCTTCTTCTCTATGATTCAAAAGATCTCCTTACCCATGCAGTAAGTGTCGGTATGACCGGCAGCGGCAAAACCGGCCTTTGTATCGGACTCCTTGAGGAGGCCGCCATAGACGGAATACCTTCCATTATTATAGACCCGAAAGGGGATCTTTCAAACCTCTTCCTGACCTTTCCTGATCTGAAGACCGATGATTTTCTTCCCTGGGTAAATGAAGAGGATGCCCGAAAAAAGGGGCTGTCCCTCCGTGAATATGCTGAAAAACAGGCAAACCTCTGGGAAAAGGGGCTTGCTGAATGGGGGCAGGACAAGGCGCGCATTCAACGTCTGCGCGATTCAGCGGACTTCACGATTTTTACTCCCGGCAGCAGCTCCGGAATGTCTGTGTCTATATTGAAATCCTTTGAAGCGCCTTCCCGGGCTGTGTTAGAGGATGGTGATCTTCTGAGGGAGCAGATTAACACAACGGTAACGAGCCTGCTCAATCTCCTTGGCATTGATGCTGATCCGATTCAGAGCAGGGAGCATATCCTGTTGTCCACAATACTGGATTCTGCCTGGAGAAACAATGAAAATCTCGATCTTACTAATTTTATACGATGCATACAGTCACCGCCTGTTACCAAAATAGGGGTCTTTGACCTTGAGTCTTTTTTCCCCTCCAGCGATCGTTTTGCACTTGCCATGAAATTAAACAACCTTCTGGCTGCTCCGGGGTTTCAGTCATGGCTTGAGGGCGAACCCCTGGACATAGACAAATTTCTTTATACCAGTGAAGGGAAACCCCGCGTCTCGATATTTTCTATCGCCCACCTCAGCGACTCAGAACGGATGTTTTTTGTATCACTGCTGCTCACGCAATTACTTGGGTGGGTGCGGACCCAGTCCGGAACAACTAGCCTCCGCGCCTTGTTTTATATGGATGAGATATACGGCTATTTCCCGCCCGTTGCAAATCCTCCATCGAAGGCCCCCCTGATGACCTTATTAAAGCAGGCACGGGCATTCGGCGTGGGAATTGTTCTGGCTACACAAAATCCGGTAGACCTTGATTATAAGGGCCTCTCAAATATAGGGACCTGGTTTATCGGGAGGCTGCAGACTGAGCGGGACAAGGCGAGGATCCTGGAAGGTCTGGAAGGTGCGGACAAAGCCGTAACAGGAGGACTTGACCGGAAGAAAATGGACCGGATGCTGTCCGGCCTGGGCAGCAGGGTGTTTCTGATGAATAACGTTCATGAAGATGAACCTGTCATATTTCAGACCCGCTGGGTCATGTCCTACCTCTGCGGCCCCCTGACCCGAAATCAGATCAAGGATTTAATGGCAACAAAGAAATCAGAGCATCATTCGACTGAAGCTCTTTCTTCGCAGGTGAGCCAGCCGGTTGATCGAGAAAAAAGCGTCCCTGCGATAAAATCATCACAACCTATTCTGCCGCCCGGAATCCCGCAATATTTTATTCCCCTTCGTTCGGACCTTCAGAGTGATTCTGAAATTCTCTATGAGCCGATGCTGTTTGGATGCGGGAAAATATACTACACAAACGCGAAGATGGATGTTTCCACTGAAGAACGTATTGATCTCCTTGCAGAGATCAGCATCAGCTCATCCCGGATACAGTGGGATGAAGCGGAAACAGCCGCTTTTACTGAAGATGACCTTGATAAATTTCCTGAGAATCCGGAGGTGTCCTTTGGAACACTTCCAAAAGATGCCAGTGTTAAGAAAAATTACCGCACCTGGGCAAAGGAATTGAGTGAAACGCTCTACAGGACACGAACGATTGAGCTGTTAAAAAGTCCGTCTCTCAAAATGGTGTCTCAGCCCGGGGAGAGTGAACGTGATTTCAGGATACGCTTGCAGGTTAAGGCTCACGAGCAAAGGGACGCCCTTATTGAGCGAATCAGTAAAAAATATGTCTCAAAAATAGCGACCATCGAGGAGCGGGTCAGAAAAGCTGAACAAAAGATAGAGAAGGAAAAGGAGCAGGCAACACAGCAAAAACTCCAGACAGCAATGTCTTTTGGAGCAACTCTTTTTAGTGCATTGCTGGGCAGAAAAACACTGAGCCGGTCAACCGTC
>CAMYND010000081.1:13452-24132 GCA_947259645.1 Thermodesulfovibrionia bacterium | reverse complement strand
TCATGATGAAGGGAGTAAAATCAGAAAAAGGCCTGACCCTCATAGAGCTGATGATATCGATCACCATCATTTCTCTGATAGTCGGCGTCTTTGCACAGATGGTGGGGGGAGCCCTTGAATCCTGGAGATATAGCAGTGAAAAGTCTGAGCTTGTCAGCACAGCCCGGCTTACCATGGAGCGGATGGTCTCGAAGGTACGGTATACGACCTGGGTCCTGCTGCCCCAAAAAATTTCCGACCCTGACGATCCCGGTTATCCGGCGAGCTCCTATTATCCGCGGAATATCCTCGCAGTATCAGGCAATATTAATAACGACGGTGACGGACTGATTGATGAAGATCCCGGGAATGATTTAACCGGTGATAATCTTCCGGGTATTATGCAGATTGATGATGATAATGATGGAACCATTGATGAGATAGGGCAGATTCATGATGATGATGAGGATTTGTTTGGCAACGATGAGTGGATGAATGGAATTGACGATGACGGAGACGGCAGGATTGATGAGGACATGAATGCGTCATTTTACGGAAACTTTAACGATGATGACAAGGACGGGCTAAACAATGAAGACCCCTTCGACCCTCTCATCTATTATTTGAACGGGACTACCCTGAGAGAGAGGCAGAATGTGCTTACTGCTACTGTGTCGGACAATATCATTGCGGAAAACGTCTCTCAATTCACGGTCAGTCGCAGGCATGTAAACGGAAATACCCTGATAGACATCTACCTGAAACTGGATGACGGGAACAATGAAGTGGAGCTCCGCACAACTGCCATGGCAGTGAGAATGTTTAAACCATAGGATAGAGGATAATAACTATCATGACGAATACAGGCAGAACAGCGCGGCACCTCATTCCCCATTCCGAGGAAGGTTTTGTTCTTTTGACAGTGTTGTTTCTGCTAAGCCTGCTGACAGTAATAGGCATCACGCTGAACCGTACTGGCGGCCTGAACAGCACAATTGACTATAATTTGATTCAGGGGGATAGGGCCTTCTATATAGCCAATGCCGGGGCCCATCATGGTCTCTTTAAACTTGACAACAATAACTTGTTAAGAGGAGATCCCATACCCTCTTTAATTGATGTGCCATTTGGATCCGGCTCTTACACCGTCTCGATTACTGACAGCACCTCGCCTGCTGGTAGTATTCTGGTCTCCGCAACAGGGGAGACCGGAGATGCACTCAGGAAAGTGGAGAAATGGATGTCCATTCATATACCATATTTGTGGGTAGGGAAAGCTAACGGCAGGGTGCATGCATGTGATCCCGAAGCTTGGTGTGCCAATCATGGCGACCTTGGCAATCAGATAAAATCCATGGCGCTGTTCAGCGGTCTGATATGGACAGGGCATGCTGTCGGCGAGTTGAATTCCTGTAATTCTTCAGGGGATTGCATCAGTCATGGTGACAAGGGTGATGATATAAATGCCATAGCAGAGTTCAGCGGCAAGCTATGGATAGGGCAAAAATTCGGGGAACTGCAATCCTGTCTTTCCTCAGGGAATTGTACCACCTATGGCGGCCAGGGTGAAGATATCATATCATTGGCAGTGTTCAGCGATAAGCTGTGGATAGGGCACAAAATGGGCGAGTTGCAGTCCTGTGATGCCTCAGGAAATTGTACCAGTCATGGTGACAAGGGAAATGATATAAAGTCCATGGTATTGTTTGGCGACAAGCTGTGGATAGGGCATAGTCTGGGCGAGTTGCAGTCCTGTGATGCCTCAGGGGCATGCACCAATCATGGTGACAAGGGAAATGATATAAATGTCATGCATGAGTTTAGCGGCAAGTTATGGTTAGGGCACAAAATGGGCGAGTTGAAATCCTGTAATTCCTCAGGGGGGTGTACCAATCATGGGGATAAAGGTGACGATATATTTAGTATGGAAGTGTTCGACGACAAGCTCTGGATAGGGCAGAAACAGGGTGTGCTGCAATCCTGTAATTCCTCAGGGGTCTGTACGGAACGCAAGGATATGGGCCAGGATCTTAATGTCCTGTTAGAATACTGATTCTGAAGCATTATTCACGCTTAAATTGTATAAAGCCCATGAAGCTCTTTCGTGGCGAATATGGATTTCTTCAGCTGCGGCCGATATGATCTACCCTTTATGACCATCTGCAGGAATGATACAATAATCGTTCAAACACTTTAGTTTTTCCTGATTAATACCGATACATTAGCATATGGGAATGCCCTGAGAGGAGAGCTGTTTAACAGAGAAATATGTTCAGTTTCAAAATGCCCGGAAAAAACAACTATTCCCCCATAGGACTTGATATGGGAGTCACGTCAGTAAAGATGGCACAGCTGCAGAAGAACGGTCAGGGATGGGCGGTCAGAGATATGATCGTGAAGGAGATCAGGGTATCAGATCATGAGGACAGGGAAAAGAGAAAAGAATCTATCATCCAGACCATCAGGGACTGTATGAAAGAATCTTCCTTTTTGGGTAAATCCGTGGTTTCGGTCATGCCCGGTTACAAGGTGGATATATTACCGATAAAAATTTCATTAGTAGAGGATGAGAGCATGGAGGAGGCGATCCTGAGAGAGGCAAGCCTCTATTTGTCATATGATGTTGAGAATGCTGTGATCGATTATCTGCCGGTTGAAAACAATGAATCCCTGTCTGAAAAAAGCGCGGATGGCCAGGCCCTGTTAATGGCGGTGCGTAGGGAAGATGTGGATGAACATCTTTCCATACTAAAAGAGGCTAAACTCAAACCCCAGGCCCTCGATATCTCAGCCTGCGCCCTCGCCCGGACAATCGGTTTCTCCCTTGCTGATAAGGACAGCAACGCTCTCATCATAAACGCGGGGGAACTGCACACCACGCTCACGGTATTACAGAAAGGCGGTGTTCTCTTCGATAGAAACATTCTCTGGGGCAGGGATAACATGGTGGAGAGCCTGATGAACAGGTTAAAGCTGGACCGTGAGAAGGCAGGGGAGCTTCTCAACAGGGTTGGTCTCCACCCAAAACAGAAAGAAGGGCAGGGGCAGGAGAATGAGCGCGATGTTCAGGCGAACAAAATAGCTGAGGCGGTGTATGAAATCGTGGCTGCCCAGTTAGAGAAACTTGGGAAAGAGATTGAAAAGGTTTTTCAGTATTTCTCCTCTGAGAAGAGAGGTGCCGTGATTGATGCTATCTACTTAATGGGAGGAGCCAGCACCATTAAGGACCTGGACATTTACCTGACTAAAAGGACCGGAATACCTGCAGAGGGATTTAACCCTTTCAGCGTTCTTAACACCCCGGCAAAGGGACGTGCAAAGGACAATACGAATGACGGGCCATATTTTGGTGTGGCCCTTGGACTGGCATTGAGGCAAATAATGAGCAACGGGAAACAAGAGGGGAAATAGGGTATGCCGCAGAAAAAAGATATAAACCTGATCCCCCATGATGTCGTGATGAAGGGGAATGCGCGGAAGCGGATACTGTTGTGGTCAGGAATAATCTTTCTTGTCCTGATCGTCCTGTCAGGGTTCTCTCTGATGGAGAAAAAGAAGATCGGGACTGTGGAAGGACTTATTGCGGATCTGACCTTGAAGAAAGCTGAGCTGGAGCAGAAGATAAGCCGCCGATAAGCCGGCTGAAGATCCTGAATGACAAGAGAGACCGGCTGGCAAAAAAGGAAAGCGGCATTAATGCCCTGCTCGATAAAAGGCCGTTGACTATCCTCTTTTCCGAACTGGAATATGCGATCAATAACAATGTCTGGCTCACATCCTTTGAATTTAAGGATGATTTTTCGCTGCAGGGAAAAGAAAATCAGGGCAGGAATAAGGATTCGGGAGCAAGAACCGGGTACTTTATCGTGAATGAACAACGTTCCGGAACAGACAAGTTTGAGGAGTATAAATCCCCGGCACTTTCAACGGTGCTGCAGGGGATAGCCATATCCAATAAAGACCTGTCGCTTTTCCTTGAGCACTTATCAACGTCAGAATACTTTTCTGACGTGAACCTGAAGTACTCACGGAAAAGCGCGAACGAGGAAATCCCTGTAGTAGAGTTTGCAATAGAAACCTATCTCAATGAAGTGTGAGGGACCTGATAAATGGATAACAGGAAAATAGATCTTCTGGCAATAGGAATTATTATTGTTCTCATTTCCATTACTTATTTCACCGTTATCAAGGGAGGCATGGCCAGGGCCGCTGTCCTGAAAGACGAGGTTAAGATGCATGAGCAGGAGTTAAGCTCTGTCAGTGAGGTGAGCCTTGAACTTGACAGGATTGAAGATGATATAAAAACCATGCAGAAAAACCTGGAAAACTTTGACAGGCAGCTGCCTGACGATAAACGGATATATGAAGTGCTGAACGATATTGACAGGCTTGCAAAGGAGAACAGCGTTGACCTCCAGGCTGTTACCCCCGGAAAACTGGAAAAGGGGGAGCTCTACTCACGGATTCCGATTACCATATCAAGTAATGCGGACATCAAGTCATTCTACAGATTTTTGCATGAACTGGAAAGCATACCCCGCATAACGAGGACGGAACGTTTACAGATTGACAGCCTGCCGCATGAGGCGAAGTGTGAAATTGAAATGGATCTGGCAGTATTTGTTGGCGGTAATTAAAAGATGAAGAATATTAAAGACTGGTTATCCAATAAGGAAAATATAAAAATTCTGGTCATGGCAGGATTGGCTGTGCTCCTGGTATTTGTGCTGAAGCACCGGTATTCAAAAGGCGAGGATTCAACTCAATCCAGTCAGTCAGTTCCGTATTATGAGAAGCTGAAAGAGAAGCAAACAGGAGTATAAAAATGCCATGCCTGAAAGAACATATGACAGGTCTCAGAGGCAGTCGAGGGTTATACGGCATGCGCCACTTGCTTTAAAACGGGATATTTTTACATCTTCCCGCGTTGCGCGGTCCGGTGGTAAAAAAGTTGTCCCTCTGGTCTCAAAAGTCGAACTAACAGAGCTTGAGGGGCTTAAGCTGAAGGCAACGGTTATTGACAAGTCAGGTTCTCTGGCCATAATCGGCGACTCTGTCGTCAGCGTGGGGGAATCAGTAAAGGGCTTCAAGGTCACAGCCATAATGAGTAATGAAGTTATGCTCTCAGGTGCTGGAAAGAATCATATTTTAAGGATGTCAGCAGAAGGATCAACATCAGGCATAACAATAGAAAGCACTGAGAAGACTGAAAAGGATGACAATGAAATTTATAGCAGCGCTGTCGAGCCGGAGATCGAGGTTGCCCAGAGGACAGACGAGTTACAAGAATCTGTGGAGGCGCTTGATGAACAGGCCGATGACAGGGTATTGCTGATACAGAGACGTGAAGAGGATATTGCAAACGTCACTTCAGGGATCACAGCAGTGAAACAGAATCAATCTTACGGGATTTATACGATACAGCTCGGAAGCTTTATCATGGCTGAATCAGCCCAGAGGAAATATAACCAGGTAACAGGTTTGCTGCATGAAGAAATCCTCAAATATCTGAGAATAGATAAAGTCGGAAAGTACTACGCGGTGCGCCTCGGCAAATATACAGAGTATGACGATGCTAAAGACTACTATGAATCATTTAAATCAGATTATCCCGACGCGCTGATCCTTAAGACCTTCATCACAGGCGGGCAGGCTGAACCGGAAAAAATTTATACAATGCAGATAGCAAGCTTTCGCGGACCTGAATCGTCCAGACGTCAATATGAAGCGGTAATACGCAGATTAAACAGGAAAGGGCTGGACTATCTCAGAATCGAAAAAATTGAGATGTATTACGCCATAAGGATCGGCAAGTTCAGAAACTATGACGAGGCAAAAGAATATTTTCAATTCTTTGAAGCCTATTATCCTGATGCAATAATTATGAAAACCGTCATGGAAGATGAACGTCTCGTGGCAATGTATAAACATGATGCAGTTACCGGACAGACAATCCCGGTAAATGTAGACTCGAAAGACAGATTGAACCCTGACTCTGGAGATGCGGTCCGGCCAGGAAGCTTCATTGAATTATAAGAAATGCAAAAAAAGGATATAAATATGAGAACTGCTGACACGTATTCAAGGTATTTATTTATTTTTGGCTTCATGCTCTGTGCATCGATTCTGCTCCTCTCTCCTGCATTGACATCTGCACGAGAACCTGCTGATAACGATACACAGATAAATATGATTGAGGGAGGCGATAGGGTAATCCTGAGTATACAGAACGCTGATATTAAAAGTGTATTGAGAGCGTTGTCCCTGAAAAGAAAATTGAATATTGTGGCCGGCAAGGACGTAACCGGAACAATTTCCGTGAACCTGTACAATGTCCCCCTGAAAGATGCGCTCGACGCTATTACAGCCCCCAATGGTTTCAGTTACATTCAAAAAGATAATATTATTTATGTTTCCAAAGCCGGGGAGGGTTCCGGAGAGCATTTCGTGGATACAGAAGTAATGACCTATAAATTGAACTATGCTGATATTGCAGAAGTTGAAAAAGTCATAAAAGAGCTTGTTTCTGAATCAGCAGGTATAACTGTCTATAGTCCTGGCAATACCCTTATCGTAGAGGATATCCCCGGGAACCTGAAACGTATTAAGCAGGTCCTGGAAACACTGGATATTCCTCCCCGCCAGGTCCTTATCGAGACGAAGATTATGTCTGTGCGTCTCAATGATGATATGTCTCTCGGTGTGGACTGGAACGATACGTTCAGAGGGTTTTTTAACTCGGCAGGCAATGTTTCGGGGCAGGGTTTTGCGCGTGCCGCAGCCACCGGCGGACAGGGATTTTTTTTCAATATTATTAACAGTGAATTCGACCTTTTTCTCGATGCCCTTCAGAACAAAACAGAGGTTTCCTTTATTTCATCACCCAGCGTACTTGCACTTGACAATAAGGAAGCACGTGTCCTCATCGGAGATATGCTGGGATATAACATAACCACGGCCACTGAAGCGGCGGTGCTGCAGAGCGTGGAATTTCTTGATACGGGAACACAGTTAATTATCACTCCCCATATCATTGATGATGACCGAATTATTATGGACATCCATCCCGAGATCAGCGATGGCTCCATAACGAACGGACTGCCGACAAAGAATACCACTGAGGTTACAACGAGCCTCATGGCGCCCAATGGCGGCACCATATTCATCGGCGGGCTTATCCGGGACCGGAAGGAAGACGTAAGAGACCGTATTCCCGGGCTGGGGGCCATTCCCATATTCGGCGCCCTCTTCGGCAGAACAACGAACATAACCGTGAGAAATGAGATAGTCGTGCTGATTACCCCCCATATAATAAGCGCCTCAAACAATGATATTCTGGAAAAGGACACTGAGAGGGTAAACCGGGTAGAGAAGGGGCTCAAAGAAGAGAGGTCCCTTCATGAGCTGCTCCCGGGACTTTAGCGGCCTGCTTTATTAATCGTACTTTTTCAGGACTTACTCATCAGGGATTTAACGCCCGGGAAGGCATCAATGTTTGTGTGAGGGATAAAGAGTCCGGACATGTACTCATCCATGAATGAACTGGAGACGGAAAGCTCAAGGTATGTCATCTGCCGCGAGATCTCTTCAGCTTCCCCCTGCAGTTTTTTCGACAAAGTGCAGAGGTAGGCGCCGATCACAGACGTATTCCCCATATACTCAAATTTTTCTCTCGCAAGTTCAGGAAGCATACCGAGAATAATCGCCTTCTCAATATCAAGAAATTTCCCGAAGCCTCCGGCAATATATATTTTCTGAACATCATCAAATGAGAACCCTACTTCGCTGAGAAGCGTGGCAAAGCCGGCGTAGATCGCTGCCTTTGCCCTGATGATGTTTTCAATGTCCGGCTCTGAAAGGACAATGTCATTCTCTTCGCCGTAATGAATCACAAACTCCGGGCCTTCTTCCCCGTCTCTTACCCGGTCAGAGCTCTCTTTCTGCATCTTTCCCTTCGGGTCCAGTATGCCCGTGAGAAACATATCAGCAATCGCGTCGATCATGCCAGAGCCGCAAATACCCATGGGCTTGACACCTTCGCCGATCACCTGTATTTCAACATCCATTGTTTCCGGATTTATCCTCACGTCTTCAATGGCTCCGTCTGTTGCCCGCATGCCGTGTTTTATACCGCTTCCCTCAAAACAGGGCCCGGCTGAGCAGGCTGCTGATATCATCCATTCAGAATTGCCAACAACGATCTCGCCGTTGGTGCCGATATCGATAAACATGCAGACATCATCCTGCCGGTGCATTCCGGTGGCCAGAATGCCTGAAACAATGTCTCCTCCGACATAACTTGCAACGCAGGGAAAAACGTATATGGGTGTGTTTGGGTTCGCCTTTATTCCCAGTTCTCCGGCATAGGAGAGCGGGAAAAAATTTGCTGTCGGAATGTAGGGCTCCTCCCTGATAGATGCCGGGTCAAGGTTCAGGAAGAGTTGCATCATGGTCGTATTCCCTGATATGACAAAACTGTCAATTGAGTCAGTTGTTAACTCATGGGTCTCGAGAAGGAGGAGGAAGAGGTTGTTTATATCAGAGATCACTGCACGGTTAATGCTTTTGAGCTGGTCATGCTCTGTGGCGTTGACAATCCTCGTTATGACATCATCGCCAAACTGTATCTGGGAGTTATAGATGGAGGCCACATCCACGAGGCTGCCGTCTGTCAGATTAATGAGGTAGACAACAACAGTTGTGGTCCCTATATCTATCGCGATGCCGTAATGGGGTGCTGTGACGTTGCCCGGGAAAATATTGGTTATTTCATGACAGTCATCACTCTCGATTGTTGAGAGCGTGATCTCCCAGTTGTTCTCTCGTACTGTATGGGCAAGGCCTGTTAAAAATCTGTAATGTATCCTGAGGCACCCAAGTCCATGGGCAAGGAGTTCCCGTTTTAACCGCTCAAGGTCACTTATATTGTCATCAAGGGACGGAGGCGGCAGTTGAAGCACAATGCGGCTTGCAGGAGGATCTACGTCCGCCCCGGATAATTTCAGAAGCCCCAGGAGGTCCTTTGATTTCTCTGTTGCGATCCTTCCTTCAACAACAAGCATGGACTCTTTCGGTATATCGATTACGATATCTTCAGAAGGGACTGTTTTACAGGCAAGGGCATATCCCTCATCAATCTCTTTCTGTGAAAGCTTCATCTGCGATCCGCTCTCTGCGGTTCCGGACTTTACAATGACTTTACACTTCCCGCAGGTCCCCTTGCCGCCGCAGGACGAGGTAAGGAAAATCCCCTCCTTCTTCAGCGATTCCAGAATTGATTTCCCCTCCTGTGAGGGCACTTTTTTGCCAGATGTTAATGTGATGTTCATATTACTTTAATTTGCCACAGACTTTCACTGACTTTTTAAAATTTAAAGTTTGTGATTCGTGTTTCAAGAGTCATTGTTTCAAGTCTGTGACAGTCAGTGGCTGTTTAAAGGTGATGTTCATAATTATTTATTGCCACAGACTTTCACTGACAAAACAAATTCTGAAAGCATAATTCGTATTTCAAAAATTAATTGTATTTAGTCTGTGTCAGTCAGTGGCTGTTTAATTGTTTTGCCGCGTCTTTTGCATGATATGTGAGGATCATGTCAGCGCCGGCGCGTTTAAATGAGGTCAGGATTTCCATCATTACCTTTGTTTCGTCTATCCAGCCCTTCTTGGCGGCTGCTTTTACCATTGAATATTCTCCGCTCACGTTGTACGCGGCCACAGGCAGATCAAATGACTCCTTAACATCTGATATGATGTCCATGTAGCTGAGGGCCGGTTTTACCATGACAATGTCCGCACCTTCATCAATATCAAGGGCAACCTCTTTTATCGCTTCCCTCCTGTTGGCAGGGTCCATCTGGTAGGATTTTCTGTCGCCGAAGGAGGGCGTTGATTCAGCGGCTTCCCTGAAAGGCCCGTAAAAGGCTGAAGAGTACTTTGCAGCATAACTGATAATCGGGATTTCATCATGCCCGTTTGAATCAAGTATGGTCCGTATTGCGGCAACGCGGCCGTCCATCATATCAGAGGGAGCCACAATGTCAGCGCCGGCTTTCACGTGAGAGAGGGCTTCCTTTGCAAGCAGCTCAAGAGTTGGATCATTCAGGACTTTCCCTTTTTTAATAATGCCGCAGTGACCGTGGTCTGTGTATTCACAGAGGCACACATCAGTAATCACGAGGAGCTCAGGCACCTTGTTTTTTATCGCCCTGATCGCCTGCTGAACAACCCCTTTCGGGCTGTAGGCCTGAGACGCTTTTGCGTCCTTGTGCTCCGGGATTCCAAAAAGAATTATCGCGGGGATTCCCAGCTTATATACTTTGTGCGCTTCCTTGACAATCTCATCCACCGACATCTGGAAACAGCCGGGCATCGAAGATATGTTATTTCTGACCCCCTTGCCGAATGTAACAAATAAAGGGTAAATAAGGTCGTCGGGCGAGAGGGTTGTCTCACGTACCATCCGTCTCAGTGTGTCACCTGAGCGCAATCTTCTCGGCCTGTGGATAGGATAAGCCATGTTCAGCTCCTTTCAATTACGAACGTACAGGGTTCCTGATCCCTGTTCTTATTACAATTTTTAAGTATACCAGATTTTTATTTTTTTACTTCTTTGCTTCTTCATTGCGATGCATGATTGCTCTGCTTTTTTCATCGTATGGTTCTATATGGATTACAACATCGGCAACAGAGGGAAAACTG
>CAMYND010000081.1:0-13378 GCA_947259645.1 Thermodesulfovibrionia bacterium | reverse complement strand
GCAATAATATCGATCGCCGGATAGCCCAGTTTCGCTGCGATAAGACTGATGATAACGGAAATGGAAATATAGATGTCCGTCATCGTGTGCTTTGAATCAGCAAGGAGAAAATCGCTTTTCAGCTCCCTGCCTTTCCTCTTTTCATAGGTCATGACCCAGATGTTGACTGAGAGAGTAATACCCATCACGATAAAGGCTCCGATCGTAACCTGGATATTTCCGGGTGTTTTGATCCTGCTGTATGTTTCTCTCAGTATCTCCGCCCCTGCTACAAATATCAGGACAGCGATCGCGATCGTCGCAAGGGTCTCAAATTTTCTGTGTCCATAGGGGTGGTCTTCGTCCGGGGGCTGGGCAGCGACCCAGATCCCTATAAGCCCGATAATATTGGAGGCACCGTCAAAAAAGGAATGAAATCCGTCAGAGAGCATGCTGACAGAATCAATAGAATACCCGTAGAGGATCTTTGCCGCGGCCACCGAAATATTGAGCAAAAGAGTGTAAAGCAGCACCTGTCGTACTTTTTTGAGCCTGGTCATAGGTTAGATTATATACGAACAGGTCAGGGATTTCATAAATACATATAGATTCCCCGTAGGGGTAATTCATGAATTACCCCTACTTGCCGATGCAGAAATTGCTGAAGATATGGTTGAGTATATCCTCAGGCGTGGTAATTCCCAGAATGTCCCCGATCGCATCGAGGGCGTCTCTTAACTCAACAGAGAGAAACTCAGGGGATTCCTTTCTCTCTACTCCTTCCAGGAATGATTCCATGGAACTATATGCTTTCTCAAGGGCACGGACATGACGGGCATTGGTGACAATGTCAGTACTGAGTTGTGAACGGCCTTGCAGGGCCATTTCCGCAATCCTGTTTTCAAGGGTATCAAGGCCGGTCTCTTTCTTGGCGGAGATCTTTACGGAAGCCAGAGAGACTGTTTCCGGTTTTAATTTCTGAGGAAGGTCTGCTTTATTTATGACCACGATGGTATTAGCCGAATCTGTCCGGTCTATCAGCTCTTTGTCCGCCTTGTGCAGAGCTTTCCCGCCATCCAGTACAAGGAGCACAAGGTCAGCATTATCAAGGAGGCGGAGGCTTCTTTTGACGCCCTCTTCTTCAGCCCTGTTCTTGACGGCCCGTATCCCGGCTGTGTCCATAATTTTTAAGGGCAGCCCCTGAATGTTCAGGTATTCTTCAATCACATCCCGTGTTGTGCCGGGGACATCTGTGACGATCGCCCTGTCATGTTGAAGCAGGGCATTGAGCAAAGAGGATTTGCCCACATTCGGCCTGCCTATGATCGCTGTCTTCAGACCTTCTCTTAAGATCAGCCCGTAGCGGGCGCTTTCAATAAGCTCTTTCAGGGGCTGGTGAATGTTTTGTGCCATTGCATTCATTTCCATAAGAGAAGGGGGCGTGATATCCTCTTCAGGAAAATCTATATGAGCCTCCACAAAGGCCGTGAGTTCGATCAGGCTGTTCCTGATGGTATCTATTTTTCCGGAGAGTCCTCCTTTAAGCTGCTCCATCGCGACCTTCTGGCTCTGGACGGTTAAAGAGTGGATAACATCCATCACAGCTTCTGCCTGGGCAAGGTCTATCCTGCCGTTGAGGAATGCTCGCTGCGTAAATTCTCCGGGGTCTGCAAGTCGCGCTCCTTTTTTCAAAAGCAGATCAAGGATACGTCTCAGAGGAATAGCACCGCCGTGACAGTTGATCTCTACAACGTCATCTCTCGTATAGGTATTGGGAGCTTTCATTACTGACACGAGCACTTCATCTATCGTCTCTTCGGATTGATCGTCTATGATATGGCCAAATAATATTCTGTGGGAGGGTGACTGACTCAGACGTTTCTTTTTTGAAGAACGAAAAACAGTGTCAGCTATTTCTATGGCCCTGCTGCCGCTGAGCCTGACAATACCGATACCGCCATTTCCCATGGGGGTTGAGATTGCGGCTATGGTGTCATCGGTGTCCATATGAAAGGGTTACAAAGAAGATGGACCGGTTCCAGGCTCTATCCAGTTCATCGCAACAAAGGTCAGTCCGGTTTTTTATTCACATAATACTGCTGAATGATGCCGAGGACATTATTGACGAGCCAGTATAAAACGAGCCCCGCAGGAAACGAGAGAAACATAAAGGTAAATACAATCGGCATGAGCATCATCATCTTGGCCTGTTTGGGGTCCATCGCCGTAGGCGTCATTTTTTGTTGCAGTACCATGGTGCCGCCCATCACAATGGGGAGCACGTAGAACGGATCTTTAACCGCAAGGTCTGTTATCCAGAAGGCGAATGGCGCGCCTCTCAGTTCAATAGCTTTCAGCAGCACATTATACAGTGCGATAAATACCGGTATCTGAAGAAACATCGGAAGGCAGCCGCCGATCGGGTTTACCTTGTGCTTCTTGTAGAGAGCCATTGTCTCTTTCTGCATCTTGTTGGGATCTTTTTTATGCTTTTCCTTTAACTCGGCCATCATCGGCTGAATCTTCTGCATCTTCTTCATTGACTGCTGGCTTTTGTTGAGTATAGGGATAAAAGGTATCCTGACAGCTATCGTCAGGACTATTATTGCCCAGCCATAATTGCCAAAGTATTTGTATAAGAATTTTAATACCCAGAATAACGGCATTGCGATAAAGGCAAACCAGCCAAAATCGATCATATGCTCAAGCCCTACGCCAAACTTTTCGAGCCGGTCATATTCCTTTGGCCCTGCATAGAGGATGAAGTCACTCTTGGGCTGGGTGATCTTTATGGCTATTTCAGCGTTTGCGCCCTCTTTCCATACCTCTGCCCCGTCGATCGCCGTAACAGGCATGATCGCGGCGGTAAAGTACTTGTCCTCCTGGGCTATCCAGTTAATGTTGCCATTAAAAAATTCTGATTCACTCATGCCGTTGTCATACTCCTGACGGTCATTGTTGTGCAGTATAACCGGGCCTTTATGTTCCCTCTGTTCCCTGTCAAAGACCCCGAAATTTGTCCCTACCGGAAGTCTGTACGATGGGGCGTTTATTGTCTCAATAGTCAGAGCGATATCGAAATTGTCGTTATTGAAGGTGAGTTTCTTTACAATGGACATGGTTCCGTCAGAGAAGCTGAAAACGAGCTGGCCCTCTTTCCGGCCCTCTCCTGACAGGGTCAGGTTGCCCCCATCCACCGTGTAGATGGCTCGTTGAGGCAGGTTTCGGTCAGGACTCTCCAGAATAATTCCCAGAGGAGGCATGACTCCCGGTTCGTGCAACAGAACAACAGGGCTTCCGTTATCAATATGGGTTTTTAACTCCCAGTATTTGATAATGCTGGTTTCACCGGAACTTTCTTATCCGGAAACAGAAATGACCATGCGATCAGCACAAAAAGTGACAGCGATACCGCTATAATTGTTCTTTTATCCATTATTTTCCTTTATTTTTTCTCTTCTCAGCTATTGTCAGCAGGATTTATCCATCTGCTTCACCGGATCATATCCCCCGGAATGAAGCGGATGGCATCGAAAGAGCCGTTTGATAAAAAGCCCCGTACCTTTCATTACGCCGAACCTGTCTATTGCTTCATGGCAATAACTGGAGCAGGATGGGTAAAATCTGCAGGAATGAGGCAGAAAAGGCGAAATGTACTTTTTATAAATATTAATGGCAAATAGTGCTAATGCCTTCACGTTATTCCTTGTGTATTGAATTAATATGACGGGAACCGGGACAAGTCAGTTATACGGACAGCTTGTGTCTGCCTTTCGCGCGCCTACTCTTAATAATCCTCTGTCCGCCCTTGGTACTCATTCTCTTCCTGAATCCATGAGTCCTCTTGCGTTTCTTGTTCTTGGGCCGATAGGTAGTATATGTCATTGTAATCTCCTTTTAAGGCACTGAAAAAAACAGGAAAAACTTAAATGCCGAATTTCAATCTAATATTCTACTGATACCTGCCGAAAAAATCAAATTATTCCGGCTGTCCACGAAGCCTGAATTCTCTCCTGTTGATATTCTCAGTTGTCAGCCGAAAACGATGCGGCCTGATTCGAGAAACACCTTCTTAAAAGCTGGTAGTTGGTAGCCGGTAGCTGGTAGCTGATGGCTGATGGCTGATGGCTGATGGCTGATGGCTGATGGCTGATGGCTGACCGCTGATAGCTGCTTCTCTACTTTCCCCGTAACTTAATGAATACCCTGTAATATCTGAAACTTGAGAGAAGCATTGCCCCGCCAAACCCGGTATAGATAATCGAAAGATATGTTCGGGGCAGGGATGACTGCCTGATAATCGATCCGAACAGGATCATAACAATGATTATGGCGTAACTCTTCCATGGCTGGAAGCCAAATATGCAGACTTTCCCGTCTTTAGCACGTATCCGCTCGATATTTTTATCAACAAGCTTTAAAAAGCCAAAATGATGAATTGCCAGGGCCAGCACAATCCCGGCCGTTCCCATTAACCCGGCTTCCGTCATCGGCACCTCTGAAAGCCAATGGATCGAGAGATTGCACAATGCTGCCCCGACGATAGTCCAGAGCATTCCAGATATGAACAGGAGCACTCTTTTATCTACGGCAGGGTCAAATTTTCGCAGACCGGAACTCATGAAAATAGTTTAAATAATAAAAAGGTTATTGATGTGCCGAGCAATGCCCCCGCGATAACTTCAAGCGGAGTGTGCACTTTCACATAGACCCTGCTCTGGGCGATCACAACAGCCATGATCAAGACGAGGGCGGACGGCGCGAAGCTTCCGCTTATTAAGGTGACCGCTACCCATATGGAAAACGCGACAGCAGCATGACCACTGGGCATGCCACCCCTGAGGGGTTCCCCTCTCCCGTGGAATGCCTTGATGAGTACGACCATTATCAATACTATGACAAGAGAGACAACAGCAACATTGCCGCCGCTGTGCTTGGCTATGTGGAGACCGCTGTAGAAAAATTGTTCAACAGGTTTGTAGAGTATGATGTAGCCGATAACAGCGGCACCCAGGGCAGTAACAAGGACCGCACCGGCAGCAATATCCTTGATCTCCTTTGCCTTCTCATCATACTCCTTGAAGAGGATATCTGTAATGGCTTCAATTGCGGTGTTAAGCATCTCTACTGAAAGAACGACAATAGTTAATATTACCAGAACCCCGAACTCGGTCCGGGTGATTCCAAGGAGAAAACTTGTTAACAGAATAACTATCGCGGCATAGAGATGGTATCTCACATGACGCTGCGTTTTGGCGGCATGGAGAACTCCCTCGATCGCGTGGTTCGTGCTTTTAATCCATTTTCTGAGAGGCACTGAGAATCTCCCGCTCTTTTTTTATCATTTTTCCGGCTTCTTTCTCTGATAGCTCATGATCATAGCCCAGGAGGTGGAGGATCCCGTGGGCCAGTAAACGGTGCAGTTCATCATAGAACCCTGTGCCGTATTCCCTGGCCTGCGACTCCACTTTCGGTATGTTTATCACTACATCGCCAAGGACAGTGTTAATGCTGCGGTCTCCAACCTCTATCCCTGCCTCAAAAGAAAGAACATCAGTGCTCTTCCTGATTCCCCTGTAGGCGGTGTTGAGTTCAGTCATTTTCTTTTCACCGACAAAGAGAATGCTCAACTCAGCCTCAGGCTGTTTGAGGAGGCACAGAATATTGTGGGCTGCTTGTGTAATTCTTTCTTTATCGAGGGCTCGAAACCGTTGCCTGTTTCTTATGAGTATCTTCATGTTCTATTTCAAATCCGGGGTACTTGATCCGTTTGTGATACATGCTGGTTAAAAGATAAACAAAGTGGGTGCGGATCTCACGAATGTCCTTGAGTGTGAGCTCACAGTTATCAAGCTGTCCATCAATGAAACAGTGATTAATAATTCTGTCCACCAGCAGGGAAACTCTGGCAGGTGAGGTATCTGTCAAGACCCTGGATGCAGCTTCCACAGCGTCAGCCATCAAGACCAGGGCGGCAACGCGGGTCTGCGGCTTTGGCCCTGGATAGCGGAAGTCCTCTTCCGTCATCGGAGCGACCTTGTCATGCTTTTCTTTCGCCTTCTGAAAGAAAAACGTCTGGACAGAGGTGCCGTGATGCTGCTGGATTATATCTATTATCGACTGAGGAAGTTTGTGTTTTCTGGCGAGTTCCACCCCCTCTTTGACATGAGAGAGCAGGATCAGGCTGCTCATGCGGGGGGCCAGTTTATCATGTTTGCTGACGGAAGCTATCTGGTTTTCGATAAAGTATTCAGGCATTTTTACCTTGCCGATGTCATGGTAATAGGCGCTGACTCTCGCCAGCAGCGGATTTACACCGACAGCCTCGGCAGCTGCCTCGGCAAGGTTCCCCACGATGATGCTGTGGTGGTATGTGCCGGGGGCCTCAACGAGGAGTTCGCGCATGAGCGGCTGATTAAGATCGAGAAGTTCAAGAAGGCTGATATCTGTCGTTACTTTAAATGAATATTCAAACAAAGGCAGCAGCGCGGAGACCAGGGTAGCAACAGCTATGCCATTCAGCAGGGCAAACCCGGTGACCATCAACGGCTCAAGGCTGACCATCTCACCCCTGATTAAGGTTATCGTCAGTGCGGTAAAAAGGGAAACACCGCTCACTGCCAGTCCGGCTCTCCATATGGATGAGCGCTTTTTGCAGCGTATTACACCAAAGGCAGCGGTCAGTCCCGACGCGAAGACATAGATGGAAAAGAGAGGGCTGTTGAGCCACAATCCGCCAATCAGGCTCGTAATAACAGTAAATACAATAGCGGTGTGAATATCGATCAACAAAGCAGCAAGCATCGAGCCTGTTGCAAGGGGTATGGCGTAGACAAGAAGAAAGGGATCAACCGTACCGAGAAATTTGGTAAAACCCTCTGCCACATAATGAAAGGTACGCCCTATCGCAAGGTTTCCAGATAACAGAATGCCGGCAAGGAGCAGGAGCCGGTAGTCTTCCCTGATTTCCGGCCTGTACCGGATAGAATCCTTGTATAGGATCAGAAGGAGCAGCACGAGCAAAAGAGCTGTCCCGGCAATGGTCTCAATGGGCAGTGCCCTGCCCCAGAGCAGCGATATAGACATGACCGCTGTCAGTGCTGCCAGGAGGAAGAACTTGATTATCTGGTCCCTGGTAATTTTTGAGGACTTCTTCTGGTTATTCAGTTTGCTTTTTGTCACTGTTCACTCTTTCGGCTTTTTTCAAACTTATCATAAGCCCTGATCACTTTCTGCACAAGTTTATGTCTTACCACATCCTTTTCAGAAAAGTAAACAAAGCTGAGGTCCTTGATTTCGCCAAGGATCATTTTTGCTTCCACAAGGCCTGATATACGCCCCGCAGGCAGGTCAATCTGGGTTATGTCCCCGGTAATCACGGTTTTTGAGTTAAATCCTAATCTGGTCAGGAACATCTTCATCTGCTCTGACGTCGTGTTCTGGGCCTCATCAAGAATGATGAATGAGTCATTCAGGGTCCGTCCCCGCATGAAGGCCAGCGGAGCTATCTCAATGACCCCTTTTTCTATCAGGGCTGATGCCTTCTCATTCTCCATCATGTCAAAGAGCGCGTCATACAGGGGTCTGAGGTAGGGGTTCACTTTTTCAAAAAGATCTCCCGGGAGAAAGCCGAGCCGCTCCCCTGCCTCAACAGCAGGGCGGGCCAGGATGATTCGGCTCACCTGTTTTTTCAGCAGGGCATTGATGGCCATGGCCATTGCGAGATAGGTCTTTCCGGTCCCGGCAGGTCCTATACCGATTACCATGTCATACTTTTTAATGGCCTCTATATACTGTTTCTGATTTTCAGACCTCGGAACAATAAATTTTCTCTTTGATGAGACCGGTATGTTGCTTGAGAAAAAGTCTTTCAGCGAGGTTGAGCCGGATTTAGGCCCAGCCTCATCCTGACCGGATATTCTGTCTGGCTCCGATGTATCAATGGCTTTCAGCGCGTACCTGATATCATCAGGGCTGATGGAATAGCCATCAGAATTAATCGAGTAATATTCTTTTATGAATTGTTCAGCCTTGTCGACAGAACGCTTGTCCCCATGAAGAAATACTTTATTCCCCCTGATAGATGCTTCGATCCCAAGGGCTTCTTCCATTGCTTTCAATGTGGAATCCAGCCTTCCGTAAATCGATGAAAGGTCTTTTTCACTGCCAAAATCCAGCTCGAGCTTAACCGTGTGCCTATCTCCTTTGCTGCTCAGTAAGAAGCGGGAATTACTGATGATGAAATCAGCTCCCGCCTTTCGATTTAACTATAAATCAACAATATCATTAATGCAAGTTCTATTTTAAATGAACTGTAAAGTACTTTTACGCAATATTTATTTGGTTATTGAGATGTGACAGTCAGGAGACAAGGGGAAAAACTACAAAATCATCATCCCATCACCATAGGAGAAAAACCGGTAATTCATCGCCCGGGCCTCATGGTAAGCTTTTTTCAGCAGATCCAGTCCTGAAAAAGCTGAAGCAAGCATCATCGGCGTTGACTTTGGGAGGTGAAAATTCGTGATGAGGGCGTTGATGACTTTAAACTCGTAACCAGGATAGATAAACATCGAGGCCATCCCTCTGCCCGGCTTTACCTTCCCTGAAGGCCCCTCCTCTGCTGATGACTCAAGGGCCCTTGTGACGGTTGTCCCAACAGCAATGACGTTGCTCCCCCGTTCCCGGGCAGCATTGATCGCCCGGGCTGTTGCCTCGGGAATTTCGTAAAACTCTTTTTCCATTGCATGGTCTTTTATCTTCTCAACGGTTACCGCCCTGAACGTGCCGTACCCTACATGAAGTATGACTGTTCTTATTTCCACTCCCTTGTCCTTAATCCTGTTTAAGAGGGCTTCTGTAAAGTGCAGGCCTGCTGTTGGAGCTGCAATGGCCCCTTCCTTCTCAGCATAGACGGTCTGATACTGTTTCAGGTCAGATGGGGCTGATTTCCTCTTGATGTACACCGGCAGAGGCATGACGCCGATTTTATGAAGGAAATCCTTGATGTCAGCTCCTGACTGCAGAGTAAAGGTAACGTTCGTCAGGGTACCCTCTCTGCGCAGTACTTCCGCGCTGATCCCATACTCAAAATCAATCCTGCCTTCATGAACGCCTTTGACCAGTGCTTCCCAGACATTTGGTTTCAGTTCTTTTAAGAGGGTAATCTCAGCGCTGCCTCCGGTGGGTTTTTTGCCGCAGAGACGAACAGGAATAACTTTTGTATTGTTCAGGACAAGGACGTCGCCGGGCTTCAGGTAATCAATGACATCCTTAAATACCCTGTGTTCAAAGCAGCCGGAATGCCTGTTGATTACAAGCATGTTCGATGAATCCCTGTCTGTCAGGGGATGCTGGGCGATCTGGTCGGGAGAGATGGGGTAATCAAAGTCTGTGAGTTTCATATATATAAGGTACTACAAGTTATGGGTAAGTTCCAAATGACTTATGAAGGGGGAAAGGGGGAGAGCGGGAAAGGAGGAAAGGAGGTAAGGGACAAAAAGACAGAAAGACAGAAAGACAAAGGGACTAATACATCTGCAAGGCTGACTTAATGTATTAGAGGGGGTGTTATCTGGATACGAATTTGTGGTGATCTTGTTTGGGGTCGCTCTTCAGGGTTGTGCCGGGATAGTAGTGGGAGAGGATCTGCTGGTAATTCATTCCCTGTTTTGCCATTTCAAGTGCTCCCCACATGCTGAGGCCAACGCCATGGCCGGAGCCATGTCCGATAAACGTAATTGTATCAGTATCTGATGAGAGTGAAAATGAGGTGCTCGGGAGCTCCTGTTCACCAAGCCGTTTCCGGAGTTCCAGTGCCGAAACTATGGTTGAAGAAATTGCCGGTTTTTCCTGGGGCAATAGTAAGCGTAAATATTTTACCCTGCCGGTGCTCGTATATGATGATATCTCCAGGTCCCGGACCATCTCTACTCCAAAGGCCTTTGCTATCTTATCGCGGGTAAAACTTTTTTCCCAGTTATCAAAGGGCGAATTCCTGCTGTTGCAGGTTACTGATTGCAGATAAGGGTAGCTTTCTTTCCAGAGCTCCTCAGGCAGTTCTGTCTTACCTTCACATGCTGAGTGGTGCAGGGCCTTTATGGGCGAATCATCGTAGGTCAGGATTTCACCCTTTGTAACCGTTGCCGCATACAGTATAAGGGGGTCGATCCTGTTGTCTTCAGAAGAGTTCAGCGCTGTGGAAGCGATATTGTACTGCTGCCCGGAATTCAGCTGCTTGTAGAAGGTGGCATATGTCCGCGAGATAACAGCCTGAGCCTTGAGGGCCTCGAGTTCCCAGTTTTTTTCCGTTTCAGCGGCCACAACTTTTTCAACATACGTTTCCAGGGGAATGGTATTAATGATATGCAGGCCATTGCTGTCTTTTAATATCTTCAGAGAACCTTCATAAAAGTTCCCCTTAATAAATACCTTCCCGGAAATATCCTGCAGATGTACCGCCTGTTCCGTGGGTAGCGGGTCATGAGTGGTGTTGAGCATTAATACCGCTATGCTATGCTCTGACCACGATGGCCTGCAAAGCAGCGTGATCACTACAATAACTGATAATACTATATATCGTACATGGAACATATTTGTCTATTATTAGCACATCTTTATCTTCTAAATCAAGGTAATTTATTAAGTATTCAGCTGAAAGCTGATGGCTGATAGCTGAGCGCTGACAGCTAAATAGATATTATCTCTTACTGAAAAGGTAGAAGATCAGCGTAAGGAGAATGCTCAATACTATGCTCGTCCCAACAGGGAAGTAGAAGGTAAAATTTTTCTTCTGGATGAGTATATCCCCCGGGAGTTTGCCCAGAAAGGGAATGTCGCTGTTTCTGAACAACAGAAGCAAGAGGCCGATTCCAGCTATTACAAGTCCGAAAATTATAAGAATCTTAGCTATATGCTGCATAAATAATTATATGTTTTTTTCTGTGCCTCTGTTGTTTACCTGTTTTGGTTTCTTCCGATTTCTCTCTTCTCTGCTAAAGATACACCCGCAATAGTTCTGCCGGTAGAGCTCCAGTTCCTTTGAGAGGTTCATTGCGTCTCTGAACCAGGGCCTGAAATCCTTGAGAAAAAAATCGATATTATATTTCTCGGCAAGATCAGTTCCTGTCTTCCTGATCTGTTCAAAGTCCTGATAGGGACTGATAAGGAGTGTTGTGGTGAAAGCGTCAAAGCCCTGTTCCTTTGCCTGTGCAGCTGTCTTTTCGAGGCGGAGCAGATAGCATGATCTGCACCGTTCAGGAAATGGCGGCAGTTCCGGAACATTCAGGTCCGCTGCTCCCCCTGAGTCGTTAAGGAGAGATGAATAGTCCCCCTGGAAGAGATTAAAGTACTCTTCAGGTCTGTACATATCATCATAGAGCATATCAAAGTGCCATTTGTCAGAGAGATATTTCAGCGAATCAATCCTCAGCCTGTATTCCTCGAGTGGATGTATATTGGGGTTAAACCAGAACCCGGTCATGTTTATCCCCTCTGAACGAAGGATTTTCACCGGGTAGAGGGCACAGTTGCCGCAGCATATGTGAAGAAGGATATTCATTACAAAACAGTTTCAGCCACTGACTCGCACTGACTATTTTTTCTCAGTCATTGCGCAGAACTCAAAGAATGTATTTGTTCTATATATATTTAACAATAAGTCTGTGTAATTCTGTGGCAAATCAAAACAGGTCATTTGCGTAATCTGTGGATCAAAACAACTCTCTATCTGTTTTTTTTATACCGAAATGTTCATAAGCCCGCCGTGTGGCAACTCTGCCTCGCGGGGTTCTTTCGATGAAGCCTTCCTGGAGGAGGTAGGGTTCATAGACATCTTCGACCGTGTCTTTTTCATCCCGGATTGAAGAGGCCAGTGTTTCAAGTCCGACAGGCCCCCCGCCGTACTTTTCAATTATGGTAAGGAGCAGTTTTCTGTCCATCTCATCAAACCCTTTTCTGTCAACCTCCATGGCGCTCAGGGATTGCTGGGAAATACCAAGGTCTATTATCCCGTTGCCCTTTACCTGGGCAAAGTCCCGCACCCGCCGCAGGAGCCGGTTGGCGATCCTGGGTGTGCCCCTGGACCTGCCCGCGATTTCAGCCGCAGCGTCCTGTTTTAGTTCTGTTTTTAATATCCCGGCGGAACGGAGAAGGATAGTCTCAAGATCTTCCGGCCGGTAAAAATTTAGCCTGCTGATGATGCCGAAGCGGTCCCTCAGGGGTGATGTCAGGAGGCCTGTTCTTGTTGTGGCCCCGATGAGGGTGAAATTGGGCAGATTCAGTTTCAGTGATCTCGCGCTCGGCCCCTGACCGATAATAATATCGAGCTGGTAATCTTCCATGGCAGGGTAGAGTATTTCCTCAGCAATTCTGGGAAGCCGGTGAATCTCATCGATAAAAAGGATGTCCCCATCACCGATATTTGTCAGGATAGCTGCCAGATCGCCTGGCCGCTCAAGCACAGGGCCGGAGGTCACTTTGATGTCAGCGTTCAGTTCCGCGGAAATAATATGGGCAAGTGTTGTCTTTCCCAGTCCGGGCGGGCCGCAGAAAAGCACATGATCCAGGGCCTCCTCCCGCTGTTTGGCTGCCTGGATGAATATCCTCAGGTTGTCCTTTAATTTGTCCTGCCCAACAAATTCCTCAAAGGATCGGGGTCTGACACTGAGTTCGAAACTCAGATCTTCAGACTTTACTTCAGGGGCAATAGTTCTTTCCGGTATCTCGTTCATGGCTGATCTATTTTTCTGTAAGGTAGTTTAATGCTTCCCGTATTATGTCCTCTATCTGCTCTGATCCGTTTTGAGAAGCCTTTGCCACCGCTCTTTCAGACAGCGGCTTTTTATACCCCAGGTTCACAAGCGCTGAAATTGCGTCTTCCGAGGTTGACTGCTTATGTGGCGCATGCGTCCCGTCGTCCTCCAGGGACGGTAATTTGCCCTTGAGCTCCAGAACAAGCCTGGCCGCTGTTTTTTTGCCAAGACCCGGGATGGTTGAAAGCATTGATACATCTTCATGGTGAACTGCCTCGGCAAACTTTTGGACCGGCATGCCCGAAAGGATCGCGAGACCCAGTTTCGGACCGACACCGCTTACCCCCAGCAGCGTTGTGAAGACACTGCGCTCTTCATCAGAGAGAAATCCGAAAAGCTGCAGGGCATCTTCTCTCACATGCGTGTAGGTATGCAAAAATACAGGGTTTCCCGGCTCCGGAATATCGCCAAGGACGCGCAGGGGGATATGCACATGATAGCCGATTCCACTGACATCTACAACAAGTCTTTCCGGCCTTTTGCTTTGAACAATTCCCTTAAGAGACGCTATCAAACTATCCTCCTCCTGCCTGTCAAATAGAATACCAGATGGAAGAGACTATTTGCCAAACAGTTTTGTTAAACAC
>CAMYND010000080.1 GCA_947259645.1 Thermodesulfovibrionia bacterium | reverse complement strand
CTGCAGCGCTTTTAATGCCAAACCTGCCTGTTCAATCCCTTCACGTATATCCCTGCTCGCATTGGGCGGAACAAAAAGCCGCTTTAATGCCTCGCCCTGTTCTCTGGGAGTCAGTTCATCAAGAAGTGCCATGAGGAAAAGGTGAGACTTGTTCAGCTCCTCTTCCAAAAACAGAAGCTTAAACCAGGCAACGGTTTCCTGAATACCCTCAAGTGTCTTTTCAAGAGACGGGGTAATTTTAAGGTTCGGTTGAATAAACTTCAGCAGATCAAATTCTGAAAGCCGTTCAAGGGCCCTGTGGGGTTCAGTCTCGAGAAATAAAAGATTCAGCTCATCATACATTCTTGTACCTGAGAGCTTGTTGAATAGATTTATGCGGACTGCTGTCTTTATCAGGTTAATTGTATGTTTACTTATGGTAAACCCAAAGCGCTCAGAAAACCTTATCGCCCTGAAAGCGCGTGTGGGGTCCTCGATAAAACTCAGGTTGTGAAGTATTCTAATCGTCTTTTCCTTTATATCCTTCTGGCCGCCGAAAAAGTCGATGAGCTGCCCGAACCGGTCAGGATTCAGCCTGATCGCCAGGGTATTGATGGTAAAGTCCCGTCTATACAGGTCTTTCTTGATAGATGAAGTCTCTATTTTTGGCAATGCTGCGGGTGAGTCATAATACTCTGTCCGCGCTGTCGCGACATCAAATTTTAGAAAATCAGTGATGACAACAGCGGTTGCAAACCTTGAGTGAGTTTTCACTTTCACCTTGAGGCGTCTTCCGAGCTCATGGGCAAATGCAATTCCATCGCCTTCTATAACGATGTCAATATCAAGGTTTTCCTCTCCCCGCAGAATATCACGAACAGAACCGCCAACAATATATGCTGAGAACCCCAGGTCATGGGCGACTTCTCCTGATAACCTGAGCAGGCTGTATACTTCCTCAGGGAAGTTTGCCTTCATATTTGATAGGAGGCTCTTCCCTTCCGAGGGCTTCCCGGCAGGTTTCTCTCTTGCTCCAATCCTGCTCTTCTTCAGCAAGCTTTCATACAGTGAACGCATCAGGTCTGTCCGGGTGATGGCACCAACAATAAGGTTGTCTTCGACAACAGGCATAAATCTCTGGTTGCGCTCCACCATCAATGATTCAATCTCAGCGATTGATGTTGTTAATGATGCTTCAGGCACCCCTGTTGTACAAAACTCAGCCACCCTGCTCCTTCCAAAACCATGGAAAAGCGCCCGCTCAATAACTTCCCTGGATATAAGGCCAAAATAGATGTTGTCTTTTTCCAGTACGGGAAGGACATTTACCTGGTATTTGGTCATCATTTTTTCAGCGGTCTTCAGGGTGTTGTTCATGAGAATGCATTTTACCGGACTTGTCATAATGTCCTTAGCCACTTTTGTGGGGCGTATTTTCTCCTGCAGTATCTCCAGCAGTTTATTGTGGGTTTCTTCAAGTGACATGTCCCTCACAACCGCTGATGAGGCCTGCGGGTGGCCTCCTCCGCCAAAGACATGCATAATTTCAGACACATCAACTTCCGGTGTTTGACTTCTTGCTATAACCTGGACCCGATTCTCCATCATAACAACGAGAAATATGGCATCAACATCTTCCATGTCCCTGATTCTGTGAGCCAGAGATGCTATATCCCCGATGTAGGTTTCTCTTGATGCCAATGCGATTTTGATTCGTATATCATGAATGAGATGGTCACGAGCAGAATGAATCAGGTCATTCAGCAGATCAATCTCTTCCGGACTAAGCGTTTTTGTGATAAAAGCAGATACTATTTTCAGGTTCGCGCCCTTTTTGAGCAGATAAGCGGCAGCAAAGAGATCTCTCACCGTTGTTGACGGGAATATGAGAGAACCTGTTTCTTCGTATATTCCCAGCATGAGCAGGGTTGCTTCACCGGGAGAAAGCGGCTTTTTATCATTCTGGATCATTTCTGTAAAAATGGTACTGGCTGCTCCAACACTCTCGATGACTTCATGCTGACCTCGTGCGTCGTCACCTGATAAGGGGTGATGGTCATAAATATGCACAGCAATACCTTCTTTGCAGAGCACCTCGGAAAACTTTCCTATTCTGTGCGGACTCTTGACATCAACAAGAATGAGGCGGGTTATACGATCTAACGCAATGTCTTTGACTTTTTGAATATTCAGGGAGTTATCTGATGTTGCAAGAAAATCACGAACACTTTTTTCCTGGGACCCTGGAAATGCCAGAACCGCTTCGGGATAGTATTTTCCGGCCGCCATCATAGAGGCGAGGGCATCAAAGTCAGCGTTCAGGTGAGTTGTTATGACGTCCATGGTAATTAATTATGGATTATCTGGAGGAACGTTGCAAGATGAGGCACTGCGCGATGTTAAAATGAACAGGGGTGGAGGCCCTGAGTCGCCTCCACCCCTGCATGCTCTTCAAAGAATCGTATTTTTATGAGCTCTTCTCAAGGTAGAGCTTAAGGGTCTGACTTCTCGCCGGATGACGCAGTTTTCTCAACGCCTTTCCTTCCAACTGCCGGATGCGTTCCCTCGTCACCTTAAAATGCTTCCCCACTTCTTCAAGGGTCTGGGAAACTCCGTCCCCGATGCCGAATCTCTTGTGAATTATCTCAGCCTCTTTTTTTGTCAGAGAACTGATAGCTTTCTCTACCTGCATCTTGAGTTCCTGCTGAATTACCGAGTCCAGAGGAATCAAAGATGCCTTATCTTCTATGAAATCCTCAAGATGGCTGTCATCATCAGTACCTATTGGCGTTTCCAAAGAAATAGGCTCCTTGCATATCTTCATCATGCCTCTTACCTTCTCAGGGGAAATTCCCATTCTGGCAGCAATTTCTTCTGTCATCGGTTCTCTTCCAAAATCCTGAACAAGCTGCTTCGAAACCTGCGTTAGCCTGTTAATCGTCTCGATCATATGCACAGGAAGCCGTATCGTCCGTGCCTGGTCCGCAAGGGCCCTTGTTATTGCCTGCTTTATCCACCACGTTGCATAGGTACTGAACTTGTATCCCTTTTTGTAATCGAATTTATCAACAGCGCGCATCAGGCCTATATTGCCCTCCTGGATGAGGTCGGATAATGTAAGGCCTCTTCCGATGTACTTTCGTGCTATGCTGATAACAAGTCTCAGGTTTGACTCTGTCAGTTTTCCCTTGGCATCATCCATGTCAGCCTCACAGTCATGAATAATCTGCAATGCGGATTTCAGTTCCGCCTCATTCAGACCAAGTTCTGATTCAACAACCATCTTCTTTTTCTTCAGAGTCCTGTAATAGTTGTACAGTACTTTGACTTCTTCAGTATTTTTTTCCGTCCGCACCGCAGTCTTCTGAACAGCAGTTCTGCTCCTCAGTTTGTCAGGTGCAATGCCCAGGTCCTGTTGCACCTGCCCCATTTCATCGCTCATACTTTCGTGCAGGCGCGCCAGTTTTTTAAATTGATTCAGGAGACCTGCAATGAGTTTTTCATTGAGCCTGAGACAGAGTATTTTTGAGACTATCTTGTCTCTGTTTTTTATCAATTGGATGTTTACCGCGTCAGCCTCTTTTCTGGTTAACCTGCTTCCAGATTTAGCGATCAGGATATCCCTTTTCTGAGACAAGGACTTCAGAGACCTGATGGCTTTGAGAAAACCATCTATAGCCTTTTTGTTGCCTTCATCTTGAAGATCTTTGCTGATCACACATATGGTGTTGATCGTCAGTCTCCTGTCCTTGAGTAGTCGAGGAAGGTATGAAACCTGTTTAAGGGAAAATGGGGCGGCAAACAGTATGCCGAAAATCTGTAATTTACCATTCTCAATCCTTTTAGCCAGGGTTACCTCTCCTTCCTTACTCAGCAGGGGGAGTGATTCCATGTCTCGAAGGTACATTTTTATAGGATCATCCATGTTGTTGTAGTTCATGGATATATGGACCTTCTTGCTCCGGTAATTGCGCTCACCTGCAACATCGTCTACGGCTTTTCTGCCTTTAAGCCCAGTGCTGATTGTCATCCCTTCACCCCCTTGTTTAAATAATGACCGCTGAAATACTCGGTAAAAGTAATTTGTATAGACAATAAATTATGGCTGCTGTATAAATCTCTCATGACGCCTCAATCCCTTTTTTCATTTCACGTTGTTTCGCGACAGGCAACTGCTCCCTGCTGTTATTCATGTACACTTCACAGCGTTTAAAGTTATCCCTGCAATAATACAGGGCCTGATTAATGGTTACACTTGTCAGGTTAAAACAGTAACAGTCCAGAGAGGGATTACTGACGAACGGGCAAAAGCATTTATTGTTCTCATACCTTTTCATCTGTCAAGGTCTCCTCTCATAACTGCATACACATAAAGCCATTTTGTGCTTCCTGACCCACGGCTGAACCTCCGACTTACATGCCTCATTGATCTGCACATGCTGTGTGATAGGGGCACTTGCTGTTCTGCTTATTCTTACAATATTGTTTTATATGCGATTGCTCCGGCACGTAATACCCTCCATTCTCATCACAGAGTAAAATGACTCCGTCAACCCATTCAACCAGATTACTGCACCTGTGGTCCTTCATGACACCTCCTCCTTCAGTAACGTAACGTTCACTCGTTCGCAATTACAGTTGTACCTGCATATGAGAAGCTTTTGAATAGAAATGTTCTTAAACAGTAATTAATGTATTACAAGATCTATGCCAGATCAAAAAAATGGTGAAGAATGTATCTCAATTCGGAAATGCCAGGGAAATGAATCTGTAATATCATGACAGGGAAGGAGGTTATGAAGCGAGTGAAAAGTTATTGTACAGTGTTGTAAAATAAGGATTCAAGGGAAGTAAAACCATGACATGTCATGGTATTATGACAGCATGATTTCGAGACATGTCATGGTGTAGCGTCATACCTTTTCCTCAAGTATATCGTATTTTTCGATCTTCCGGTATATGGTTCTCACGCTGACTCCAAGAATGCGTGCTGCCTTTGATTTATTGCCGCCGGACTTTCTCAATGCCTCTCGTATTTTCTGAGCATCCGAAACATTTTCTCCTCTGTCTGAGATCTGCTCCTGTTCGATAAAATCACTCAATTCTACAGGAAGGTCATCAATGGTGATCGTGTCTTTTCGGGAAATCACAAAGGCATGCTCCAGGGTGTGCTCAAGTTCTCGTATATTTCCGGGCCAACCATAGTCCATGAAAACTTTCCTCACATCTTCGGACACTGCAATGATATTTTTTTGAAATTTTTTATTAAACTTCTGAAGATAACTGTCTATCAGCAGGGGAATGTCCTCCCTTCGTTCGCGTAAAGGCGGCAAATTCAGCTCAACCACCCTCAAACGGTAGTAAAGGTCTTCTCTGAATTCCCCTGACTTTACTTTTTGTGCCAGATCCTGATTTGTCGCTGTTATAACACGGACATCTACCTTGATTGGGTTTGAATCTCCCACTTTTTCCAGCTCCCGCTCCTGCATTATTCGCAACAGGCGGAGCTGCATTCTTGGAGATATATCACCTATTTCATCGAGAAATATTGTCCCTCCGTCAGCCTTCTGAAACCGGCCGATCCGGTCTTTATCAGCGCCGGTAAACGCGCCTTTTACATGTCCGAAGAGCTCACTTTCCAGCAGACCATCTGAGAGCGCCGAACAGTTCACTTTGACGAGAGGCCCGCTCCTGCGGTTTCCCTTGTAATGAATCGCCTCTGCAACCAGCTCTTTGCCCGTGCCGCTGTCTCCGGTAATGAGGACTGTGGTTTGCACATCTGCCAGATCCTCTATGAGGGAATATATTTTCTGCATCTGCCTGCTCTTACCGATAATATGGTGGAACTGGCTTCGCTCACGTAGATTTCTTTCAAGATCATATAACCGGGTTTCATCTCGCACAACAATAACAACACCGCTAAAAACACCATTTCTGTCAACAAGGGGCGAGGCCGTGATGGTTACAACCTGCCCATCGTGACGTTTCTGGTCACATTCTGTGCGATAGGCCTCAAAACTCTTGTTTGTATTCATTGCCTTCCGGACAATATCCAGACATTTTCCACTGCAATTCAGATTTGCCTCTGACAGATTTTTACCGACAGTCATACGCCCGATACCGCAGATTAATTCTGCCGCCTCATTTACTTCCAGCACTTCCAGGTCTTTCCCAACAGTAATAATCGCATCCTTAACACTCCGGAAAATGGCCTCAAGGTTCAGTCTGTATCGCTCATTTTCATCCTGAAGTGCCTTGTGCTGCAACGCAAGCCGGGTCGTGTGAAGAAGTGTGTCCTGACGGACCGGTTTTGAGAGGTAATCAAAGGCCCCCAGCCGCACAGAATCAGAGGCTGTATCAATATTGGGATATCCCGTAACCATGATGATTGGGCAATTATGGTTAGACTCATTTAGTTTATGAAGCAGATCAATTCCGGTTCTGCCGCCAAGTTTTACATCTGCAAAGATCAGATCATACCTGACGCCGCTCAGCTGGGACAGCGCAGAAGCATAGCTGTCAGCAGTATACACCTCATATCCCTCATCAGCAAGGAAGTTCTGAAAGGTATACCTGATACTTTCTTCATCATCAACAACAAGTATTCTTGCTTTCGTAGCGTTCATCTGCGCAAATAATGTTTCTGAAATTATCCGGTTAGCAGCCCATGGCCCATAAAATACGTTGTATTTTAACTACTTGATAATAACATAATCAGGATGAAGTCCTAAAGCCCTGCCGATTTCATCTCCAGATTCGGCCTCCTACGGTGCTGTCCGGAATGGATTTACCGGGTCATCACATAAGTGATAAAACTGCCAAGCCGCAAATGAAACACACTGTCATTTGCCATTACCAATCTCTTGTTCAACTGCAACGGCTACAGCCTGTGTTCTGCTGACTGCATCGAGTTTTTGCATAATATTTTTTACATGAAAATTCACTGTTCGCTCACTAATATTCAGGATCGCGGCTACATCCCACGAACTTTTCCCTTTTTTCAGCCAGTTAAGCACTTCAATTTCTCTACTTGACAGCATTGGTCTTTTTTTTGCCCTCGTATCCATTCCCCACCCCATTTCTTGATATTGCCCGCAAGAGCTCCCCCTGTAACCGGTCACGGCTCATACCGCATTTTCGTATAACGCTGTTTCCATGAAATCAACCTGAGAAATCGTGTTGATCGTAAAGACTGAAAATCCGCCCCCAGCCATCCCCTTAACATGATTTAAATGCAATTAATTCTTACACATGAAGATTAAAATAAACTAAATACAGATTATAATATCATAAATATCCAGAATTTGGTACACCACTTTTGAGAGAAAAGAGAAAAGAATCGGCTAGTTAAATCTAATCAGGGATTCATAGGGCCTTAATAATGGAATATAGTTCCAAACAGGCATATGACGCCTGAATACGGTTTCGTTTTTACTTTCTGATACAGGGAGGGGGCGGATTCTTGCTGCTTTGGTAACGTGATAAAAAGCTATTTAGTACGCCTGCTGTATTTGACATTTATATCATAGGTTACATGAGCATGATCAGTGCTTTCCTCATTGACCTTGCCCTTACAATCGATCTTTCCCTTAGCTGACTTCAACTTCTTCTTTACGAGTTTTGAAATAACAGGGCCAAGATTAAACCCCCCTTCAGCACAGCCCCTGACCATACAGTCCATCTGGAAATAGGCATAACTGGTAGGGAACACATTAATTGTCCGCTCCATGAGAATCGGGTTTTCTGAATTGTGGTAATATGTCATTTTAATTTTCATACCTGTGACTTTGGAGAATCGTTCAGACACCAGTCCGGCCTCAAGTTTAGCCTTGTTTTTCAACTCCATTTTCTTCAGATACTCTTCTCTGCTTGCCATTCTCTTCCTTTAATCTTTAAAAATTACTGTTATTATGAAGAATCACGATAACCATTTTACACTATTTCAACATTTTTTACTTATATATAAGCCATATGGCTCATTCCCTTATGATTTTGACCAATCTAAAACCCTGTACGGACAGCCCTTGGTCTGATCGAACAGGTCGCATACAGACGCATTGACTGCGCATGAACAACGCCCCTCTGCCTGTTGCTGGATATCTTCTTCGCTTTTTACAAGAATGAAGACCGTTATGTTGAATTTGCTCGGGAATATCCTTATAATATTACGTTGCTATAAAGATACTATCTCTTATGGTATTCCCGGGTAGCTCAGCTGGCAGAGCAGGTGGCTGTTAACCACCCTGTCGGGGGTTCGAATCCCTCCCCGGGAGCCAGTTATCCCTCATACCCTTCCTTAAGCCACTTCTTAACCTTCCTCGACTCATCCTCTGAAAGTACCATATCCACTGATTTCTTCTCTCCTGTCATGATGGACATGGCCTTATCAAACTGAGTTCTCCATAGTCCGATTGTTTCCTGAAGCTGGTAAATACCGGACTCGGAAAAGGTGATAGCTGTCTTGATATTTTTTGCTGCCATCTCATCATCGCCAATGTGCGCGTATGCGGTTCCCCGCGCAAAAAAAGCTGTACTGTTCTCAGGATCTAACGATATGGTTTTATCAAATTCTGAGATAGCCTCTTTGAAATTTTCTTTTGTCAGGTATGCGATCCCCCTGTAGTAATGAGCGCGTGCATTCTTATCACTCATTTTTACAACTTCACTGAAGTCATCAATGGCATGGTCTGTATCACGGTTTTTCAGGTATGCCACCCCACGGCTCAGGAAAAGGATATCTGATTTTTCGCCTTCACTGATGGCGTTGGAAAATGATTCAATACTTTCTTTTATATTCCCCTCAATCAATGATTTCTTGCCTTCTTCAAAAAACTTGTTTGTTGTTTTCATAATTACACCCCCGGTTTGCTGCATCTTTGCCAAAGCAATGGTACCTCACATACGCATCGTTCTGTAAATACTATACGATTATCTTCAAAGCTGTTAAATGACATTGATCATATATGGTTTCACCTGAAGATAATTTTGCGACCGATTCAAGCGTTAGCTCAACTCTTTGAAAATTATATCAACGAGTAATCAGGACGGTGTTTCCTGCAGACTGTCTGGGGGCAAGGCCTGGCTTTTATTTTATTTATGCAGCATCTTCATGATCTCTTTCATAAAAGCAGGGAGGTCTGATGGTTGACGGGACGTGATCAGGTTGCCATCTACAATAACCTCTTTATCTTCATATCTTGCCCCTGCCTCCTTCATCTCCGGAGCTACGGAGTGATAGCAGGTGGCGTGCATATCCTTCACGAGTCCGGCAGAAATGAGTGTTTGCGCGCCATGGCATATTGCGGCAACAGGTTTCTTCCTGTCAAAGAACTCTCTTGCTATTTCAAGTGCTTTCGGTACTTTTCTTATCTCCGCGGGAGCTTTGCCGCCCGGGAGTATAAGGACATCATAATCATCTGAATCAATATCACTGATTGACCTGTTTGCTTCAACCTCGTATCCCTTCTTGCCTTTGATCATGCCTTTTTCCATGGAAGCGATATCAACTTCATGTCCCTCTTCAAGCATCCGGTAGTAAGGTACGAGAAGTTCTGTATCTTCAAAGTTGTCGGCGCTAATGATTAATACCTTCATGGTTTCCTCCCTCTTCTAAAACGATTTTTTATGCACATACTACTGACCCTGTTGCTATGGTTTAATTGTATCACTCAATCATGACGGTAACAAGTAAAGATACCGGCTTCGCGAGTGCTCTATTTCCTGCGAGAAGCAGCTGTTCACTGCATAACCAGAAACAACATACTCACAACAATCTGACTGAAAGATCATCAGAGATGCCCCTCTGTCATATAAATGAGCGCCTTGTTTATGTCCTCTCTTTTGCCTGTGACAAATAATATGTCTCCCGCTTCAAGGGTAAATTTAGGGTCCGGGCTGGTATGCATCTCGGTTTTCCTTTCAATCGCGACGATTGTGGCGCCTGTGTTGGTCCGGAATTGTAGCTCCTCAATAGATTTTCCCAGCACCGGCAGATTTTCTCTCACGGTGAAGAGCTCAAAATCAACTTTTGCAAGCACGGTACATTTATCAAATATCGGCTTTCGCACCGCTGTCCCAGCCTGCCTCAATGCCCTGTA
>CAMYND010000079.1 GCA_947259645.1 Thermodesulfovibrionia bacterium | reverse complement strand
GCAACAACAATAACCGTCGAGGGATACACCATGGCTCCTTTGACCTTTCTCTTCAGGGCCTGTGCTTTCTCAATGTATCCGGCAAGGCGGACCAGAATGGTGTCAAGTATGCCGCCTGCTTCACCTGCAGCCACCATATTTGTATAGAGGTCCGTAAATATTTTCGGGTGTTTTTTCAGGGCTTCGGCGAAAGTCGAACCTCCCTCTACATCACCCTTTATTTCACCTATATTTTTTGCAAATAATTTATTCTCTGTCTGCTTTGCAAGAATGTCCAGGGCCTGGACAAGAGGCAGCCCTGCCCCGATCATGGTTGCAAACTGCCGGGTGAAGATAACAATGTCCTTTTCTTTTATCGAGCCCCCCAGAGAACTGAAAAGCGGTTTCGGCTTGGGAGATATCTTTGTGGCAACTATCCGCTGTTTCCGGAGATAAGACTGTACCTCTTCCTTTGATTTAGCTGCAAACTCACCCTTGACAATCTCACCTTTCGGGGACTTTCCCTTCCATAAATAGACATTTGACATATTATCTTCCTTTTCCTGCTATTGATGAAGACCTCTGCATCATGTTGAGAAGCTCGTCTGGCATCGTTGATTTTGCCATGGCATCTTCATGGCTCAGCTGACCTCTTTTATACAACTCAAAGAGAGACTGATTCATGGTCTGCATCTTAAATTTTGTCTGGCCTGCTTGCATCATGGAATATATCTGGTGTGTCTTGTCCTCTCTTATCAGGTTTCGAATTGCAGGAGTGGGGACGAGAACCTCGGCAGCCATAATTCTTCCCTTTCCGGATTTTTTCGGTATAAGCTGCTGGGATATTACCCCCTCCAGGACAAACGAAAGCTGAACCCTGATCTGTTCCTGCTGATGGGCGGGAAAGACATCAATAATACGGTTTATCGTCTGAATTGAAGTGTTGGTATGGAGCGTCGCAAATGTAAGGTGCCCTGTCTCGGACACGGTCATCGCGGCCTCGATTGTTTCAAGGTCCCTCATCTCACCGATAAGCACAATGTCAGGATCCTGCCTCAAGACATAGCGGAGAGCGTCTTTAAAGGATCCCGTGTCCGCATGAACCTCCCGCTGGTTTACCAGACATCTTTTATGGTTATGAAGATACTCGATCGGATCTTCTATCGTCATGATGTGGTCATCACGTTCATTGTTTATCTTGTCAATGATCGCAGCCAATGTGGAAGATTTACCGCTTCCGGTGGGGCCGGTCACCAGGACAAGACCTCTTGGCTTTTTGGCAATCTCGCTGACTACGGGAGGAAGCCCCAGTTGGTTGAAATCCAAAATCTGAAAGGGAATCATTCTGAAGGCGCCTGCAACGGCCCCTTTTTGCATGAATATATTTGCCCTGAAACGACTGAGGCCCTTCATACCGAAAGACAGGTCAAGTTCTTTCTGTTCCTCAAACCGGTGCTTCTGTGTATCTGTAAGGATGCTGTAGCAGAGAGCTTTCGTATCAGCAGGAGCGAGAGGAGGGTATTCAAGAGGCTTCAGACTCCCGTCAACCCGTATCCGCGGAGGAGAAGACGTGGTAATATGCAAGTCAGATGCGTTTTTTTCGATCATCATTTTTAATAAATCATATAAATTTGCCATCGTCTCAGTTGCCTCTATTCATTAATAATGTTATGGGTTGCACACCCCGGTTCATTCGTCAACTTCTGCCCTGAATAAAACGGGCCTGCCGCACCCCCGCAGCATTTACCTATTAGCATATTTATCGGCATAGCCCTGATAATTCTTTAGTTTTGTCATTTAGGCGGATTATTTGCGTTTCTCCTCTTTTTTATCTCCCTGTTATTCATAATCAGTCAGCAAAGGTAACCCGCAGTACTTCTTCTACAGACGTTAAGCCTTCCTTGATTTTCGTGAGACCGCTCATACGCAGGGACCTCATTCCCAGCTTCATCGCTGTTCTTTTTATATCCGTTGATGTACCACCCTTTATTACCAGGTCCTTGATCTCTTCGTTTGCCGGCATAACTTCATAGAGAGCCCTCCGTCCTTTATACCCGGTATTGGTGCACGCTGAACAGCCCTTTCCCTTGTAGCATTTAAATGACCCGACCTCATCGGCAGAAAATCCCAGCTTTATAAGCGCTTCTTCCGGAATTTCATCCACTTCCCTGCAGTTGGGACAGACAACCCTGCAGAGCCTCTGGGCAACTATCAATACAACAGAAGCAGAAACCAGGAAAGGTTCAATCCCCATATTTAAGAGCCTTGATATCGTGCTTGGCGCATCATTGGTGTGGAGGGTACTGAGCACAAGGTGTCCGGTCAACGCCGCCTTTACCGCTATTTCAGCTGTATCAAAGTCCCTGATCTCACCGACCATGACGATATCCGGGTCCTGTCTCAGAAAAGATTTCAGCGCCGCTGAAAAAGTAAGCCCTATATCTTCCCGTACATGGACCTGGTTTATGCCCAGCAGGTTGTACTCAACAGGATCTTCCGCGGTCATTATGTTTACATCTACTTCATTTACCGTGCTCAGTGCTGAATACAGGGTCGTTGTTTTACCACTCCCCGTAGGTCCCGTTACGAGCACCATGCCGAATGGTGATGCTATAGCTTCCTGAAAATCATGTAAGGCCTGTTCTTCAAACCCGAGCTTTGTCATATCAAGGTTCAGGTTGCTCTTGTCAAGAATTCTCATAACAACTTTCTCTCCAAAGAGCGTGGGAAGGGTTGAAACGCGAAGGTCAATAGGCTTGTCTCTGACTTTCAGCTTTATCCTGCCGTCCTGAGGGAGCCTACGTTCAGCAATGTCCAGTTCAGACATGATTTTTAATCTTGAGGTAAGTGCGGCTTTCAGCCTTACAGGGGGCTGCATGATGTCATAGAGCACACCGTCAATCCTGTAGCGGATCCTGAAATTCTTTTCATAAGGCTCGACATGGATATCACTTGCCCCACGGACTATTGCCTCACTGAGAATAAGGTTTACCAGTTTGACGACAGGCGCCTCTTCTGCGGCGTCTGTTGATTGAGACACATCTACGTCTTCCTCAGTTTCCTGTATGAGGTCGAGGCTGTCGTCATCCATATCAATACCGTCAACAACTGTCTGCAGATCATCTGACTGTTCATACTGTCTGACAATGGCCTCTTTTATGGTAGACTCCGAGGCAACAACAGGCTGGACCTCATATCCTGTCATGAACTTAACATCATCAATGGCAAAGACATTGGACGGATCTGTCATGGCCAGAGTCAGGGTCGCCCCGTTTTTTGACACAGGAAAGATCTGATATTTCTGTGCGACTTCAAAGGGAATAAATTTAACTATAGAGGCATCAACCTGCTCCGGATCAAGGGTTACCGAGGGCACACCATACTGTTTGCTCAGGAACTCAACAAGCTGCTCTTCAGTGATGAACCCCAGCTTGATGAGATTCGATCCGACGCGGCCGCCTTCTGTTTTCTGTAAGTCAAGTGCTGTTTCTAGTTGCTCCTCAGTTATCTGGTTACCGCCGACAAGCAACTGTCCGAGTTTTGCAGCCATTTTTTACGTAAATCCCTGCCTTTCTCTATTTAACTGGCATCATAGCGCAGTGGTATTTTCTGTACATATGTATACGGCAATAACGCAAAAAACCTGAAGCATATTCAGATTTCTTCGCGCTGCCCTCCTGCCTGCAAAAAAAGATGTTTTTGCGGTTTCTCCGGACAGCCCTGGCTCCTGTATAAAATCACACTTTGCCTGTTCAATCCTCATTTTCAGGGGTTATAATGCGAGAAATTTTCTTGCGCGCTGGTGTCTGGTAATGGTACTGACCGGGCTTTTTAAGATAGGGAAATAATCAGGGTTATGCGCAGTTTGCGTAATCCACATTTAATCCACCTTTTGTGCACGGCAAAAACCATTAAAAAACAGGGTCTTCAAAATATCTCTTTTTTTGCTTGACATGCACAACATATTGTGGTTTAATTCCTGTGTGCCGCTAAATAGAGTGTTCCTGTTTAATGATCACTGAATGAAAATATTACGTATATTTATGAGGCACTTAGAGATTCAGAGACAAAAATGATTCAATTTTGCCATGCATAATGGCAATTAATTTTTATACTGGGAGGAATTATGGCGGAGACTGTATCACCTGAAATTGCGTTGAGTCCAAGCGCTCTTAAAGTTCTGGAAAAGAGGTACCTCAAGAAAAATGAGGAAGGCAAATGCATCGAAGTTCCTGAAAACATGTTCCGGAGAGTTGCACAAGCCGTAGCTTCAGTTGAGATGCTCCACGGAAAGTCCGAGGCTGACACCTGTGTTATAGAGGACAAATTTTACAACTCTATGACATCTTTAAAGTTTCTGCCGAACAGTCCCACCCTCATGAATGCTGGAAGACGGCTCGGGCAATTATCAGCATGTTTTGTTCTTCCCGTTGATGACTCAATGGAATCGATTTTTGAGGCGGTGAAAAATGCCGCGTTAATCCACAAGTCTGGAGGAGGGACCGGTTTTTCATTCTCCCGCCTCAGGCCAAATGGTGACATCGTGGGGTCAACAAAAGGCATATCTTCAGGACCTCTGTCTTTCATGGGTGTCTTTGACTCGGCAACTGAGGCAATAAAACAGGGCGGCACAAGACGGGGCGCCAACATGGGGATACTGAGAGTTGACCATCCGGACATACTTGATTTTATTTCCGCGAAAGACCATAACTCCAAACTCAATAATTTTAACCTATCTGTAGCGCTGACTGACAAATTCATGAAGTCCCTTGAAAAAGATGATGAGTATGACCTGATAAATCCTCACACCCAGGTTCCGGTGAAGCAGCTGAAAGCCAGGGAAGTCTTTAAGCTCATCGTGAATCATGCCTGGAAAAACGGTGAGCCCGGAATAATCTTCATGGACAGGATAAACCAGTACAACCCTACTCCGGGAGTAGGGGCAATTGAAAGCACAAATCCCTGCGGAGAGCAGCCCCTCCTTCCCTATGAATCCTGTAACCTCGGCTCCATTAACCTCTCGAAGTTTGTGAAGGAGAACACGGGACCATTTCGTCGGGGAGAGATTTCTGACATCTGCGAACAGGTTGACTGGGATTCCCTCAGGGATACCGTACGGCTTGCTGTGCATTTTCTTGATAATGTGATTGACACAAACAAATATCCCCTTGATAAAATTGAAGAAGCGACCAAGGGCAACAGGAAGATCGGTCTCGGCGTAATGGGATGGGCAGATATGCTCATTCAGCTTGGCATACCATATAACTCTGTCGAAGCATCCCAGCTTGCCAACGAAGTGATGAAGTTTATCCAGGCGGAAAGCAAAAAACAGTCCGCGTTTCTGGCCCTTGAACGGGGTGTCTTTCCGAACTTTGACAAGAGCATCTATACTGATGAGTCAGCAGTGAGAAATGCGACCACAACAACGATTGCCCCTACCGGCACCCTGTCAATCCTGGCATGCTGCTCAAGCGGCATAGAGCCCCTCTTCGCGGTATCCTTTGTCCGCAATGTGATGGAAGGAACGAAGCTCTATGAAGTCAATCCCTACTTTGAGAAGATTGCAAAGGAACGAGGGTTCTGGAGTAAAGAGCTTATCGAAGAGATCGCCGAGAAAGGAACACTGCAGCATATTGAAGCGATTCCGGAAGATATAAAAAAGGCATTTATAACAGCACATGACATCTCTCCCCTTGACCATGTAAGAATGCAGGCGGCATTTCAGAAACATGTTGATAACGCGGTTTCAAAAACAGTCAACTTCTCCCATGACGCAACACAGAAAGAGGTAGAGGAAGTGTACTATCTGGCATACGGACTGGGTTGTAAGGGGGTCACCGTCTACAGGGACGGTTCACGGGACGAGCAGGTCCTCTCAACAGGGGCAACAGCCTCGAAGCAGGAGACTGTCGAGGAAAATGAATCGGGGCCAGTCATTGTTCATAACAAAATCACGCCAAAAAAACGTCCAGAAGTAATCAACGGGACAACAAGGATCATGAAGACAGGCTGCGGCAACCTCTACGTAACCATTAACGAAGATCAGAGTGGAGACATCTTTGAGCTCTTTACACAGATGGGCAAGGCCGGAGGCTGTGCCGCGAGCCAGGCGGAAGCGATCGGACGACTGGTAAGCCTTGCGCTGAGAAGTAATATTGAACCGATTGAAATCGAGAAACAGCTCAAAGGCATAAGCTGCCACAGCCCCGCATGGGCAACAGGGGGAAGGATCTCTTCCTGCTCTGATGCTATTTCAAAAGCGATTGAACGGTATGTTGAAAAAGGGGACAAGTCCAACGGCAATGGCAACGGCGCTCACCCCAAGAAAGAAACAGCCATATACGGCGCATGCCCGGATTGCGGGGGTGCTGTTGAGCATGAAGGGGGCTGCGCTGTCTGCAGGGACTGCGGGTTCACGAAGTGCATCTGATCTCAGATCATCTTTAGAGATTTTGTAAGGCAATTTAGTTTAAGAGTACAAGGGCACGGTTATTCCGTGCCCTTGTTTATTGACTGCTGACCGCTGAGAGCTGACCGCTGACGCCTTATTGAGTCATTAATTTAACTGCCCTGCCCATTATAGTCCGACTCCTTCCAGGTATCAGCCCGACTCCCTATCATTTCGCTATAAATGTGCTAAAATTCAATGCGAGATATTATTTATCCATATCAGATGGCCGACAAAGAAGGGAGAGGGTATTGTGAGCAACAGCACTAAAAAGCGTTCAAAAAAAACAGGGCTTTCTCCTGGAACCCCTCTCTATATCGGTGAGAAAAAGATTGATAATATCAAGATATCCATAATCGACTATGACAAGGAGCACCTGGAAACAAGAGAAGTAGAAACCGTTGATGAGTGCTTTCCGTACAAAGACAAACCCTCGATTACCTGGATCAATGTTACCGGTCTTCATGAAGTTGCGATCATAGAACAGATCGGCACCTGCTTCGGACTCCACCCCCTTGTTTTGGAAGATATCGTAAACACTGATCATCGCCCCAAAATGGATGTCTCTGATGACTACGTGTTTATTGTTATAAAAATGCACTTTTATGACCCTGAGAATATGGCTGTGAAATCACAGCAGATCAGCATCATATTTGGCAGTAATTATGTATTGACCTTTCATGAAAAATTAGGCGATGTTTTTGATCCGGTCCGCAGCCGCCTGAATTCCACAACAGGCAGACTCAGAAAGGCTGGCCCTGACTACCTGGCCTATGCTCTTATGGATGCCGTGGTCGATAATTATTTCAAGGTGCTTGAGTCAATCGGGGAAGAGCTCGAAAATATGGAGGACGACGTTGTCGCAAACCCTGAACCGGAAACACTCCAAAAAATTCATTCCCTGAAGAAGGAAACAATTCTGCTCAGAAAATCGGTCTGGCCGATTCGTGAAATAGTGAGCAGCCTTGAAAGGGAAGAGATAAAACTGGTCCGCAAGTCTACAAAAATATTTATCCGCGACCTCTACGACCATATAATTCAGGTCATAGACACGGTAGAAACGTACCGGGACATTGTCGCGGGAATGCAGGATTTATTTTTGTCAGCGATCAGCAACAGGATGAATGAGGTAATGAAGGTGCTCACGATATTTGCGGCACTGTTTATCCCGCTGACATTTATAGCAGGCATATACGGTATGAACTTCAACGTTGAAAAAAGCCCTTTTAATATGCCTGAACTAAACTGGTACTTTGGCTATCCCCTGGCTCTCGGGATTATGGCAGTAGTTGGGGCCGGGATGCTCATTTACTTTAAGAGAAAAAAATGGCTTTAAGATTTATCGAGATATATCACAGAGAAGGAAAAGCGGATGACATTGATTTTCTCCTGAAGGATTTGCCTATCATTGAAACATGGCATGGCCATTTAAACGAGGACAAGGAGTCTATCACTAAAGTCTTAATAAAAAGTGAAGATACCGAGTCTGCCCTCAACATACTGAATGAGTTCTTTACAAAAGACAAAGAGATCAGAATCGTTATCCTTCCTGTTGAAGCAACACTGCCCCGCCCCAAGGAGTCGGATGAAGATCAGTCAGAGAAAAAGGCAAAAGAGAAGACTCCACAGAGAATCAGTATAGAGGAGCTTTACTTTCCCTGGCAACAACTCTTGCTGACCGCCAGTTGGCAGCACGGGCGATAGTCACGAATATTTCCGGGTTCTCACTGGTTTTCTTCATCAGTTTTGTTTTTGGCCTGTTTATGAATGTTGACCCCGCGATACCTGAAATGGCGGCCCGTTCTGATGTAAGCCTTTTTTATATCTTCCTGGCCCTTGCCGCCGGCGTTGCCGGGGCCTACTCGATAACTACCGGCGTGGCTGAAGCACTGGTAGGCGTAATGGTTGCTGTCGCGCTGTTGCCGCCCCTTGTTGCTTCAGGGCTTCTCATCGGCGGGGGCTTCTGGCATGAGGGTCTGGGAGCGCTACTCCTCTGCTTCGTTAATATCGTATGCGTAAACCTCTCGGGAGTAGTAACCTTTCTTTCACAAGGGATTAAGCCATCAGGCTGGGGGGAGTCGGAACGGGCAAAAAAAGCCTCACTGAGTGCAATCGCCATATGGATAGTGCTTCTGACTATGCTCGCTTTCATCATCTACTTTGAGCAGCAGCTGTGAGTCCCGGTGGTTTATCCGGTTTTCAGACTCGATTTTTTTTCGCTTCAGGGAAGCACACCATATTTCCAGTCAGCAAAGGCCGATGAACTTGCAAATGCTTCGTACCCTTTGATGCGGGCAATCTGATCAGGGTCAAAGGCATAGCCAAAATGAAGTTCCAGGTAGCGAAGTGTATGAGTTGCCCTCTCAAACTCGGTTGAGTAGACACTGACAGCAAGCAGTGTCCAGTAGGCATCTTCAAGGGTAGAGTCCTCGTGTATCGCGATCTCGGCGCAGTGTATGACTGCCCCATAATTCTTTTCCATCATGCTGATATTTGCTCTCAATAAGTGTAATGCTGCATCCCCGCCTGTATGCTCACTGAGCCAGTCAAGCGCCCTGTGGGCTGCCTGGTAATCTCTTTCGTTTACATAATGGTCAAGGAGCATCAGACTCAAAGCTGGATCATCACCAAAATGCCTGCTCACATCATGTAAAGCAGAGCGGTACTCTTTTTCAGCACCTGCTGCACTTGAGATCAGAACCCGTGTAACAAGAATTGTACGGTTATATTTCAGCCTCTCAGGTAAAGCGTGGTATCGTATGAGCCACTGGTTATAGTTGTTGGCAAGCGAGAGGTCTGATAATTCGGAGATCAGATCAATAGCATCCCTGTCAGCCCACGCTTCACCAAGTATTTCCGCAAAGAGCGAGTCATCCCGGGGAAGCATCAGAATAAGGGCCTGCCGAAGGGCTTCTGAATATAACGTGCCCTGGGTGTAATCATGCCAGTCTATGATTTTTACTGTGCCGTCGTCCTCTTCCCGGAGTATGAAATCCAGATAAGACAAACCCCTGTCTCCCATATGGATCCGGAAAAGTGCGTGGTACTCACCCTGTATAAACCGGGCCCGCACATAGGTAATCCTGGAATTCTTATCATTGTAGCGAGTCATAATTACACCTGATTGATCCAGCTGATCATACATCTTTGCCCGCGCACTTCTCAGATGTCTGTCCAGCGGCATGTCCTGAAACGCGCGATCCAGAAGTGCTTCCTTATTTAAGAGAGTGGTGAATGCTTCGGGTTGTCCTGAAATAAACGCCGCAAGAATTTGCTTACCTGAAGCGCTGAATTTCGGGGATATGCCGTTACTGTCAGAATGGGGTGGTGCTCCGTTTGGTGAGGTTGCACAGGAAATCAGCAGAAAGGCGGTTATCAAGGCAAATAGAACATGCCTCCCGGCAGTGAAACTTGATGAATGAAACCTTTTACCTAACACTGGCTCTCCTCCACCGCCCATCAGATACATACGATGAACATATCTCTCTTCGTCTTTTTTTTGAGTTCCCTTGAATTGGGAATCATGTACTGCTCAGGAGAACAAAAGCTTCTTACGAATTATTGAATACATATCAGAAACAGTAAGGAGAAGGATGATGGGGCTAGCGAAGCTGCGAAGGGGACAAAAAAAACGGGGCCCGGTGTAATCAGGGCCCTGTTCAGTCTGCTTATCTGATCTTAGCTTTTTTCTTCGTATTCCAGAGTTACAATAACAGTGCGGTTCAGGGCGCGGCCTTCCGGCATGGAGTTATCATAGGGTGGATGATGCGGGCCTACACCGGTATAGGTCGCTTTCTTCTGTAAATTCAGACCAGATGCCATAATACGGTCAAACACTGCACGGGCGCGTCGCTCTGACAGGCGCATGTTGTATTTTTCTGTGCCAATAGTGTCAGTGTGGCCTACGATTCTCACCTCGGCATCAGGCTTTTCCTTCATTCTGGCAACGATCCGGTCTATCACCGCTTTATTGCGCTCCTTAATATCAGCTTTGTCATATTCAAAGAGAATGAGGGCGTACTTTTCCAGTATGCGCTGTCCTCTCTTTTCTGCTGCCTGTGCCTCTTTTTTGATGAACTGTACGTTTGAAATTGCAGCATTGTCATCCTTGAATGCCACACCTTCCTTATCAGTGACTTCCACACTTGCAGTGAGCGTCTTAAAGGATGCGATCTTGCTGAGGCCGGCTGGCACCAGGTTAAAGGTAACGGCCGATCCAATGTCTCCTTTGCCGGAGGCGGTATCAATGACCGTGTTATCGCCACCTTTGAGCTGCATTTTCCAGTCAGCTATGCCCGCCTCTGATTTAATGTTAGGCTTTACGCGAAGAGCCTGCGTATTGGCCATATTCTGAATATAGGTGCTTTTGACAATATTCAGTATTGCCGGGTTCGCAGAGTGGATCTCAACACGCCGATTTTCAGCTACTCCGGCAGGATTAGTCCTTGAGCTCGGAACCTTCGGGAGGTTTTGCGCTCTGACCTCCATTCGTGAAGAATCAATTCCCCAGATATTTCCCAGATAGGCCTGAACAGCTTCAGCGCGGCTGCGGGAAAGAGCAATGTTGCTCTTCTCAACACCCTGATTTGAGTTATATCCCTCGATCGTTATCCGGGCATTTGGGTTTTCCGTGAGTCTTTTGCCAACGATATTCAGGACATTCCGGTATTTTTCCATGGGACCCTGCAGCTTCTGTTCTGAAAAATTGCCGGTCATGTTTTTTCCGGACAAAAGAACATACTCGCCGGAAATATTGCTGTTCCCTTCCTTAAAAAAGACATAGTTTAAGAGAGGTGAACTGTCAATTGTTGTGACTTCTTCAATGACGACTGTTTTTGGTTCAAGCGCGACAGTTCCTGTCGGAGCTGTGCGGAAACGGTAGTTAATCACATACTGATGTTTCAGCCTATTTGAAACTGACTTAAAAATCGGAGACAGCTCAGCAGCTGACTCAGCCTTCCAGATTTTTCCTCCATGAGATTCAGAGAAGGTCGAGAGAAAATAGTCAGTAGATGTGTCCTCCTTGAAATCAAGTGCATAGGCCGCCATGTTGGGAATGTCCTTGGCAACCTCCTCTACCATCGCGGCATTAGCCTTACTGTTGATATCTTCGCCATCAGTAAATACGAGGAGAAACTTGCTGCTCTTGAAGGGCATACGGCCGGCGCGGTCAAGGCCAAGCATCATACCGTCATAGAGGTATGTCTTTTTTGTGAGGCCCTCAGTGAAACTTTTATTAAAAAAGGTCCTGAGCTCATCAACGTTGCTGGACTTGAACGATTTTGCGTGTGCCTCGTAGCCCTGCACAGTCGTCGTGTTTGCGTCGTCAAAGACAATAGCATGGACATTATCTATGGGCCTTATGACCTTGTACAGCTCCTCCAGTGCGTTGAGCAAAGGTTTTACAGCGTTCCGGGTTTTCATTGACTGCGAGTTGTCCGCGACAACTATGATGTTCAGAGGAACATCTTCCGCGGTTTCAAGGGACGAGACAGAAAGGATGTTCCCTGTTTTAGTTCCCTTCTTGATTGAAAAATCCTTCTCCTTCAGACCAAGAACCGGCTTTTCATCAGCATCCAGTACAGATATGAGGGCGCGGCTTTCAGTCAAAGAATTAACAAAGACTTTGCCTGCATTTTCCGGTCCGGTGATCTGAACACCCTGGTATGCCGTAGCGGCGATACTGAACATACTCAAAATTGTAATTGCAAATAAATTTACACTCTTCTTCATTTCCTTCTCCTTTAACACTTTCTCATGTCTGGCGATGTAATCTGTTCGCCACTGAATTCATCAAGCTCGACATACGTAATTTTATCGAGCACAGTTTATATATCACATGTGAATGTCCCTGTCAATGATTTTTCTGTTTTTTTTATGAAAAATGATAACCCCCCTGTCCCGGCAGCGGATATATCAGTCCCAGGGAGGTGAAAAATGCTTTTTTTCAGCAGGATTCTGTACTGATTGAACGCTGTAACATCTGAACAGATTTGTCTATTTTGCTCCTGTCATCGTATTATATATGTCTATGAAAACGTTCAGTATAATAGTTTCCCTGCTGTTTCTCTACTCCTGTGCGTCCGCTCCATTGCCAGCGCTCTTAATTAGCGGTTCAGGATCAGGCTACGTCACCGCGTCATGGTATGGAGGGAAGTTTCATGGAAGACAGACAGCTTCGGGTGAACGGTATGACATGTACGGGTTTACTGCAGCGCACAAGACAATGAAATTCGGCACACAATTACGTGTTACAAACCCTGACAACAACAGGTCGGTAGAGGTGATCGTAAACGACAGGGGCCCTTTTATCCGGGGCAGAGACCTTGATCTTTCATACGGTGCTGCTCATGCCATAGGCCATGTCGAAAAAGGTGTGGGAAGAGTGAAAATAGAACATCTGGGCAGGGACATGCGGTATGTGAAGCGTATGCCTTTTACCCCTTCCCAGCGAAAACCAGCAGAGCAGTTAACCATACAGTTAGGCTCCTTCTCTGACAAACAGAACGCTCTCCGCCTCAAGCAGGGACTCTCAATAAATTACAAAGATGTGTATATGACTTCTGCAATAATAAACAGTAGAACCTATTACCGGGTCAAGGTAGGCACATTTACCAGGTATGACAAGGCTGCGGCTGTTGCAGAAAAACTTGCTGATGAAGGGTACAACCCATTGATTACATCAAGCAAATAATCATCGAAACAATCATCACTGTTGCTGTCTGTTTTTTTGAAAAAAGCGGTTCATATCAGCGCGGCGAATAGTTACAGAGAACCTTTAACAGGAAACCATGGAAGAGTATGAGACCGGACTGGGACACATATTTCATTGAAATAGCCAAGGTGGTATCATCACGGGCAACATGCATGCGCCGAAGATACGGGGCGGTCATTGTTAAGGATAAAGTCATCATAAGCACCGGCTACAACGGGGCGCCCCGGGGTATGGAGAACTGTATTGATACAGGGGTATGCACACGGCAGGAACAGAACATCCCGGCAGGAGAGAGGTACGAACTCTGTGAAGCTGTCCATGCTGAACAGAACGCGATCGTAAACGCCCCGCCGGACCGGATGAAAGAGTCAACAATATATATTGCCGGTTATGAAGAAGACGGCACATTTGCAGGGAGCAGGCCCTGTAAGCTCTGCGACCGCATGATCAGGAACGCGCAGATAACAGAAGTGGTCTGTCTTAAAAAAGACGGCAGTATCGACCGGGTCAAAATGCCATAGATTTTTATTTGGCATCTTACATTATCTTTGATTAATGATTGCACCATTTCAGGCGAGGCCTCGCCTCGCCCCTACGATTAAGACAATGAATCTCGACAGAGCCCTTCATAAAGGTGATCCTTCTAAACCTGTTGTTATCTTCATACATGGTCTTGGCGTTGACAAGGGCTTCTGGACAGACCCGGTCAATACAAAGGTCCTGGGCGGCGGCATTCCCATGAACGTCTTTGGCGCACGAAAACCCAGACCATCCAGGGCCCGCAAGAAGGCACTTATTACTGTCGGCGCCCTGCCCGGAAAAACAGAAAACCTGTGGCATGCTGTAACAAACAGTCATTTTAACGCCCTCTGCTGGAGCCAGACACGGCCTGTCGGACCGATACAGATCGCTGTCGAAGAGTTAAACGAGGTCGTGGCTAATATGCAAAAACTCTTTCCCGGGAGACCGATTGCCTTCATTGGGCACAGCCGCGGGGGAATTATCGCACGGAAGTACATGGAAGAAAATAAGCGCAGGGTAAAGGCGCTGATAACCATTGCTTCGCCCCACAGAGGGAGTTCTTTATCGAAAATCGGGACCTATTTATCTCCCCTGGCTCCTGCTCTGAAGAAGGTCCTGCCGCAACATACCCACGGCACCGCCTCTGAGATAATCAGCAGAGTCATTGATCTGCTCGATGGAAAGGCGCTGAAGGAACTCCTTCCAGACTCTGATTTTTTGAAAAACCTGAAAGACGTCCCCCACGATGATATCAATTACCTATCCTTCGGGGGCACAAGAGCAACAGTGCTCACCCTTTACCGGTGGAAAAAACAGGGGACCAAAACCTGCCCGGTCCCATTCATGACTATTCCGGATTCCCTGGTTAACCTGCTCCCCTCCCGAATAATCCCCGATGAAATAATATCACCAAAGGGTGATTTTATGGTCACGGCAAAAAGCTCTGTGCTGCCATGGGCTGAGGCACATTATAATGTCGCGGCAAATCATATCGCGATCAGCTGGAATAAAAAGGTGATTGAAAAGACGTTGGAGATATTGAACAACATTTGATGTTTATATGCATTGTAGGGGCAAGGCACTGCCTTGCCCTTTTTTGTTGTTCCGTTGGATAAGAAGAAAGGGCACGGCATGCCGTGCCCCTACATTGTGGATCAAACATTAAAAAAGGGGCGAGGCAGCGCCTCGCCCCTACAATTACATTTAATTAATACCGGTAATGCTCTGGTTTGTACGGACCGTCAACAGACACGCCGATGTAGTCAGCCTGTTCCTGCGTCAGCCTGGTAAGTTTCACGCCGATCTTGTCAAGATGAAGGCGGGCAACTTCCTCGTCAAGCTTTTTGGACAGCCGGTACACTTTGTTTTCATAGACATCTTTGTTTTTCCAGAGATCAATCTGTGCGAGGGTCTGATTGGTAAAACTGTTTGACATAACAAATGAAGGGTGTCCTGTAGCACAGCCCAGGTTCACCAGTCTTCCCTCAGCCAGAAGGAAGATCGCATGTCCCTCGGGGAACACGTACTTATCAACCTGGGGCTTGATGTTGATCAGCTTGATACCCGGGTACGAGTTAAGCTTGTTCACCTGTATTTCATTATCAAAATGTCCGATGTTGCAGACAATAGCCTGATCTTTCATCTTGGCCATATGTTCGATAGTGATTATGTCTTTGTTGCCTGTTGTGGTTACATAGACGTCACCCTCTCCCAGAGTGTCTTCAATAGGAGCAACTTCATAGCCCTCCATAGCGGCCTGAAGCGCGCAGATCGGATCAACTTCAGTAACGATAACTCTCGATCCGTATTCCTTCAGCGATTTTGCGCATCCTTTGCCAACATCGCCGTAGCCGCAAACAACAGACACTTTTCCGGCCAGCATAACATCAGTGGCCCTCTTGATGCCGTCCGCAAGGGACTCTCTGCAGCCGTAGAGATTGTCGAATTTAGACTTTGTAACAGAGTCATTTACATTTATCGCCGGAATAAGGAGCGTTCCATTGTTCATCATTTCATAGAGTCTGTGCACACCGGTCGTGGTTTCTTCACTTACGCCTTTCCACTCCGGCACTACCTTGTGCCACTTCTGACTGTCTTCAGCCAGCAGCTTCTTTAACAATGCGTTGATTATCTGCAGTTCATGATTGTCAGTGGGCTCATCGAGGATTGCAGCATTCGTTTCAGCTTCATACCCCCGGTGAATAAACAACGTCGCGTCACCACCGTCATCGACAATCATCTGGGGGCCTTTGCCTCCCGGAAAACTGAGCGCCTCGTTCGTGCACCACCAGTACTCTTCAAGTGTCTCGCCCTTCCAGGCAAAGACCGGGACGCCGGCTGCCGCGATTGCAGCTGCAGCATGGTCCTGCGTAGAAAAAATATTGCAGCTCGCCCATCTCACATCAGCTCCCAGATCAACAAGCGTTTCGATCAGTACGGCTGTCTGAATCGTCATATGAAGCGATCCGGAAACCCGCACGCCCTTCAGAGGTTTTTCATCCGCATGTTTTTTTCTGATCGCCATAAGGCCGGGCATCTCTTTTTCAGCTATCTCAATTTCTTTTCTTCCCCAATCGGCAAGACCGATATCGGCAACCTTATAATCATTTGCCTTTTTCTCTGTTGCTGTTATTGACATACAACTACCTCCTGATTTACTTTTTTCCTGCCTCATCTAAAGGCTAAGCAATCTATTATTAAATTTATTTCGCGTCTTTCTTCAAGGTCTCGGCCAGATCAGTACTTTCCCAGGGGAAACCCTCATTCTCTCTTCCAAAATGGCCATACGCTGCTGTTGGTCCGTAAATGGGACGGAGCAGGTTCAGCATGCTGATAAGACCCTTCGGCCTCAGATCAAAATGCGCGCGGACAAGCTCGATAAGTTTATCCTCAGTTATTTTTCCTGTACCAAAAGTCTCAATACTTATTGATGTCGGTTCAGCAACACCGATCGCATAGGACACCTGAATCTCACAGCGGTCCGCAAGCCCTGCAGCAACGATATTTTTTGCAACATAGCGGGCCGCGTATGCAGCAGAACGGTCCACCTTGGACGGGTCCTTTCCGGAAAAAGCACCGCCGCCATGACGGGCAGCACCACCATAGGTGTCTACGATTATTTTACGGCCAGTGAGACCGCAATCTCCGACCGGGCCTCCAATCACAAACCTTCCGGTGGGATTAATATGAAACTGGGTGGTAGGATGAATCCAGTCTGCAGGAAGAACCGGCAGGATAATATCATCCATTACCGCCTCTCTCAATGCTTTGTATTCTATCTCCGGCGTATGCTGAGTCGAAAGGACCACCGCGTCAATCGCAACCGGTTTGTTATCTTCATAGCGAAATGTCACCTGGCTCTTGGCATCAGGACGAAGCCATGGGAGTGTGCCGTTCTTCCGGACTTCTGCCTGACGCTGTACGAGTCGATGCGCGTATGTTATCGGCGCTGGCATGAGCACGTCCGTCTCATTTGATGCATAGCCGAACATCAAGCCCTGGTCACCAGCCCCCTGTTCATGATCGCCCGATTCATCAACACCCATCGCGATGTCAGATGACTGCTTGTCAATGGAAGTAAGTACTGCACAGGATTCCCAGTCAAATCCCATGTCAGAGTGGTTATAACCGATACGCTTTATTGTTTGACGCACCACGCTCTGCAGATCTACCCAGGCGTCCGTCGTAATCTCACCAGAGATGACAACCATTCCGGTATTAACCAGGGTTTCGCATGCTACGCGGGCAGCGGGATCATGTTCAAAGATTGCGTCAAGAACTGCGTCTGAAATCTGATCAGCAACTTTATCTGGATGGCCCTCTGATACGGACTCAGATGTAAACAGGTAATTCCTTTTATTCATATTTTTCCTCCGATTTGAATTAAGTCTATTATTATATAGAAAATATCCCTCAATTGCACGAAAAAGCATATTTCAGGGGCAGTTATGTTGTTTGCCTTACGACACTATTATATGGAGAGGCAATCCGCTGACTGCCCTCAAGGCAAGTGTCAGGACAGTTCACAGTTAATTATTGATTAATACGGCAAAGTGTCGATTTGCCTTACATTGCCACTCTGGTGCGAATAAAAAACCCTTTTAATTCAAGGCACTTAAACGTGGCATACTTGTTGCTTCTTAATGAAAAACACTAAGGAGCTACATGCGCAGTACACATAAACATCTATTAGCAGGTTCATTCATTGCCATCGCACTGTTATTTTCCCTCCTGCCGGAAGCATTTGGCTTACTGGGGGAGTCTGTTCTGCCTGTTCATTCAGCACAAATCATCTCGAGCAGCAATCTACAGACAGATACAGCAAAGGAAACCTCTGTTCTCTCCGATGCTCTTTCATCAGGCTTATCTTTTTTATGTGAACATGAAGCAGCAACAGAAGTCAAAAGCGTTCAGGCCTCTGCTGGCGGAGATCTCAGCAATTCCGGATCAGGACTTCTGATCCTTATCGGAAGCAGCCTGGCAGGGCTTGGGTTTGCCCTGAGAAGGTTTGGGAAAGATAAATAGCTTACTTCCTTAGTTCCGCTAACGTTTTGCTAAAGACAATCACACGTTAAGAAAATAGTAATAGCTTTTTTTATCCCTTTTTTAATTCTAAATATTACCTGCAGAATTTCACCATTATTAATATGGGGTTCCGGCCCCAAACGACGGGTTCATTTTTTTTCGCCAAAAAGAACGAACCAAGAAAAGGCGCCCAACGTGATTGCTTAATTTCCGAAATATTCCGGCCTGAACACTGAATTTAAAAGGGCTCGGCATGCCGAGCCCCTACAATTTAATCATTCACATGTCCAGCCCTCCATATCCCGGAAGCAATCAAGGGGGGTATTAAAAACAAATATAAAAAGAATTTTTATACCTCTTGCGACTTTCCTTTGGGAAAGAGCAGTTTATTACCCCCATAAGCGATTTCAGGTGATGAGGGAGATCGGAAGGATTAGAGTTAATTACTGTCTGAGGTCGATTCGACCGAGTTTAATTAACTCCCTGCAGATCGACTGAAGAGCCGCCCGGAAATCTCTTCGGGCGCTTTTTCTTGGTTCGTTCATTTTTGCGTAAAAAAGAATGAACTCGTCGTTTGGGGCTGAAACCCCATTTATAATAAGTAATCCTCCCTTCCAACATTAAACCTACCCAAAACAAACATACAACGTTCCACGTGGAACATCCCCCACAATGGGATGATCACAGCCGACAATCGATTTGTAAACATGTTCCACGTGGAACCTACCATCTTTTCTGCCCTGTTATCTAAGACCTCACTGGCACCACTAAACGGGAAAAAGGCCTCAATCGAGAGATTATCTTTCAATCCAACCCTAGCGGTAAAAAGATATCCACATCACACACTGTTCCACGTGGAACATTTCTCATGAAAAACCCTAAATTGACTATTATTCTTTAGTTATGGTACATTTCACTATAGTTCAAGAAGGGCCCCTCTGTTGAAAACATGTTAATATTAGGCATAGAAACATCATGTGATGACACATCCGCGGCTGTTGTTGAGGATGGAAAAATAATAAAGTCTAATATTGTCTCAAGTCAGGATGAGATACACACCCAATATGGCGGCATTGTTCCTGAACTTGCTTCGAGAAAGCATATTGAGATGATCTGGCCGGTTGTAGATAAAGCGCTATCAACTGCCAATGCATCATTGAGCGATCTTTCTGCGATAGCCTTCAGTTATGGTCCGGGTCTTATCGGGTCTCTTCTTGTCGGCGTCTGTTTTTCAAAGTCCCTTTCACTTGTACATTCTCTCCCCCTGGTGGCGGTTAACCATCTGGAAGGGCATATATTTTCGGCTTTTCTTGAATCATCGCCATCATTTCCCTTTCTTGCTCTTATTGTCTCGGGTGGACATACCAGTATGTACATAATTCGGGATTTCAACAAATATGAAGAAATAGGGCGGACCCGCGATGATGCAGCAGGAGAGGCATATGACAAGGTTGCAAAGCTGCTTGGCTTTGGATATCCCGGGGGGCCCATCATTGATAACCTTGCAATATCTGGAGACCCTGAGGCAATCTCTTTCCCCCGGGCCCTCATCAGAGACTCTCTTGATTTCAGTTTTAGTGGATTAAAAACTTCTGTTCTTACCTATACAAGAAAAAACCCCGATGCTAAAAAAGAAGATATTGCGGCCAGCTTTCAGGCTGCAGTTGTTGATGTCCTGGTTCAGCGGAGCCTGGAAGCCTGCAAAGCCAAAGGTATTGACCGCATCGTCCTCTCAGGGGGTGTTTCAGCAAACAGTCTGCTCAGGAAGAGCGTTGCCGATGCGGCAGAAGGTGCTGCACTTGAGGTTTACCTGCCATCAAAAAGGCTCTGTACTGATAACGCGGCCATGATAGCAGCAGCCGGTTATCATCATTTCAGACGCGGCAATATCTCTAATTTCTCTTTAAATCCAAAAGCTTACGTCCACCTTGGGTCAGCTCACGGCTGACCGTTTCAGCCTATCAGGTACAATGTTTTTTCAGGTGAGATCCCATTGCGGATATCCCTGTCACTACTTCACGGCAAAATGGGCAGGTAAATTTCCGCTGACTCAGTTTGTCTGTCTGCTTTTTCCAGAATGATTTTGAGGGTAAGTCGCTGCAGCCATTTTCGCAGCCCTTCCTGTTCTCATTGGTATTCTCCATCATGCCTCTCCTTGTCTCCCATTCGGTCTGCAAGAAGTTCGTTCTCGTGCAATATAACCGCGCAGGTCTGTCACTAGTATATCAGGTCTTCTCTTTTTGGTGCTGTGCCGCCATTACATTGGCAATGATAAAAATGCTGATACCTACGGTCAATGCTGAATCAGCTATGTTAAAAGCGGGCCAATGCCAGTCATTGATATATATATCTATAAAATCAATAACTTTGCCGATAGTCAGCCTGTCAATAAGGTTCCCGGCAGCCCCGCCGAATACAAGCGCCATGCCATAGGTCTCCATTCCCACAGGGGCTTTAACAAGATAAAAAACGATAAACAGCAATGCAAGAACGCCAATGCCGATGAAGAGATGATTGCCAAGCCCCGCGAACATGCCAAAGGCTGCCCCCTTGTTTTCTACATGGACAATATTAAGAAATGGCAAGACACTGATTCGCTCATAGAGGGAAACTTTTTGCACTATCGCCTGCTTGGTGATATAGTCTGAAATAATGACCAGCGAGGCAATTATGGTTACCACTACGGTTTTCTTCAATCCGCCAACACCCGGTAGCATCGATTACACAGCTCTGGATCGTCTTCCTGATCACCTACGCTGACATCCCAGTTCCAGCATCTCTGGCACTTGCTGCCATCAGCCTTTTCAACATGTACGACAATATCTTCGATCTCCATGCCCTGGTAAGCCCCTTCAGGCGCCTCAGCCCTGTCCCTGAGTCCCGCAGAAGAGACAATAAAAAGCTCGGGAAGTTTTTTCTCATATTTTTTAAGGAGTTCCCTCTTTTCTCCTCCAATATAAATCGTGACCTTGGCCTCAAGGGCGTTCCCGATAAACTTCTCTTTCCTCTTCAGCTCCAAAGCCCTGTTTACTTCATTACGAATTATAGAGAGCGTCTCCCAGGTTTTCTCAAGTTCACTGTCCACAAGCGCTTCATTGGCTTCAGGAAAGTCCGAAAGAAATATGCTCTTTTCCTTTTCACCGGGTATGTATCGCCAGATCTCTTCAGCAGTAAAAGAGAGGATAGGTGCAACCATTTTTGTCAATGATATCAATATGTTATAAAGAACCTGCTGAGAAGCCCTCCTCTCTTTACTATCAGCCCTGAACGTATAGAGCCTGTCTTTGAGGATATCAAAATAAAAGGAGCTCATGTCTATAATGCAGAATTTGTAGACAGCATGATAGACTTCGTAAAAAGCATAGGTCTCATAGGACAGTGTCACCTTTTTAATCAGATTCTGCAGCTGGCTGAGCGCGAGCCTGTCTATCTCCTGCAGGTCATCTATTTTAAGGGTGCTCATGTCAGAGCTGAGGGTGTCCAGGTCATGAATGTTCCCGAGGAGAAACCTGCAGGTATTCCTGATCTTTCTGTAGGCATCCACAAGGCGTGCTATGATCTCGTTGGAGATCCTCATGTCTTCCCGGTAGTCAGCAGAAGATGACCAGAGCCGCAATATTTCAGCCCCATGCCTGTTCGTGAGGTCCTGCGGTGATATGACATTGCCCAGGGACTTGGACATCTTCTTGCCCTTGCCGTCAACAACAAACCCATGGGTAAGCACCGCCCTGTAGGGAGCTCTTCCCCGCGTGCCCACTGATGCCAGCAATGAGCTCTGAAACCATCCCCTGTGTTGATCACTGCCCTCAAGATAAAGGTCAGCCGGAGCTGAAAGGCGTTCGTCCGCCTCAACAACAGCGGCATGACTCACCCCCGAGTCAAACCATACGTCGAGGATATCAGTCTCCTTGGAAAATTCATCGGCATCACAATGGGTACATGTATAGCCTTCCGGCAGGAACTGTTCCGCGGTTTTTTCAAACCAGACGTCAGCACCGCTGGTCTGCACTTCCTTCTCTATGGTGTCCATCACTGATTCATTGTTCACGTATTCACCACACTTCCCGCAACGGATCAGGGTAATGGGCACCCCCCAGGACCGCTGGCGGGACAGACACCAGTCAGGCCTCTTCTCAACCATCCCGTAGATCCTCTCCCTGCCCCATCCCGGTATCCACTCTGTCTTTTTTATCTCCTCCAGGGCCTTCTTCCTGAGGTCATTTTTTTCCATGGAGACAAACCACTGTTCCGTGGCCCTGAAGATAACCGGTTTTTTGCATCTCCAGCAATGCGGGTAGGAGTGAGAAACATCCTGTGCGTCACCAAGCAAGACGCCTAACCCCTTTATTTTTTTGATTATTTCATTATTTGCCTTAAAAACATACTGTCCGGCAAACTCCTCAACGTCTTCCGTGAACAGACCGCGATCATTCACCGGCGTATATACATCCAGCCCATACCGGAGCCCTACCACAAAGTCCTCTTCACCATGACCCGGTGCGGTGTGTACAATTCCTGTTCCCTGTTCAAGGGTCACATGTTCACCGGCAATTGTCTTTACCTCTCGGTCGATCCAGGGGTGGCTGCAGGTTATCCCCTCAAGGTCAGCGCCAGTCCAGGTCTCATCTGAAACAGAATATTCATCTTCTGAGTACCCGGCCTTCTCCATGCAGTCCTTTGTCAGGTCCCGGGCGATAATAAGTTCTCCTGCAGGAGATTTTACCCTGTTGTACCTGAATTCCGGGTGTACAGCAAGGGCCATATTCGCCGGCAGCGTCCAGGGGGTGGTTGTCCAGATCACAAAGCTGGTGCCCTTCTCTTCATCAACAGTAATTCTACCCTCAGGGTTCTTAATGCGGAACTTGACATAGATTGACGGTGACACCTTGTCAGCATGTTCAACTTCAGCCTCGGCAAGGGCGGTGACACAGGTCGGACACCAGTGCACAGGCTTTTTCCCCCTGTATACCAAACCCTTTCGGACAAAGGCATGAAACTCCCTGACAATCGATGCTTCATAGGCATACTTCATCGTGATATAGGGATCATCCCAGTCACCAAATACACCGAGCCGCTTGAACTCATCACGCTGAATCTCAACGAATCTCTCGGCGTACTCCCTGCAGAGTTTTCTCTTGTCTGTCACCGCAGTGTGAGCCTTCTTTGATCCGAGTTTTTTGTCAACCTGATGTTCAATCGGGAGACCATGGCAATCCCAGCCCGGAATGTATGGAGCATAATGGCCTTTCATGGTCTTATATTTGACGATCATATCTTTCAGCACCTTGTTCAGCGTATGCCCCAGGTGAATATGTCCGTTGGCATACGGAGGACCGTCATGCAGGATAAAAGACTTTGTCCTGTCCCTGTCCTGCATTTTTTTGTAAATAGCCCCTGTTTCCCAAAACTCAAGGAGTTCCTTTTCCTTGTTGGCCAGGTTCGCCTTCATGGGAAATCCTGTTTGAGGCAGGTTCAGTGTATCTTTGTAATCTTTTGACATAGTTAGCGCTGAAAGAAACCGTTCTTATCAATCCCGCCCGCTGCGGGCCTGTTATTAACTAAACATTGAATGTAACATCAAAAAAAAGTTCGTGTCAAGAATTTCGCATGATTCGTGAGATACAGCGTATGCTTTGCCGGCATTGAACAGCATATAACTGAGGGTATTATACATACAGAATATCAAATATCCTTCTCCCGAGCTAAAGATTATACCTGAAACTGCCGAATATCAAACTGTATTAGGAACAGAACGGCAGCTAACGTGAACTCGTGTGGTTTTGCGTTATGTAACGATGAACCATGCATAACCGGCTCTGTATTGGAAGGAATGCGCATTAATTATTAGAAAAAAATATGATGCTGAATAAGACCTCCATAATCAACACTGCACAGAAACTCGCGTCAAAGGGTATGATTGACAAGGCCATTGCTGAATGGGAAAAACTCCTTGAAAACGGCAAGGACGGAAATGTTTACAACACCATTGGCGACCTGTACCTGAAGAAAGGGTCTGAGGACAATGCTGTCGAATCCTTTACCAAGGCAGCCGAGATATTCAAGAAAGACGGGTTCTACCCAAAAGCGATAGCGCTCTACAGGAAGATTCTCAATATCGTGCCGAATGATGTAAACGCAATCATATCCATAGCAAAGCTCAACGCTGACAAGGGGCTCATCGCAAATGCTATAGATAATTACTTCAAGGCAGCAGAAATATACCACCGTGAAGGTTCCACAGAAAAAGCCACCAAGGTTGTCGAGCGGATACTTCAGCTGTCCCCGTCTGACCTGGAGTCACGGAAAAAAATAGCATACCTTTATTTCAGGCTGGGGTTAAGGGAACGCGCTTCAAATGAATATTCTTCTATCGGCAGAGAGCTTCAGAAAAACGGTGATCTCGAGAAGGCAGAAGAAATGCTCAACAAGGCAGTTGAATATGAGCCCCAGAATACCAAGGCTCTTTCCGGTCTCTCCGGGGTAGCTGAAAAAAAAGGTGAGATAGACAGGGCCTTTGAGTGTCTCGAAAAAGCCATATCCTTTGAGCCTGATAACAAAACTCTCCTGCTTAACTATGCGACTCTTCTGCAGAGCAATGACCGGGTTGAAGAGGCCGGCACCGCCCTGATCCAGCTTATTGAGGCACACCCGGATGATCTCAGGGCAAAAAAAATGCTCGGCAAGATTTACCTGGACAAAGACCTGCTCGAGCAGGCCTGGGAAGAGATTCTTCCCTGTGTTGATGATGCCCTTGAGTCTGAAAACTGGACAGAAGCGCTCGAGCTTCTCCAGAGCTTTAATGAACTCCATCCCCTTGAGGTGAAAAGGCGCATGTTAACCATCTGCATCGCCCAGGATGATGAAGAAACAATACAAACTGAACAACTGGCACTCGCAGGAATGTATGAGAAAGAATCTCTCTTTCATGAAGCGTTGCTTCTGTATAGAGATGTTCTCGAAACAAATCCCGTTGATGCCACGGCATCAGGCAAGGTCCTGGAACTTGAACAGCAGCTGGGAATTGGAGAACAGGCAACGCAAGCACAGCCGGCTGAAGCCACTGCAGAGCCCGGGGACAGATCACCCCTGGATACGCCATCTCCGGAAGAGGCAGCGCCTGATACCCTGGACTCATCAGCTGGGCCCTCTTCTTCAACAGGTATGATGGAAAGTCAGCCCTTTAATCTTGCGGAAAGAAAAGCTGAGGCAGACTTCTTTGCCCAGCAGGGGCTTTCCGACGAAGCCCTTGCCATTTATGAAGAGATCCTTACCCATGATCCCGAGAATGAAGAAATAAAAAACCAGATTAAATCTTTTAGCAGCTCTCCGGAAGCGGAGGATCAAACCGAGGTATCAGAGGCGGTCGTTGTCAAGGAAACAGAGCCCGATGAGATAACGCCAAAGAGCACCCTGGATGATGATTTAAAAGATATATTTTCATCCTTTGAAGCGCCTGAAGAGGAACAGAAACCGGAAGACTATGAGGCACGGTACCAGGCAGGAATCGAGTACCGGCAAAAAGGGTTATTTGATGAAGCGATTAATGAACTCAGGATAGCGGCACAGGACAGCGAAAAAACGGTGCGGAACACAACGATGCTTGCCATGTGCTATATGGAAAAAGGGTCCTACCCTATGGCAGTCGCGGAATTTACCAAGGTCATGGAGATGATGTCTCCTGATGAGTCAACCTATCTGCATGTCAAGTATGAGCTGGCATGCGCCTGCATGAAAAATGGCGACAAGGGAAAGGCCCTGGAATTCTTCACTGAAATTCATGCACAAAAACCTGATTTCAAGGATGTCTCTGATATGATGAGCTCCCTTGATGTTCCTGCTAAGGAGAATATAACCAAGCAAAAAAGAGACCGGGTATCCTACATTTAGCAGGGCCCTTGCTTGACAATAAAAAATTGAAGAACAATTATGATAAAATGTCTCTAATCCGGTCACGGAAATAAACCGTTGATCACTGTGGAAAAGATCAAATGGACCATCTGGAATTTTACAACTTAAAAGAGCAGCCCTTTTCAAATTCTGTTGATAACAGATATTTCTTTGAAAATGCGCAGCACTCTCCTGCGCTCCTTCGTCTTAAATACGCTGTTGACACACTGAAGGGCCTCGCTGTTGTTGTTGGAGGCGTTGGTACCGGCAAGACAACACTTGCACGGAGAATGTTGAACGAGCTTGATGAAGACAAGTATGAAGCCGCCCTTCTCGTGGTGATTCACACAGCAGTTACCACTGACTGGCTTATGAAAAAGATCGCCATGCAGCTCGGCATAGAAAACGTTGCTGACGACAAACTGGAAATACTGGGGCAGCTCTACAGAAAGTTTCTCGAGATTCACGAGTCAGGCCGCAAGACAGTCGTGTTAATGGACGAAGTTCAGATGCTTGAATCGCGTGAGATAATGGAGGAGTTCAGGGGGTTGCTGAATATGGAATGCCCGGAGGGCAAACTGATAACGCTGGTGCTCTTCGGCCTGCCTGAACTTGATGATGTCCTTGCCCTTGATGAACCTCTCAAACAGCGGGTTGCTGTTAAATTTAAACTGGCCGGCCTCGATGAAAATGTCACGTCCGAATATATAAAGCACAGACTCAAGGTTGCCGGCTGTGAAGAAGAGGTTTTTGCGCCTGATGCAGTCAGTGCTGTTCATTACTACACAGGCGGTGTCCCCCGCTTAATCAACACGGTCTGCGATAACGCGATCTTTGAGGGGTTTCTTCTGAAGCAGAAACCTATCTCCAAAGATACTGTTGATCAGGTGGCGCTGAGCCTTGATCTGCATGAAAAAGTTTCCTGAGTTTTTTTAATTTTCTTTTATGGGGCTCTGCCCCAAGCCCCATGGGTGTTAACTTAAGCTACATTAATCATTACTGTTTTCTCCTCCTTGCATGATCCATACTCAATTAATTCAAGCGTTGTTTGTCGTGATTTGTAATGAAGTTTGATGCAGTTCTTAATAAGTCGAGGGATTTCTGCCCGCAAGTAGGCTATAGCTTTATGTAAAGATGTCAGTAGAAGATCAAGTATTATAAAGGCACGCTCCTGAATCCGTTTGAATAGTTTCTCCATGCTAAGTTCCTTACGCTTGCCATTCCAGAGCCTTATGTTTATACCAGCATGAGTACGATGGATCATTACTGCCATGATCAGCTTGCCGTATATTTCGCAACGCAGCCTGTTTTCTCTGCCTGTCGTGGACTTATGAACGCACAAGACCGACTTGATCTGCTTAAACAACAATTCGATTTGCCATCTCAAAGTATACAAAGACCTGACCATATCTGAAGGCAGCCACTCTGTAGGCACATTGGTTACCATTAACGTCCAATCCGCCAAAATTAAATGATACTGACTTATGGTATTTCCCCTCTGTCTGGATTTTCTCTTCAATTTTCTCCGTCGTTCGTTTGCAATATCCTGACTGACCCTCATACAGACAAGTCTGCATGGCACCTGCGTTTTTTTCTGGGCACCCATAATCACGTGCATTTGATA
>CAMYND010000078.1 GCA_947259645.1 Thermodesulfovibrionia bacterium | reverse complement strand
CCAACATTTTCAATAAAAAGGATATCCAGCTTTTTTCCCTCTGTCTGGTGCTCCAGTGAGTGAAATCCTTTCTGGACTAATGCTGATTCCAGGTGGCAGGCACCGCCTGTTGTCAGCTGCACAGCAGGCACGCCCTGGGCCCTGATTCTTTCCGCGTCCAGATCCGTTTCTATGTCTCCTTCCAGGACCGCGATACTGATATGATCTTTCAGTGTCGCAGCGGTTTTTTCGAGCAGGGTGGTTTTGCCCGAGCCGGGTGAACTGATAAGGTTTATGACATGAATCCCCTTCTCATTAAAGAGTAATCTGTTGTTCTCCGCTGCTGTTTCATTTGCCTTGAAAAGACTCTGGTTGACCTCAAGAGATCTTGTTACTGTTCCTTCGCCTTCATGGCATCCGCAGGTGTTACACATGGGTTTTACCTGTCTGGCCCATTTTCTTTCTGCTCACACTTCCACCTCCACATTTTCAATATGCTGTTCTGTTCCTGAAATAATAGTTAGCTGAGATGAATCGCATTGAACGCAGACCGGATAAAATGCGTCTTCAGTCTCAAAGGTCGAAGAGCAGCTGCTGCATTGATAGACCAGGGGGATTTCTCGGATTACAATTTCAGCTGAAGACAAAAGGGGGTGCTCCAGCTTAATCGCGTCAAAGGCAAATTTAAGGGAGTCTGTTACAATACCGGACATCTTTCCTATTTTGAGCTGGACCAGAGTAATTTTTTCCGCACTGTTTTCCCGGGCAATACGGGTGAGCTCGTCAACCATCGCCATCGCTACTGAGACCTCGTGCACGTTCCTCCTCCTCCTCGTCCATCATCTGAAGGACCTCCTCAAGCGCTTCCCATATCTCATCCGCCATTTTTTTGTCCACTTTTTCTATTGCAAAACCGACATGAACGATTACATGGTCTCCAATCTCAAGAACGCCTTCAGGCAAGAGCTGGAGTCCAATCGTTCTTTTTACCCCTTTTGCCTCGGCAACTCCTGATGGATAGTTAATTTCGGTAAGCTGCATGGGTACACCGACACACATAGAGACCTCCAATCAGAGCACTGCTTGTAGTGATAAGACATATTTAAGATAATACATATGAGTGGTGTTAATCAAATGGCCGGGTTTCAAAGGGTTTTTCAGGAGTTATCTGTTTTATCCGACTTCTTGTCCTGCTTTTTGCCGCCGAATTCCTTGATCATGGATGCTGTGTCCCAACCCGCATCGAGGTGCTCTTCCGAGTCAAGAAGTTCGGTGAGCAGGAGCTGTTCCAGGTCTTCTATCCGTTGGCGGGCATTGCTGATGTAGGTTTTCCGGTCATGGCGAACATGCTGGAGAGCGCTGATAGAATCCTCATCATGGTGCCTGAATGTTTTGGTGGCACGGTGGGCCTGGTATGATCTGAAGCCCAGCGAGCGGAGCGCGTCTATCCCTACTCTGAGAGATGTATCAAGGGATGTTCTGTATACATGGTTTACCCCCTCGTCAAGCAGTTTATACGCCTCAGTCCTCCCTGAGGCCCGGGCAAGAATAGTCAGATTGGGAAAGTGCTTTTTTACCATCTGCACCATATTGAGTATTTTTTCATCATTATCGAGTGCCAGCACCAGGACCTTTGCCTTCTCAGCTCCGGCAGCATGGAGCAGGTCATGACGGGAGGCATCGCCGTAAAAGACCTTCAGTCCCAGTTTGCGCAACAGTTCTACTTTGTCAGAATCATGTTCAAGCACGGTAATCCCCACGCCATTTGCCCTGAGCAGTCGTCCTACAATACTTCCAAAGCTGCCAAAACCTGCGATAATGACCGGGTTTTCTTCGTCAATACTATCAGCTTCTCTCTGCCCCTGCTCTTTTGTTCCGAAGCGGGGCTGAATGATTTTATCATTCACGATCAGTATAAGAGGCGTAAGGGCCATTGACAGTGCAACAGCACCGATCAGAGGATTTGCAACGGCACTGGTGATTACATGGTTTTGCACCGCAAATGAAAAGAGCACAAAGGCAAATTCACCACCTTGGGCAAGAGAGAATGCGAACAGAATATTCTGATCCTGTCCCATCTTAAATATCTTGCCTACAATAAGGAGTATCGCTAATTTAAGAACAATGAGACCGCCCACGATCATTGCGATGAGTCCAGGCTTCGCTGTGATCATGGCAAAATCAATGGATGCGCCCACGGCAATAAAGAACAACCCGAGGAGGAGCCCCTTAAAGGGTTCGATATCTCCCTCGAGCTCGTGGCGATATTCGCTGTTTGCCAGTACAACACCGGCAAGGAATGTCCCCAGGGCAGGGCTCAGCCCTACCTTTGACATGAGAAGGGCAATGCCGATGACCACCAGGAGGGCCGCTGCGGTAAAGAGCTCCCTCAGTCGGGTCTGGGCTACATAACGGAAAAAATGTCTGACCAGGAAGAGACCGCATATGATGATAGCGGCAATAACACCGATCACGGCAAGGGCCTGGCCCCAGCCGGGAAGGCCTTCTACCCAGGTGGTACTGGCGTGGGCCTGACCAGCCTCATGTACTGTTTCAGTAACCTTAACCGCTAATAATGGCATGATTGCAAGCATGGGTATTACAGCGATATCCTGGAACAAGAGAACTGAGAAGGCGCTCTGGCCTGCATCTGTCTTCATCAGACTTTTTTCATTCAGTGTCTGCAGCACGATCGCCGTTGATGAAAGTGCCAGTGTCATCCCAACTGCGAGAGATGCCTGAAGAGAAAGTCCAAGCAGCGCGCCAATACAGGTAATGGCAGCTGTTGTCAGCCCCACCTGTAAACCGCCCATCCCGAGAATCGGGCTGCGAAGACGCCATAAAAGCGATGGCTGCAGTTCAAGGCCGATCAGAAAGAGCATCATGACCACCCCGAATTCGGCAAAATGCATAACATCCTGGCCCTCGGAACCGATCAATTTAAGGCCAAAGGGGCCGATTATGAAACCGGCAATCAAGTAACCGAGCACTGACCCCAGTCCCAGCCGTTTCGCAACGGGGACAGAGATAACCGCGGCAGCAAGATACACAAATGCCTGAAAAAAGAATCCTTCTCCGTGCAATGAGCCTCCCTTTATTTGATAATAAAGCTCTCTATTTCTGAATTAAGCTTTTTGTCCCTTTGTACAGCATCAAAGTCCACCTTGTTGTCTCGCAGGGCTGTTATTATTTTTCGATAGTCTTCACCATGAGCTGCGATCTCCTCCTTGGTAATTGTATGTGTCCCGTGCACTACAAACGGGGGGAGATAGTCCATTCCGCAGACAAATGCGGTCTGTGCGATTGGAGTAAAAAATTCGATCATGGTGTGTCTGTTGTAGCCCTTGCTCCGAAACAAGGACTCTCGGCCTCCTGTTGAGACCACATTGAACAGTTTCTTTCCGCGCAGCGCGATTCCCTTTTTGCCGTAGGCCCACATATGCTGAAGCACAAGATCCATCCATTCCTTCATTATTGCCGGGATACTGAACCAGAATAGAGGATGATGCAAGACGATAATATCATGTTTGATCAGCAGGTCCTGTTCATGGTTCACCTGTATATGGAAATCAGGATAGGCCTCATAGAGATCATGGAATGTTACCCCGTCGATCTCTTTGACGTACTGGATGAGCTGCCTGTTCACACGGGACCGTTGCAAGGCCGGGTGGGCAAAGAGAATAAGGATGTTGTTTTTATAATCTGGCATAAGCTTTTAACTACATAATATAGCATAAAATAAATGAATTGCAGCGAGATCCGAAGATCAGGGAGTAGTAACAACTCCGAAAGAAGATTCTTTTTGTCAGTATGTCCAGCGATATTATAACCCGTTAAATATAACAAAATGTTCAGTCATGGCGATCTTTCTTGAATTTCTTCAGTCTATAATGGGTCTCCCGTTCCCGTTCGCTGATATATTGAGCAATCGTCTTGATCTGAAGGTGAAGACCGGGAAGTATTCGTTCTTCCAGGACTTTTATTTTTCGGGTTATCGTTGTTATTTCTGAGCCCAGCCGTTTTAGTTTACTCTCAAAGGCCGCAACTTCTATCATGGATTCCAGAATTTTTTCAAATAAGTAAATGCATTCCTCGAGGTGGGGAGATGTTGTCGCAACATCATATCCCCGTGCGTCAGCACTTCTCACCGGAGCATCATGAATGACAACATCCTTATATTTAAGACCCCAGAGGCTTTGCTCCCTCACTTCAACGGAGAGATCCCTTTTTGAGGAATATGTGATCGATTCCAGCCCTCTTCCTCCCATATGGCCGAGACTCAATGCCAGTTCATCAATGGCGTTTCCATAGGTTTCCTTAATCTCTTTCCGAGTTCTCAGAAAGGGCTGCGATGCTGTCAGGAATTCCTGAATAAGGGCCTGTCGCCTCGCTTTCAGTATCCCGGTGCTGTTCACTACTGAAATTGATTTATCCCTGAGAAGGAGGAGGTTTGTTCTGGTGTGGTGAATTATCATGGTTATCGCTGCAACAAAAAAGAACGCACGTTCAGAGATTCAGATTAAACTGCTTCATCAGGCTGATTCCCCTGTCAAGTGTTTCATTTACTGATCTCCTGGACAGGCCCTGATGTATAAATTCCTGTTCAAACTCCTCTGCAAAGTCAAGGAGAACTCTGTCTTTTTGGGGCATTCCCTCTTTTCCTATGATTGATTCGAGCTTTCTCAGGTCTCTGCCCTTTGCGTAATATTTGTACAGTCCATGTGCGACCTTTCGGTGGTCTTCCCGCGTATGCCCGGCTCCTATGCCCTTCTGCATAAGCCGTGAGAGGCTTGGCAGTACATCTATTGGAGGGAATATTCCTTTCTGATGAAGTTCCCGGCTCAGCACTATCTGTCCTTCTGTAATGTATCCGGTCAGGTCAGGGATAGGATGGGTAATATCATCTTCAGGCATCGTCACAACGGGAATCATGGTGAGCGAACCCTTTATTCCCCGTATTCGACCAGCCCTTTCATACAGGGAAGCAAGGTCAGAGTACATAAATCCCGGGTAGCCCCTTCTTCCCGGAAGTTCTTCCCGTGCGGTGGATATTTCTCGCAAGGCATCGCAGTAATTTGTCATGTCAGTAATTACTACCAGTACGTCCATCCCTTTTTCAAAGGCGAGATATTCAGCTGTTGTCAGAGCAAATCTCGGTGTAAGTATCCGTTCGATTGCAGGCTCATCCGCCATGTTTACAAAGGCTATGAATCTTGATTTCATGTTCTTTAAAACGCTCAGATAATAAGAGTAATCACGGAATGTAAGTCCGAGAGCTGAAAAAACAATAATAAATTCTTTTGACTCGCTGGTTGTCCGGTTTCCGGATGGTTCGTCTGGAGAACTGACAAGCCGTGAATTTTTCAATATGGAAGCTACTACCTCCTTTGATGGGAGGCCTGAGCAGGAAAAAACAGGAAGTTTCTGTCCTTTTACCAGGGTGTTCAGACCGTCAATAACTGAGATCCCTGTTTCAATAAATTCTTCCGGCTTTGCACGGGCCGCAGGATTTATTGCAAATCCGGTTATGGGCGACTTTTTCTCAGGAGCAAACATCGGAAGGTCGTCAATGGGTTTAAAGGAGCCGTTAAATATTCTTCCGATAATGTCAGGAGACAGCAGTGCGTCCCGGAACCTGTCTGTAAATATGACGGTAGATTTTTCAATGTCCAGCCCCCGTGTTTCAGCAAAGACCTGAATAAGGACGGTATCCTCAACGATTTCAAGGACTTCACCATCAAGTTTTTTTTCATCAGGGGTTACGATTGTGACGACTTCACCTGTCCGGGCATTGAATATATCCCGAACCCTTAGCAGGGGGCCCGCTATAGAGGATATTGTTTTGTACCTATGTTCCGAAAGTCTCATTCTATGAGCCCTCTGAAGTCTTTTGCTTTGCATGAACAGGTTTTTTCTCAACAAGTATTTCACTGATTGGGACCCCATCTTTTAACTGTTTTTCAGCATTATTGTAAAAATCAAGTATTCCCTTAATGGCTGAAAAAGTTTGTTCAAGAGATGAAAAGGCATCCTCTGTATAGGCATTCTGGGAAAGGAACTCTGTCCGCAGCCTTTCCGCGGTGTGAAGCATGAGTCTGTCCTCGTCCTGTATTCCTTCTATCCCAACGATCTCGACAACTTCTCTCAGCGCCTCTTCTTTTTGCAATATCTCCCTGCACCTTACTTGGGCGGTCTCCCACTCAGGGGCAACATGTTCTTTGTAATGCCCGGAGAGTTCATCAGCATAGAGGGAGTAACTCTGAAACCAGTTGATTGCCGGAAAATGTCTTTTGTGAGCAAGTGATGTATCCAGCATAAGAAATGTTCCTGTTGTTCTCAGGCATGACTGGGTAACGGGCTCCGTAAAATCTCCTCCCGGCGGTGAGACGGACAGCACCATAGTAAGGGAGCCGACTGTCCCGCTGTATGTTTCAACAACACCTGCTCTTTCTATGAAACCGGATAGCCGGGAAGAGAGATAGGTGGGGTATCCTTCCTCCCCGGGCATCTCCTCAAGGGAGGAGGAGATTTCTCGCAAGGCCTCGGCCCATCTGGATATGCTGTCAGCGAGGAGAATAACATGATATCCCATGTCCCGGTAATACTCTGCTATGGTCACCGCAGTGTAAATTGATGCCTCCCGCGCTGCTACGGGCATGTTCGATGTGTTGATAACAAGAATGGTCCGCTTCATTAATCTGCTCTGTGTCCAGGGATCGTTCAACAGTTCAAATTCCTCGATCATTTCTGCCATCTCATTTCCACGCTCTCCGCAGCCGACATACACAACGATATCCACGTCGGCAAACTTGGCGATGGACTGTTCGAGGATTGTTTTGCCGGTACCGAAGCCGCCGGGGAAAATCGCGATACCTCCTTTTGCTATTGAAAAGAGAAAGTCAATTGCCCGCTGTCCTGTTATCAAAGGTTCCCGGGGCGATATTTTTTTCCTGTACGGCCGGGGTATGCGGATGGACCACTCATGGTTCATGAAGATACTCCTGCCGTCTTCAAGTTTTCCTGCCGGTGTCATTTTCCTCAACATAACCGATTATTTCATTGGGCCCGACACTGTCGCCATTTTTCTTCAGGGGAGAGAATTTCCATTGCGTTTCCGGATCAAGTGCCTCTATGACCTGCCCGGAAGTGATAAATGGTCCTGACAGGTCACTCAGTTTCTGCAAAGGTCGCTGCAGACCGTCAAATATAGTGGAAAGAAGCCCTGGGCCCAGTTTGACAGTCAATGGTGATCCGGTGCCCTGGACCGGTTCTCCTGTACCGAGGCCCTTCGTATCTTCATATACCTGAACAACAGCACCATTGGTATCTAACTTGACAACTTCTCCGGTAAGCATTTCCTGGCCCACATGGACCCGTTCGAAGAGTTTTAACCCTTTTGCGTCGACCCTGACAGTGGGCCCTGAAATGGCGGTGATTTTCCCCATTATATATTTAACCTCAGGTGATAGCCGATCGCCTTCCTGATAAGACGTGTGGCATAATCTTCTATCTCAGCCTCGGGCCGTTCAGGTGAGGGAAGAACAATGAGAATGCCTTTCCATGAACGCTCAATCTCGCTTACCTTCTCCTCGTTGGAGGCGCTCAGAAGCCTTTCGTCTACAATAACCAGGCCTGTATCAGGACTGTTTGTTGTGTCTTTCAGCGTTTTCATGAAATCTCTATCGTCTGTCACATGCTGTTCTGCGCCTGTGAGCTGAAAGGCAAACTTTGCATCATGGGGTGTTATAAAGACGATTTTATCCATATCAACTGACCATCTCTCCCATAACAAGGTTTCTGTCAATACTCTTTCCGCGCAGTATAATCGAGAGGTTTTTTGTCTCCATGGAGAATCTCCAGAGATAGTGAAGAATCAGCCCTATGTTCGGACTTTCCTGCCGCATTGTTTTTATTTTTTTTGTCAGTCCTTTCTCGAGGATACTCCTGATATTTGGTACCCCGGTCCCTTCTGCTCGGATTCCTGTCTGACGGTAGACAAGCTCGATAACTTCCATCATGTCCTGAGATTTCAGTACCCGGTCGAGAATTGAATTATTAATGCTGCCTCCTGAAATGAATACCGGACTTGATTCAATTGACCATCTCAGAAACTTGTACAGGGTAATGATATTGAGTGAATCTATGAATGAACTGAAGAAGCGATTAATCACAGGATGAGTGTCTGAATGAACTGTGTACTGAAGCAGGCGGACTGTTATCGTCCGCTCTACTCCGGGCATCCCTTCTGATATGTAGATATCGATAAGCCCCGGTAATCCGCTGGCTTTAAAAGGGGGGATCTTTTCCAGTATGCTGAGAAATTCCGGAATATCAGCCTTACTGAAGAGTCTGTTTTTTATCCTGTCTGAGATCAGGCTGAAGACAAGTACGCGGGCGACCTCTGCGCTTACTTCTTTTCCCTGATGATATCTCAGGCATGTCAGGAGCGTCTCTAATTCAGAGTATATAAAGTAGGGCTTGAAAATATGCCGCAGGTTCCTGTTCATCTGGAAATATATCCAGTTTACCTCTTTCAGATAGCGCTCACGTATCTCTTCTGAGCTGTGAATCCCGCTGTAATGTGAAGAGGTGAGAAATGATGAGATATCAGGGTTGAGCAGCAATTTGTCCCACTCCTTCAGAAACAGTCCCTGTCTGCCCCGTATTCTTGCCATCAGGTAGTCTTCCGGATATCCCTTATCTCCTCTGTCCCGTAAAAATTCCATCTTACCCTAATTCCTTCTCTACCTCATTGAGCAGTAAAGGGAGTATCTCCTCCCACGCCCTCTCAAGCCTCTTTTCAAACGTATTGATGATGCTTCTCCTTCCCTCATCTCTGCTGACCTCCATCCCGCCGGTTATCTGACTGTCCTCAATGATCTGAGCTCCGGGAAAGTGCTCTGCTGCCATAGCTGTGTCTAATGAATGGACTTTCACCGCATCCCATTCTGTAGAGGGGAGTTCCTTAACAAGGGCTGCAAAGGTTTCCGGATATCGGTCATCTCTCAGCTGAGATAAGATCGATTCTGCAACAGTAAAGAGGCGTTCTGACACTGCGTTATGTTCGGCTAGCCGTAATTCCCGGGCCTTTTTCTCAGCCTCTGTTCGTACCTCTTCAGCCACGGACCGGGTTAATGCTGCCTCTTTCTTTTGCAGCCCTTCCCTCAGGTGCTGAATTTGCCCGGCTGTCTCTGTTTTTATTTTTTCAGCTTCAGCGTTGGCCTCATTCCGGACGCTCTGAATCTTCTCTTCACCCTCTTTCCTGAGGGATTCGATTAACTCCTGATATCCCATGGATTCAGACCCCGAAAAGAATCATGGCAGCAACAACGAAACCGAGGATTACCATGGTCTCCGGAATTGCGATCATGATGATTATCGTGGCGCTCAACTCAGGTTTTTCGGCAAGCGTACCCGCACCGGCTGCGCCTATTTTTGATTGTGCCCATGCCGTTGCAAGAGCAGAAAGGCCGATTGCAAGGGCAGCTGCGAAGGCAATGAGTACTTTTTCCAGTTCCATTGATCCCCTCCTTTTTTAAAGACTGGTGTTTCTTACCTGTTGTCAGTGATGCATGATGCCTCTCAGGAGTTTCAGGATACGGGAGAACGAGGATCTTTCAGCTTACGATGGTTTGTTCTCATGGTATTCTTCCTCCTTTTTCAAAGGTTCAAATTTTTTCCCTCCAGACTCAATGAATTTACTGAAAAATTCAACATAGTGCAGCCTCAATGTGTGTATTGTGGGAGAAAATACTCCGATGACTATGTTGAGTAGGTGAAGAAGTCCGGCAACCACAATGCCGATTATGACATCTCCTGTCATTCCGGCCAGACGGTTTGCAACATATGCCAGAAGCACGGAGGTAAGTCCTATAGCCATAATTCTTGCATAGGATATAATGTTCCCGATACTCTTCAGCACCTCAAGCGGCGCCAGAAGGCCGCCCGTAAAGAAGAGGAAGGGAGTAATGAAAAGTATGGCGAGCACGATAGGCCGTGTCAGCAGCGCGGGGAAAAACCCGAATAATGAGGCTACAAGGGATAACATGCAGAGGATGAACAGAATATGCAAAAATTTAAAAAGGGCCTCTTTCTTTGTCTTTTTTCTGAGGGCGGATATTAATCCAAGGATGCTTCCCAGGAGGATATGGACAACGCCGACGGTTATGGCAAAGTAGAGCATCGGGATGACTGATGTCCGTCTTTCAATGAGGACAGGCTTTAAACCAAAGAGATCGTGCCCCAGTTCACCAAAAAATTCTCCATAGAGAATACCGAAGATAATGGTATAAAGAGCAGCGATAACAAGAATTTTGGCAGCGTCCTGAACAGTCTCATTTTTTTTATATTTTTTTAATAAAAAAAATGAGACAATGATGATTATGATCCCATATCCTGCATCTCCCAGTATGATCCCGAAAAAGACCGGGAAAAAGATCCCGAGAAATGGTGTAGGGTCATAAGAGGTATATCTGGGCAGAGGCAGGATTTTTGTAAATAGTTCGAACGGCTTGAAATAAAGCGGATTTTTCAATACAACCGGCATTCTGTCGAGATCCTCTTCCTGAATTTCCATCTCTTCCAGTACAACTTTGCCTTCAAATTTACTGATCAATTCTTCTCTGATTCTATGAACATCTTCACTTGCCATCCATCCATAAATGAAGAAACACAGACGGGTTACAAAGGCTGATGCAGACGTTTTAAAGAGAGAGAGACGATCCTCTGTCCATTCTTTCACCCTGCTGTAGATCGCTCCCCATTTCTGGGAGAAACTGTCCAGCTGCATATTTATTACATCGAGTTCATCGGATATGTCCAGAATCTTTTTTCTTATAAAACTGATCTTCTCAACAAAAGGAAGGTCACTGATGGAAGGTGGGAACTTGAGCTCCGGAATGTTCTTGTCGCTGAGGGCACGCTTAATTACGTCTGATGTGTTCTTATGAAGGGCTATCAGCCCTACCGTTGTCCCGTCAGATGCTGTTATGGTACGGAGTTCGTATTTGTTCTCAGTCAATTTGAGCAGGGCTTTCCTCAGCATTGTTTCTGACTCAGGGTCTTTCAGGGTAAGGCCGATAAAGTCGAGGGCAGGGCCCTCTTTCATGTCTTCAAGGAGGGGTTCAACAGCATCGAGAACAATATTAAAGCGGCTGAGATCAGTCTGTTCTGCCTGCAGTTCTTCTTTTGCCCTGTGCAGTTTTCGACAGGCCGGCAGGTGCTGCTGGAGTGTTTCGTTGAACGAGTCAATGATAGTGCGGGGTTCAATGAAACAGGTTCTCAGTGCACTCCGGGGAAGATATGAGAGGAGCTCGTCAATCCTCCTCCTGAGGTCCTCAAGAAACATCTTTTCTGACAGAGTACTGTTATCCAGAATAAAAGAGTCTATATACAGTTCATCTTTTTTTTCTATAAACCCGATAGTACTCGGTTCAATCTCAAGAATCCCCCTGTCGCGCAAAAGGGAAAGGACACTCTCAAGCAGTTCCCTTGGTCCTGCTATTTCGATCTTCGACATATGTACTATCATGGCCGTATCCCCGCAATATGTTTCCTGATGATCACCTTTAGTGAATCATCACTCATTGCTGTAACCATGTCAGTGTGTTGACGTGTTTCATACAGCATTTTTGCGGCCTTCTCCTTAGCATTTGTCTGTGCTTCAGATACTGCTTTGTTAAGTCTCAGGTGTAAGTTTTTTTCTTCTATTGAAATTTCCTTTTCAGATTCAGCCTTGAGTCTCTCAATCAGTTCAGCTGCTTTCTTTTTTTCATTTGCAAGATTCACGGCCAGTTCCTTTTCTACTTCTACTACTGCACTGAGAATCTCATCCTTCATAGTTAAATCTTATCAGCTAATGGTGATAAAACAAGGTATGTTAATAGTTCTATTAGATTTTTTAACGATTTTACAAGAGACTGAGAAGAGGCTGCTTAAGGTAATTCAGGAATGTTAGATTAACACTTCTGGAATTCTGCCTTGAAGAGGTTCAGAAACGAATATTATGCTGGAAATGCATGGTGACTAATTAGATAAATGCCGCTAAAATTAGAAAAAAAGTCCTTGTGCAGATTAATGTTAAACGTCAATAAGAATGCTGATTTGCTCACAGGAACGCCAGTTTCACATATCCGGAATATTTAAACTTCTTATAATGGTCTGAATACCTCTTGACTTATGAACTTTTAAGTATTATGTAGATTATAGGAGGGTGATAAGCAAAAGGGGCAGAATCTCTTCGTTGCCTTTTTGTGAGGGAGATGAAATATCGCATGCTCGAGATACATGATTTAACAGTTATGGTCCAGAACAGAAGGGTTCTGCAAAATGTGGAAATGCATGTTTCAAATGGGGAAACTGTTGCACTCTTTGGACCGAACGGGTCGGGGAAGACATCGCTCTTAAGCACTATTATGGGAGTTCCGGGATACAGGGTAGAGAGGGGAAATATTATATTCAAGGGGGAAGATATAACAGGTCTTGCCATAGATGAAAGGGCCCGTCTTGGAATAGGAATGGCCTTTCAGCGTCCTCCGGTAGTAAGAGGTGTGAAACTCATGGACATGATGCGCATTTGCATGGACAGGAGAGGGGGGGCTGGTGAAATCGATGTGCGCCGCTGCATTGAAAAATTGAACCTTGGCGAGTTTCAGGACCGGGACATTAACCTCGGTTTTTCAGGAGGAGAAATCAAACGCTCCGAACTTGTGCAGCTCCTCGCGCAGGATCCGGATTTTGTAATGTTTGATGAACCTGATTCAGGGGTAGACCTGGTCAGTATCCATTTAGTAGCAAAGGTAATTAATGAACTGCTTGAAAAAGAGAAAAGTGCAGGCAGGAGAACAAAAGCGGGCCTTATTATCAGTCATGCCGGACATATCCTTGATTATGTAAATGCTGACAGGGCCTATGTAATTATGGGCGGAAATCTGTACTGTTCCGGAAATCCGAGGGACTTATTAGAAGACATAAAAGTCAAAGGCTATGAAGGGTGCATATCATGTCAGAGACAGAACTGAAAGAACAGGCAAAAAAAGCTGAGAAGAAACCGTCTGCTTTGGGAATTGACATTGATCTGAATGCTTATTCTGTAAAGGCGGAAAAACATGAAAAGATTGACGGCTTAAATGCTTTGCCCGGAGACATGAAAAAGAGGTCTGAAAGTGTCGGCATGGATGCTGATGAGACCTGCAGGGCCGGGAGCTATTTTCAGATCGACCACTCTGTAATTCAGTCGGCCGTCTGTCAAAGCGGTCTGGAGGTGATGAGCATAAGCAATGCATTGAAAGAACATGACTGGCTTGAGGACTACCGGTGGAACATGATCAAAGTTGATACTGACAAGTATACGGCACAGGCTGAACTGAAAGAGAGTGAAGGATATTTTATACGGGCTTTACCCGGAGCGAAGGTCGAGTTCCCCGTACAGGCCTGCCTCTACATGAGCAGAGACGGGATGGCGCAAAATGTCCACAATATCGTCATTGCCGAGGAAGGGGCTGAACTTCACATGATAACAGGCTGCACAACCGGTTCAGCAGTAATGTCAGGGCTTCATGTCGGGGTTTCAGAGTTCTATGTCAAGAAGAATGCGCAGATTACATTTACTATGATCCATAACTGGTCTGAGGAAATGATCGTTCGTCCGCGTTCAGCTGCCCTCGTGGAAGAGAATGGTTTATTTCTGAGCAACTATATCTGTATGAAGCCCGTAAAGAATCTCCAGACTTATCCCACTGCCTATTGTGTTGGTGAAAACGCTATAGTGAGATTTAATACTATTCTGTTTGCTCATGAAGGCTCTACCATGGATGTGGGATCAAGGGTTTATCTGAAGGCAAGGGGCAGTAGGGCTGAGGTGATTTCAAGGGCCTTAACTGATGGAGGGGATATATTTGCCCGGGGGCATCTCATAGGAGAGGTCCCTGAAATCAAGGCACACCTTGAATGCAGGGGGCTTATGCTCTCTGAAAAAGGAACTATCCATGCAGTTCCCGAGCTTGAGGGCAGAGTGCCCAACGTTGATATGTCCCATGAGGCTGCGGTGGGGAAAATTGCGGAGGAGGAGATCCACTATCTCATGGCGCGGGGGCTCAGCAGTGACGAAGCAACTGCAGCCATTGTGAGAGGTTTTCTCGATGTTGAAATAAAGGGCCTTCCTGCTAACCTTGAGAGAGAAATGAAGAGGGCGATCAGAGCAGGAGACATGAATGAACGGCTGATGTAACGGGGGACGTCTGTATGCATTCAGGGAAATGTGCATGTTAACGGCCGCATAAATGTATGAGCTTTTGTCTAAAGGGAATGGGTATTAATTACTCAAAGTACCCAAAAAATAACTTCAATTTGTAATTCATAAGCATTTGCCTTCTGTGCAATCATAGCTCCGCCTGGTACTCAGTTACTTTAAAATTCATTCTCTTTCACTCCTGTTTTAGTGCAGGCGCTGATACTGCTACAGGAAGGAACGTTGATAGTGCAATGAATACTGTCGGTTGGTGGATGAAATAGCCGGCAGTAACATCTGAAGTAGCAGTGAGTAATTTCCTAAATAGCTGAATAAAAAATACTTAGTAGACAACCGGGAGAGGAAGTGATACAAGAAGCTTATAAAGAGGGAATGAGAGATCCAGACTTCATCGTGAGTAGCATCAGGAGAGATCAGAAGGCATGAGCTGCTCCTTTTTCGTTAAATTATGCGGGAGGATTTCAGAGGTATGATTACATACGGTTTTTATGGAGAATTTAAATAACCATGTCCGGACCTGACCTGATTCTCATGCATCCCCCGAGCATCTTTCATTTCAGGGAGAGACCCGCTATTCTGGGACCGATCAGTGACGTAGTTCCGTCTACATCAGTTTATGAAATATACCCGATTGGATTTCTTACCATATCTGAATACCTGCATAGAAATGGTATTTCAGTGAGAATCATTAACGTGGCAATGAAGATGCTGAAAGATAAAGCCTTCGACCCCGAGAAAATGATCAAAAAGTTAAAGCCTGCTGCATTTGGAATTGATCTGCACTGGCTCGCCCATGCCGATGGAAGTCTCAGGCTTGCTGAACTTGTTAAGAAGGTCCATCCCGGGAAAAAGGTCATTCTTGGAGGTCTCTCTGCAACATACTATCATGAAGAGATCATGAAAGATTATCCTTTTGTAGATTTTGTAGTACGGGGAGATTCTGCAGAGGAGCCTTTGAGAATGCTCATGGAGTCAATCATGTCAGATGGACAATATGAAAAAATACCGAATCTTGTGTGGAGAAATGAGAAGGGAGAAGTTCTGATAAACGAGATGTTTGATAGACCGGAGAAGCTCGACTATATCAGCTTCGATTATAAACATCTCCTCGGCAGGGCGATAAAGTACAGGGACCTGTCAGGATATTTACCATTTAAAAACTGGCTCACCTATCCTGTCACTGCTGTTTTTCAATGCCGGGGGTGTACACATAACTGCTGCTCCTGCGCAGGCTCCCTCTCCTCTTTCAGGCTGCAGGGGATCAGAGAGCGGCCCTGTTTCCGTTCTCCTGAACTCCTTGCACAGGACATCAAAAAAATATCTGACTTTACAGGATCTCCCATTATGGTCATAGGCGATATTTTGCAGGATGGTGAGGATTACGCACATCTGTTCCTGGAATCGTTAAAAAGACACCATATCGAGAATGAGATCGCCCTGGAGTTTTTTGACCCGCCGTCTGAAGCTATTATCAGCAAGGTTGCGGATTCTGTCCCCAATTTTAATATTGAGATTTCACCTGAGTCTCACGACCCGGTTATCAGAGAACGATTCGGAAAGAGTTACAGCAATGAGGAGCTGGAGAGGTCTCTTAAAAGCTTTATCTCCCATGGAGCCAGAAGAATTGATTTATTTTTTATGGTGGGACTCCCTTATCAGGATTATTCATCCGTCATTGACACAGTCAAATATTGCGAGACGCTCCTGCAGCGGTTCGGCACATCAGGAAATATTCTGCCCTTTATATCGCCGCTTGCTCCGTTTGTTGATCCGGGAAGCAGGATATTTGAAAATCCCGAGCAGTTTGGCTACCGGCTTTTTTACAGGACTCTGAAAGAACATCGTGAAGCCATGCTCAAGCTGAGCTGGAAATACACCCTGAACTATGAAACCGAGTGGATGACCAGGAATGACATAGTAATGGCAACCTACGATGCAGCATCTTTACTGACTCAGGTAAAGGCAAAGTTCGGTATCATTGACAGCATACACGCAGATGCGATAGAAGAGCATATTAAGCTTGCAAAAGAACTGATAAGAACAGTGGATGGTTCTCAGATGCTTGATGACAGGCTGAAGGCAGAAGCGATGAAACTCAACAATCTCGATACCCTCTGTGATAAACATGAGCTTGAATGGCCCTTAAAGGGATGGAAATTTGCTTTAATCAGTAAAATTCTGGCGTTTTCTGAATTTTTATCGAGAAAGGAAGGGTAGGGCATATGCATTCAGAACGTATGGAAAAGAGTGAATCTCATACTATCGGAGGAGGCATGCCATGAAACGGTATCCAATGATAAAGCTAAAAGACGGGAAAAAATACTTCTACAGATTTTCCTTCAACCAGAGGGTACAGCATTTTATTCTGGCCATAGTATTCACTGTTCTGGTCTTAACGGGAATGCCGCTGAAATTCCCTGATGCTTCCTGGGCACCCTATATATATGCCCTGTTCGGCGGGATTAAGTATGCGCCGCTCGTTCATAAGATCAGCGGCGGTATCATTTGTTTGTTGTTTTTATACCACATCTTTTACCTGATAGTTGTAATAAAGAAATATCATATAGAGCCAGCGAAAAAAGAAAAAGGGAGGCTTAGCACCGGTGAAAAATTAAAAATAATAGCTACTCAGCCGCTTGTCCCGAATCTCAAAGATGCGAAAGACATCAGGGACCTCATGAAGTACCTTCTGTATTTCACTAACAAGCGGCCTGAGGGAGACAACTTCACATGGAGAGAAAAGTTTGATTACCTGGCCCCTGTCTGGGGTATGGTAATTATCGGAGGATCGGGGATTATCATGTGGTACAAGGAGATCTTCTCACACGTGCTGCCGGGCTGGGTTATGAATTTTGCTCTGATTGCCCACAGTGATGAAGCTCTTCTTGCCGCACTATTTATCTTTATCTGGCACTGGTATAATGCTCATTTTTCTGTATGTCTTTTCTGACAGGGTATATCCCCGAAGAACTCATGGTGGAAGAACACTACCAGTACTACGTTGAAGTCATGAAAAAAGAAGGATTGGAACATGAGATATGTTCACAGACAGAACCTGAGGAGAAGAAAGGGGGAATATCAGCGTAATATTAAGTGCCGGTAGCAGGCTGAATCCCCTTGCCTATTCGCTGCTAGCGTGTTTTTTGAAGTGCTCTGGAGTTCATTGATATCATGTAAACTCGACATTATTCATGTTGACCGGCTTTTATTTGTAATTCCTTCTTATAAATGATTTTGAATCGGTCTGGATTCCATTGATAATTTTCTGGAATCTTTTTGGTAAAATTCCTCACGATGTAAGAGCCAATAAGCATTATCAAATAAGGATTAACTTGCGTATTTAATAGGTGATGTTTTATAATTTTTCGCAGACAGTAAGAAGCAGAACCTCCTGAAATATCAATAAAGTAATCTGAAAAATAAGGCATTGGCCCAATATTGTATTGGTCCTGATGTAAAGAAAGAAAAATAATGAAAAAAAGACACAGAATTCAGTTCCCCAAAAGAGATACAGAAAAATTTGATCAGGATGAAATATATTTTTATGTAATAGAGTCTGCAGGAAAGAAGAAGATTCGATTTCATGATTATGATGTCATTTATAGCAAACCTGATTTGTATGAACAACTATTCTATGAACGATTGAAGTGCCAATCGCCTTCAAAGGTATCGGAAATACTTAAGCATAGCCTAAGCCAGTCTGAATACAATCTTAGTGAATTGCGAGTCCTGGATCTTGGGGCAGGCAATGGTATGATGGGAGAAGCTTTAAAGAAGCATGGTGTTTCAAGGTTAATTGGTGTAGATATCATTGATGAAGCACAACAGGCAACAGAAAGAGACAGACCAGGAATTTACGATGCATATTATATTGCGGACTTTTGTAATCTTAACGAGGATCTTCATGATGAAATAGCTTCATGGATGCCCGATTGCCTAACAACTGTTGCTGCTCTCGGTTTTGGCGATATTCCACCCAAAGCTTTTTTTACAGCATTCAACCTTCTCCAGAGCCAAGGGTGGGTAGCGTTCAATATAAAAGAGACATTTCTAGATCACACGGACACATCAGGGTTTTCACGAATGATTCGTGAACTAATTTTTTCAAAGTACCTTGATATTTATCATTTAGAAAGATACCGCCACAGGATGTCAATGGACGGTAAACCGTTGTACTATTTTGGTCTTGCAGGAAGAAAACATTCTGATATTCCTGATGACTTTTTAGAGAAATATGACCTAACAAGCTGTTGAAGATATAAATGACAGTCCTCAATATTT
>CAMYND010000077.1 GCA_947259645.1 Thermodesulfovibrionia bacterium | reverse complement strand
GTCTTCCAGTTAGCACGCCGTTTATTTCTTCTGGATCGCGTATGTCTTGATGTTGGATTAGCCATTATTTCCTCCTGATAATTATCACCCTGTGTTCAGGATGTTTTTCGATTGTTTATCGATTCCTTAAGCTTTTGAAGCGGCGCCAGCCGTGGATCCACCTCTTCTGTCCGGCACGTACAGGATCCCTTGTTGAGGTCTTTCCCACAAACAGGGCAGATACCCTGACACCCGGACCTGCACAAAGATTTCATCGGCAGTGAAAGGATCACCTGCTCCTTTATCAGTTCTGCCAGATCTATTCTATCATTCCGGTAAAAACCCAGGTCCGGTTCAGTACCGGAGGGCTGCTGATCTCCCTCATTCAACGGTTCATCCGCCGGGTTATATTCTTCTTTGAATGTTTCATCCAGAGAATATTTAAATTCATGCAGACAGCGAACGCATTTTATAGACACATCAATTTTAATTGAACCATCTATAAGAACTTTGTTCTTGATCTTAAATATCTTCAGTGACGCGCGGGCAATATCCGGATTCCCGGCATCATCTAATGTAATCGGCAATTCCAGATTCTGTATGAGGCCATCATCTGGAATATCTGATACTGTAAGCAACATCTCACAGACCTTCTGAGTTAAGTTTGACTTTAAATTATAAGGACTGTCTAACATACTTGTCAATAAAGGATTTTTTCCCGAGCCTGAGGTTTTTACGGGCTCCTGTCATCAGACCATTCACTTAAATTTAAGGCTGATATCAGCAGCTGTAACTGAATGGGTCAATGCACCGGCAGATATGAAATCAACGCCGGTTTCAGCTATTGTGCCTATGGTATCCAGTTCCACATTACCGGAAGCTTCAATCAACACATCAGCAGCGCTGGAGCGTATTATAACGACCGCTTTTCTCATTTTTTCCGGAGGCATGTTGTCAAGCATTATTATGTCTGCTCCGGCAGAAAGAGCCTCTCTTGCCTCTGAGAGATTTTTTACCTCAACCTCAATTTTTGACAAATGGTGGGCCCCGGAACGGGCACGCTTGACAGCCCCTTTGATGCTTCCCACAGCAGCAATGTGATTGTCCTTGATGAGCAGTCCATCATACAGTCCAAAACGGTGATTCTGCCCACCCCCAGCCCTGACAGCATATTTATCAAAAAACCTGAGGCCCGGGGCGGTCTTTCTCGTATCAGTGATCTTGACTTCATGCCCTTTAACAGCCTTCACAAATTCGCTGGTCATGGTTGCTATTCCGCACATACGCTGGAGGAGGTTGAGTGCTGTCCGCTCAGCCGTCAGGATGCCTCTGGTAGTACCCGTTATTCTTGCCATCACAGTGCCTGTTTTTATTTCAGCACCGTCTTTAACGTTCATCCTGCACTCGATTTTCCGGTCTACCATATGGAACACTCTCTCGAAGAAGGGCATTCCTGCAACGATAAAATCAGCTTTGGCAACCAGCTCGGCTGTGCTCTTATGGTTTTCCGGTAGTAATATTTGAGAAGTAATATCACCGTTGCCGATATCTTCATTCAGCGCTTGCTGAATAACATTGTCAATAAGAAACCAGCTGTATTTACCGGAAGCAGACATTATGGATCCTTACGGTTTTAACAGGGCAATTATTCGTCATCTCCAGACTTGCCCCACTTCTCAAACTTGCTGATACTTTCCTGAATCGCATCAAGTTTTATCTTGTTTCTATCATACTTATCTCTATTTTCTTCAATTACAACTTTAGGTGCTTTCATGATAAAATCTTCGTTCGCCAGTTTTTTCTTTATGAACATCAGTTCCTTTTCCGCTTTTTTATACTCTTTGTTTAACCTGGCTATTTCAACATCAACATCGATGACTCCCTCAAGGGGAACATGGATTTCCAGTGAGGGTTTAATGGCAACTGCCGAGTTCTTTGGAGGCTCAATGTCAGGTCCGACCTGGATCTCTCCTACCCTGGCCAGTTTCGTAATATAAAGTATGTTTTTCTTTATTATTCGATCCGTTAAGCCACTTGTCTTAATAAATATATTTAACTCTCGGGATGGGGATATATTTAATTCCCCCCTGATGCTCCTGAGACCGGTTATCGCGTCCATGATAACGGCCATACTCTCTTCAGACTCTTTGTCTTCAATGCCGTCTGCTGCTGTTGGAAAGTCTCTCATGCAGAGACTGTCGGCTTTTTTCTCTACCGGAAGCTGCTGCCATATTTCCTCGGTAATAAAAGGCATGAAGGGATGCAACAGACTCAGAGCAACCTCGAATACATGTACGAGGGAACTGACAGCAGATATTTTTGCCTTGCTGTCGTCACTGTATAACGCGGGCTTGATCATTTCAACATACCAGTCGCACAGCTCATGCCAGACAAACTGGTACAGGATGTTTGCCGAGTCGTTAAACCTGTAATCTTCAAGGGCCCGGGTAACTTCAGGGCAGACAGCTGCTACCCTGCTCAACATCCATCTGTCTGCCAGGCTCAGGCTTGTTGCTTCCCGGACAGGGATTACTGTTTCGCCCTCCTCAAGGTTCATAGAAATAAACCGGGCTACATTCCATATCTTATTGAGAAAAAGTTTATACCCCTCAACCCTTTTCTCGTCAAATTTAATGTCCCTTCCCTGGGCAGCATAGGCTGCAAGAGTAAACCTGACAGAGTCTGTTCCGTATTTTTCCGTCATATCCAGCGGGTCCACAACATTCCCCTTTGATTTACTCATTTTGTGGCCTTCAGAATCCCTGATAAGCGCATGGATATACACATGGTCAAAGGGCTGGCTGCCCATAAACTTCATGCCCATCATTATCATCCGTGCAACCCAGAAAAACAGGATATCAAATCCGGTAATCAGTACGCTTGTCGGGTAAAAGGTTTTCAGTTCATCAGTTTCATCAGGCCAGCCCAGTGTGGAAAAAGGCCACAGGGCTGATGAAAACCATGTGTCGAGGACATCTTCGTCCTGCTGAAGTTCCCTGCTGCCGCACTTACATTGATCAGGTGTATCTCTGGATACAATCAGTTCTTCACATTTTTTACAGTACCAGACAGGTATTCTGTGTCCCCACCATATCTGACGGGATATACACCAGTCCCTGATATTTTCCATCCAGTCAAAATAGCTGTTCTCCCACCCGGAAGGAATTATTTTCACCTTGCTGTTCTTTACTGCTGCAACAGCCTCTTCGGCAAGGGGCTTAATCTTCACAAACCACTGTTTGGAAAGAGTTGGCTCTACAATTGTCTTGCATCGGTAGCAATGTCCGATTGCCATGTCATGGTCACTGGTTTTTTCAAGTTGCCCCAGGTTTTCAAGGTCTTTTAATATGTTTTCCCTGCATTCATATCGGTCCTGGCCAGCATAGGGACCGGCTGCTTCTGACATCCTGGCATCACCTGTCATTATAGATATAGACGGCAGGTCATGCCGTTGACCTATTTCAAAGTCATTGGGATCATGGGCTGGAGTCACCTTTACAGCGCCGGTACCAAACGTAGAGTCAACAAAATCATCTGCAATTACCGGTATATCCCTGTTAATAACAGGCAGCCTGACTGTCTTTCCCACCAGGTCCTTATACCGTTCATCCTTCGGATTCACAGCCACTGCTGTATCACCAAGGTATGTCTCGGGCCTAGTGGTAGCAACAATAACATGTCCATCCTCATAGACAAAATTATACCTTATATAATATAACTTACCTTCCTTTTCCTCATGTTCTACTTCAAGATCAGAAAGGGCTGTGTGGCACCGTGGGCACCAGTTTATAATGTAGTCTCCCCGGTAGATCAGCCCTTCTTCGTAAAGACGGACAAAGACTTCTCTGACCGCCCGTGAAAGCCCCTCATCAAGGGTAAAGCGTTCCCTGCTCCAGTCGCAGGACGCGCCCATGCTTTTCAGTTGTTTGATTATCGTCCCTCCGTACTGCTCCTTCCATTCCCAGACCTTTTCTATAAATTTCTCCCTGCCCAGTTTGTGCCTGTCAAGCCCCTTTGAGTTGAGATCTTTTTCAACAACGTTCTGGGTCGCTATCCCCGCGTGGTCTGTCCCGGGCATCCAGAGGGTATTAAAACCGGCCATTCGTTTCCACCTGATCATGATGTCCTGAAGGGTAATATCCAGGGCATGGCCTATATGGAGAGAACCGGTCACGTTTGGTGGAGGAATAACAATGCAATAGGAGGGTTTCTCGCTTTTCGCTTCTGCCTTGAAATACCCCTTTTCAAGCCAGTACTCATACCATTTTTTTTCTATTTCCTGCGGATTATACCGTTTCTCTAACATTACTCTTTTCCAGTCTCAGATAGTAGTTTTTCTGTTTCCAACGCATAGTAAGAAAGGCTCCTCCTTCCCTCCTGGCAATACCGACAATAAGTTTGACATTTTCCTGCCTTTATTTCAATGCATATAAGGCATGTGCCACACAAGGCGCGCCTCATTCTACGTAACAGGACAGCTTCTACCCGGGCATAGCAGAGTAATAACCCTGAAAATGGCAAACCTCATACGCTATTGTTTATGATAGAGAAGCCGGATGAGCAATTAAGGAGGTTATCATGGACCGTACCCGCTTACTGCAGGTTTTTTCAGAGGATAGCATTGGACAGGATCTCACTGTCTGCGGCTGGGTCAGATCCAGACGTGAATCAAAAGGGGTCGCCTTCATTGCCCTGAGTGACGGGTCAACCCAGGAAACACTGCAGCTCGTTGTCCCGGCAGAGTCTCCTGCATTCACTGAATTGCCCCGCTGCAACACGGGAGCGTCCATCAGAGCACGGGGAGTTGTGCGGGAATCTCCGGCCAAAGGACAGAAGATTGAATTAGAGGTCTCTGAAATACATATCTTCGGAGATGCTGACCCGGAAAAATACCCTCTCCAGAAGAAAGGACACACGCTGGAATTCCTGCGTGAGATAGGCCATCTCAGGCCCAGATCAAACACATTCGGGGCTGTCTTCAGGGTACGGAATGTTCTGGCAAAGGCGGTTCACGATTTTTTTCAGGGCAGAGGGTTTATGTGGGTGCATACGCCGGTTATCACGTCAAGTGACTGCGAAGGGGCCGGTGATATGTTTACAGTTACCTCTCTTGATCTCGAAGATGTTCCAAAGAAAGAGGGGCAGGTCGATTTTTCACAGGATTTTTTTGGCAAGCGGGCGTACCTTACCGTAAGCGGACAGCTTGAAGCAGAATTCATGGCCATGTCTGTCGGTGATGTCTATACATTTGGACCGACCTTTCGGGCTGAAAATTCAAACACCTCCCGCCATTTGTCAGAATTCTGGATGATAGAACCGGAAATGGCCTTTGCAGACCTGCAGGATGATATGAAACTGGCAGAAGATTTTATTCAATTTCTCTGCACGCAGGTTATTGAGAAATGCGAAAAAGAGATAGCCTTTTTCGAAAAGTTTTTTAAAACAATATCCCTGAGTCAGTTACAGGACCTCGCGACAAAGGAGTTTTATCACATATCATACACTGATGCGTTGACGCAGCTGGAAAAGGCCCGTAAGAAATTTGAGTTTCCCCTTCAGTGGGGCCTGGACCTTCAGTCAGAACATGAGCGTTACCTCACTGAAATAGTGTTTAAAGGCCCTGTAGTGGTCACTGATTACCCCAAAGATATCAAAGCCTTTTACATGAGGCTCAATGATGATGAAAAAACAGTCGCTGCAATGGATGTACTCCTTCCAGGAATTGGTGAGATCATCGGCGGCAGCCAGCGTGAAGAGCGGCTGGATATGCTGACAAAGAGAATGAAGGCATCAGAAATACCCCTTGAACATATGGAGTGGTATCTTGATCTGCGCCGCTTCGGGTCTGCGCCTCATGCCGGTTTTGGCCTTGGCTTTGAACGGCTGGTTCAGTACATTACGGGAATGCATAACATCCGTGACGTAATCCCCTGTCCCCGGGCACCGCAGTTGATCAAATTTTAATGTAACATCTGCCGTCTTTATCGATGTTGAGTTTCAGAAAAGAATGGCATTTATACTTTCTGATCAACAAGATGCTGCTTTTCCTCAAGGTATGCTTCAAGCCGGGGAAGCTTCCTATGCCAGAAGTCGGAGATCTTGATAAAATTGCCGGTAATGTTTTTTCTCGTTCCCTCGGTAACTACCCTTCCCCTGAATTCAGCCAGCATTTTTGTGTTGGGGGGAATATAAAAATTTACCTTTAACCTGGAGCCAACCGGCAGGGGTGAGTCCGTCGGGATAAACAGTTCGCCTGTCGTCGTGTTTAACAGAAAGTCGGCACAGTCCATCGAAACATCGTGCCCGTACTTCACAGCAAGACAGAGCGGAAAATGTACATCCTTTTTCCCCCGAACCCCCTGCACATATTCTTCGGCTTTACCTTTTTTGTCAATAAAATATTTATCCATAATTAAATTGATACTGTGTTTGTAACAAGAAAATGTAATATCGTTCTCTATTTTACCACGGGAAGGCAAATTGACAATAAAAGTTTTTTCCCCGCTCTTCATGGCGTCCTTTATTCATGTTTCATATTCTTCATGAAATCTTTTCCTTCCAGCCAGCGGGGTACCAGAAAAAAGAGAACAACCATAACCAGACCAAACATAAAGGTTACGCCGGACCCGAACACAAGGACTGATCCCGAATAATTATAGAGGAATGTCAGAGGAACCGCTCAATCAGTTCACGCCCAAGAAAACGCGCTGCAAGAAAACTTGCAAGAGCCCCGCAAAAAGCACCCAGTACAGAATACACCGTACCGAGAAGCGGGCCAAAAAAACCTCCGGCTGCAATGTCCAGTGGGAGACTCGGAATGGGGCTGATTACTACGGCTACAGCCATAACACTCATGTACACTACAGGCGCCCATGCACCGGAATCTCTCAATATTTTCTGAATCTCCTCCGGCCTGAAGTATGAAGTCAAATCCCACAGATACTGAGAACTGACAAGAGCAGCAATGAGAAGAACAAAGAGAACGCCTTTTATATGTCGGGGCTCAATCATCTGAATGTTCATAAAAATTTGTTTTGTCCCATTATATTCGCCTGAGACCGGACAACGAGGTGCATGATTCACGTCTCAGGATATGGGATTTCCTCAGATACGGACGAGTTCTTCCTTTACACACAAATATACTCTGTCATGACTCCTCTCTTTGTCAAACAATCAGGGCCAGCACTGATATTTCATATAACGAACAGGACAGATCAGGCTCGACTAAACTAACCGACACTGAATGATCTCATTGAAAATGAATGGTCTCATTGAAAATGTTGAGTGCATTTCTATGATGGCAGGGATTACCTGTAAATAAGTGTGACATATCAGAAAGCGTGCGCCACATGTGTGCAATGACACATAGTCTAATTCTATCGTCTTCATCATCTGATTCATTATCTCTTTGTTTTATATACTTTTATTTCAATTTTTTATTTTGGCACGGAAATTGTATTACATATTTACAACTTATTGAATATCTGTTAATTGAAAGGACAACTTGGTAAATGATATTAGCACCTCGTAACAAAAAGCTGTGCCCCCATATAAATGATCCCTGTCTGGATTGTTATTGCTCCAGACTGACCAGCAGTGATATTGAAAAAGCGATCTATTACTGCAGTGGAAATTTTGAGTCATGTGAGATTTATAAGCTGTCATTTTCCCATGCAGCAGAGGGAGTACCCAATCAATGAAAAAACTGATCGCTCTTATTGTTTCACTTGTCCTGTATTCTTTTGTGTTGTCAGTCGATGCGAGCTTGTACAACGAAGCTGCTTATTCTGATGATCTGGACGACATGAGAACCTACAGTTCTCCCAGTTACAACCCTCCCAACGCCCAGGACGGGCTTGGCGGGTACTGGCCTTATTCGTTCGCAATTGAGTGGGATATTTCCCAGGATACACAGTCATTGCTCTGGACATACACATACAGGCTCTCTGCTGACCGCAAAGACATCTCGCATTTCATCCTTGAAGTCTCTCCCGGCGCAACAGAAAATGATTTCAGCAATTTCTCCGTGAACGGAAATCCCCTCACATACGGAGGCGGCATTGAAGGGCCGAACCACTGGAGCGGAAACAGTAATGGAAACAGCAACCCAGACTTCCCTTCAGAGACTCCCCTCTATGGAATCAAGTTTGATATAGGAGGGGCGGATGTTACCTACCAGCTCACCACAAACCGGGCTCCTGTGTGGGGTAATTTTTACGCAAAAAGCGGGAAAGACAAAGGAACATGGGTTACCGCCTATAATAATGCATTAACCACTAACAATTTTGACAGCGATAATAAGTTCGATTTTATAGCACGTCCAAACGGAGCACCTCCGGTCGTACCCGAGCCTGTAAGTTCGATATTATTCCTGAGCGGCAGCGTTGCACTGGGCATAAGGCATGTCCTGAAAAAACAGAAAAAGGCATGAACTAACATTCTTAATACTATCTCCTTTCTTTCTTAACATTATTTAATCCTTTTCATGAAACAGTTCCCTCGGGCCCCTCATCCTTAGCTATGTGATATAATTCTGAGTGTTCAAAACCAAAGCTGTAATACTTGCAGTATTCACGTCACGGTCAATTAGTGCATATGTTAAACGTTGTTCTCTACAAACCTGAAATACCGCCAAACACGGGAAACATTGCCCGGCAATGTGTCGGCATGAATGCCTGTCTTCACCTTATCGGACCGATCAGTTTCGACATAAGCACAAAGGCTGTAAAGAGGGCCGGACTTGACTACTGGTCTGAATTAGAACTTACTGTTCATAAGAACCCAGATAATTTTCTTCAGTGGCTCGGTGCCCGCAGGCCCTGGCTGGTCACAAAATCAGGCGGGCAGCGATATGACAACGCGGCATTCAATGAAAGTGACATTCTTGTATTTGGAAATGAAATAACCGGTCTGCCCCGGGAGTGGATGAGCAGATGGTCTGATCGAACAGTGTACGTACCTCTCCTGGGAAAGGTACGCAGCTATAATCTTGCCAATACCGTAAGCATTGTCCTTGCCCAGGCTAGTTTGAAAGCGGGCCTGTATGACAGGAACAATGGATAAGAGGCTAATTCAAACCAGAGAGGCTTTTTCCATGAAGACCAACTCTTATATCAAGCGTGTAAATTACAAAGTCACGATATGCTAATATAGACGGCTCGATTATGAAATATTTTCATCCCAGAGAAGCATTTAATTCCGGTATTACAGTTATCGCTGTCCTTGTTATTTATTCAGCCTTAGCTTTGTCATGCTGTTATTATGAACGGCTCACAGGTGACAGCACACTCTACCTGAGCATCGCTGAAAAATATATACACGGTGATTTCAACAATGCTGTCAATGGTTACTGGGGACCCCTGCTTTCCTGGCTTCTGGTCCCCTTGTTATCCCTCGGTGCCTCTCACGTGTTTGCGATAAATGCCCTGAATTTAATGTTCGGATTGCTGACGATAGCAGGTTTCTGGAGGCTTACTTACTGTTTTAAACTGAATGAGAATGTGAGGACCATCATGTTGATAGCCCTTGCGCCTATTCTGTTGTTTATATCGCTTATAGAGCCTATGGATTTCCTGCTCCTCTGTGTACTCATCTATTATTTTCTCATTGTATATAGTAAGAGCTATCCTGACAAGCTATCGAGTGGTGCTATGAGCGGGATCATGGGCGCCCTCGCATATTTCTCGAAGCCCTTTGGACTACCCTTTTTCTTAAGCCATTTCATACTCATTAACACACTCCATTACTTCGGCTCATCATCTAAAGCGCAAAAAAAGAATATACTGAGAAATGCTCTCCTTGGACTTATCCTGTTCTCTCTTTTAAGCGGTATCTGGATCGGTCTGCTCAGCAGCAAATATGGACGCTTTACCATTACGAATCAAGGGAGAGGAGTGTTTGCTTCTCTGGGCCCGGGATCAACGCATAAAACACTGGAAAAGGGAGACCCCATCTTTTTTGAGGGATTCTTTCCACCCCCCAATGAGTCCGCTATTGTTATTTACGAGGACCCCACATATGCAAGAAAAAAAGTCTGGAATCCTCTGGAGTCGAGGAGTTTCTTTAAACATTATATAGCCAACTTGACTGAAAATGCGGTTCAGGTTATCCGAATTTACGAATCCTATTCCAGGTTCTCAATAGCCATTATTGTCTCGACGATACTACTCATCCTGTTTTATTTCCCGGGCAAGCTGTTATCCCGCAGGGAACTGATTTTCCCACTCTTCACCATCCTGCTTTATACTGCAGGATATATGCCGTTCCATTTTGAAGCACGGTATCTCTGGATTGTCAATGTTTTACTCCTCCTCATGGGAGGTGTTGTGTTGAATGAACTGTTCAAGAGAGAGTTTTTCAGCAAGGCAATCCTCAGGCATACACTGGCAGTTTTATTTACCCTATCATTTATGATTACTCCGGTAAAATCTGTTGTTCAGATAAATAAAGACGGCATAAACACGAAAATGCACACCCTTGCAATGGAACTGACAGACCTTCACGACCTGAGGGGGAATTTTGCATCAAACAGAAAGAAAACAGAAATTCCATCCTACGACTCCTGGCACCACACATTCCGCCTTGCCTATTGGCTGAAC
>CAMYND010000076.1 GCA_947259645.1 Thermodesulfovibrionia bacterium | reverse complement strand
CGAATCACTTTTTTCGCAATACAGGAAATACGTGCCCAACTGTTCATGTGAAGCTTCCAGGATGGAATGGTCAGACAGCTGTTTCAGCAACTTTATATCTGGCTTTTTCTTTATCTTCCCAATTGACCAGTTGTTTCTGAACCATAACGTGGGCAGCACAGTAATATCCACGCTGTCTTTCCCCCGGTTACATATTTCAATGTTAATCAGGATATCTTCAGGGTCTGCCTTTGCATATTCCACAAATACATCGAAATACCTGTTCTGATTGAAAATGCCTGTATCCAGGAGTTCATATTCGGGCTCCTGCTTTGACCTGCTTTGGTTAATATTAGTCAAATGAGCGTAAGGGAATTCTCCGTGAGGATATTTGTACAGATACTTCATGTAGGAATGCGTCGGTGTGTTGTCCAGGTAATAATATAATTCCTTTACATCCTCACCGTGGTTGCCTTCGCTCCCGTTCAGTCCAAACAGCCGTTCCTTTAAGATTGGATCCCTGCCGTTCCACAAAGCAAGGGCAAAGCATAAATTCTGTTGAATGTCAGATATCCCGGCAAGGCCGTCTTCACCCCAGCGGTAAGCGCGTGAACGCGCATGGTCATGCGGGAGGTAATTCCATGCCTCCCCGTCCCCGCTATAGTCCTCCCTGACAGTTCCCCACTGACGTTCACTCAAATAGGGGCCCCATTTTTTCCAGAAGACCTTATGCGAACTGTTTTCTGACAGTCTTTTTTCTTCAGAGGACATATTACACTCCCGTACCTTGCTGTAAGTTCAGATAAAATAAAGCACTTATGTGAAAAGTATATCACACAAGTCAACATTGAGATATGGCATCCTTTATTTATTATTTCAAACGGTAAAGGATGTACATGATGCTTATTTAGAGTCTGTGTATAAAGTTAAATGATAGCTGTTATTCCCGCGATCTTTTGGGCGGGAATCCAGTCTTTTCAGTAAGTTCTGGATGCCCGACAACTAACTCGGGCATGACAAAAACAAAACACTGCCGTTTATACACAAACACTATTTAATAATATATTTCTTTAATTCGGACAAGAGGATGATAAGATCTGCTTTTAGTTCAGCTTTAATGTCGTCGCAATGGCTCCAGTCGGTATAATTCGCTTTATCGTCAACAGCCTTTTTACTTCTTTTGCCAATTTCAGCAGTTTGTCCTCATTGAATTTCATTTTTTGTTTCCCTCATCGGGGATGATTTTTCCAAGGTCAGTAATATCCTTTTCCAGCTCTCTTAAACTCTGCTCGTGTTCGACTATTTTCTGTTCTTCCCTGTATTTCTCATATTCAACAGCAGATTTCTCAACTGCTTTTGAATGGCTGATTTTACCTGCATGGGATAACAGTTCTCTGCCGTTGATCTGGATAATGCCATCCAGCCGTTGAATCCAGTCATGCATATACATTGGGGTATGCTGCATGGCCATGGTTTCGGCAAAGGCCAGGTATTGTTCCACAAGTAAGCCAAGTAATTTTATTTCATCTTCATTGAGATAGTTCTTCGCAATGCTGACATCATTTTTACGAATCGGAATATCTGCCTTTTTATCATAAGATTGCATCCCCATAAGAGGCAGAGATGCATCTGCCCGGCGGTAAACCAGCTCTGCGGCAGTCTGCCGGCTTATAGCCCAGAGCAGTTTGTTCTGAATAATTTTGAAAAACTCGATGGTTTTCTCATCTTTTGAATCATAGTCAATGCTGGTAGCATAGATATCTTTGATTTTCTGGTAGAAAAAGCGTTCCGAAAGCCGGATTTCACGAATTCGTTCCTGCAGCTCATTAAAGTAATTCATGGAATTGCCGGTTTTAAAACGCTCACTGTTAAGTGCAAATCCCTTGACGATGTACTCTTTTAGTCTTTGGGTTGCCCAAATGCGGAATTGAGTACCCTGTTGGGATTTTACCCGGTAGCCGACGGAGATTATTACGTCCAGGTTGTAGAATTGAACCTCTTTGGATTGGGTTTTCCCTTCAATGGCTCCATGCCGAGTGGTTGTCCGGAATTTCCGGATAACCACATTTTCTTCAAGTTCACCCTCATTAAACACATTGCGAATATGCTCGGAAATAGTCTTTTTACTCTTTCCAAACAAATCAGCCATATCTGCCTGACTTAACCAGACCGTCTCATCCTCCAGACGGACATCGATCTTAATTTTCCCGTCAGGGTTCTGATAAATGAGTATTTCGGAGTTATTCATGATGAGACCCCTTCACTTTGTCATCCAACTCGCCCAATGCAGGAATCGTTTGTGCCCGGCCTGGGGCACTTCAGACTCAGAAGCACAGCATTGTATTCTGAAGGTTCAACGCTACCACGCAGCTTGTTCGCAGAATCCCAAAGGATCTCTTCCAGGCTCTTCTGTTTTTTGTTTGTTGCTTTCCTGGCCAATCCTTTCCTTTCTATTCGGTGGGCGATGCTGTCGTCTGTTATTTTGCCCCTTTTTTTCGTCGAACCCCTAATAGAGCCTCTTAGCCACTGGTGTAATATAATTGATTTTAAAAGGATTGTAAACGAAATATTAATTATTACAAATTGTAAAATCATATAAAAAACAATGCATAGAAACTTAGTAATGTCTGCGTATAAAGTCAAACATTGAGCCGTCATTACCGTTCAACAGACCGCGGGAATGACAAAATTAAAAATGGCAGTTATACATGGATGGTGTCTACGTATGACCGATTATTCTGAATACTTTAACTTCCCACGGTCTTAAATTAATATCAACCCGATTCTGATTCGGTATAATCGTACGTTGCTGCATTTCCTCAATTAATTTATCATCTTCCTTAACCAGGCCGGATAAATTTATGGTGCCTGCCTGATTATTATCAGAGTAATTCACGACAACAAGAAGCATTCCCTTGTCAGACTCCCAGAGGGAGCTGATAAACGGGCTTTCCCCGAATTCTTCACCATCGACATAAAACAGTCTCCACTTCCCATTGTCATGAATGTTTTCAGAGATAATGGGAAGCAGTTTTCTGTAGTGTTCTGCAATCGCCGGCACCACGTTTTCTGTTTCCTCTCTCCCCAGCTGCACTGGCAGTTTGATCCGTCTTCCCAGGTGCTGGCCAAAGTGAAGCAGCCGCGCTCCCGGTAAAGACAGGACTATGGAAGCAGCAGCCAGAGACCGTTTCTCTCCAAAAGCAGATACTGCCCTGGGTTCATCATGATTTTCCACAAACCGGACGAGTCGTTTCTGAAAGTCCCATGCTGCATGCAAATGTCCCTTAATCGATCCGGCACTTTCATGAAGCAGGCGGTCATACAATCTCTTGTCATAACAGAAATCAAACCCATGCTGCTGGAGTTCCCATTCCATGTCCCAGTACACTTCTGCAAAGAACCTGAAGCCCGGATGTATCTCTTTTACTTTTCCAATAACTTCCTGCCAGAATTCCTGTTCCAGGGGCTGCCCGCTGCGCTCTCCCCAGGTCTGTTGAAAGATCCGGTCAACCAGGAGCATGGCCATATCGCACCGGACACCATCACAATATTTTCCCATGGCCCGGAGCATTTCAATGACTTTCTCCCGATATGCCCGGGAAAAACTATTGACCTGCATCGTATCAGTCCAGGATGGGAAATATGGGTCCTTCCCATGAGCAAATATAGAGTTGCCCCTCTGAAAGAATCCTTCCGGGTTTGAGGCAAGGTCCTGTTCACTGCCGCGCACAAACGCATCAGGAACTTCTTCCCCCCAGGGATGATCTACGGCAACATGATTAGGGACAAAATCAAGGATTAACATCTTTCCCAGTTTACCGAGGTTTTTTCTGACAGCCATCAGGCCTTCAGCTCCACCGAGGTGGGGATCAACAGAATAATCGTAAATGGAATAGGGAGAGCCAACCACATCCTCTTCGCTGTAGTTGGACAGGGCTTTTCTGTATTCATTCTGTAAATCAGGATGCGTGAGCGCGACCTCGCGGCCTTTGGGGCTCCTCGTCCAGACCCCCATGAACCAGACCGCATCAACATACCGGGTTTCCTTTTCAAGGACCTCGCCGGGTATATTATTCAGAGTTATCTTTTTGCCAAACTGATCCGACAACTCCCTCAGCCATACCCATGTGTTTATCTCCAGAATTAGCGGATGCACTGCCCACTTTAATTTCTCCATCATAATCTTCTTTCAAACATTAACTTATAATTTATAACTAATAACTAATAACTCTTAACTCTCCGAGGATATGTTCCCCAACCCGTAACGCATTGGCCATAATCGTCAGTCCCGGATTCACAGCTGTACTGAAAACAAAAAAACTGCCGTCAACCACATATAGATTTTCCAGATCGTGGGCCCTGCAATGTACATCCAGAACCGATGTCTTCGGATCTGTTCCGAAACGGATTGTACCGCTCTGATGGGCAGTCCCTGCCAAAGGTATTTTCTTGCCAAGATACACATGCCGGGAGAAAAAATGTTCTTCTTTACAGCCCAGGTGTTTCAACATGCCCTTACGTGTTATGTCCGGTTCAGGTGCGCAATGCCCCTGCCGTTTACCCGCGTCAGCATAAAACCTAAAATAATAATTCCGAACACAATTAATGTTGAGAAGCGATACATATGTCCCAGCGGGATTCCGCCTGTCTCCACAACCCTACCAATGCCATACGACGCAAACCCATACCCCAGCATGTATGAGGCCATCAGGCTTCCTGAAACAGTTTCGGCAATGGATGCAAATTGTTTTTGAGCAAAGCTGAAACTTAATGGAAAAAAGGCGGAACAGGCCAGTCCTGCAAATCCAAAAAGGAGAATCCCGGTGATGCCTGAGTCGGCCTGGGAAACAGCCCACATTGCTGCTCCAATCATAACAGGTAAGATGCGATACACGAATCGGGCAGAAATCCAGATCGTCAAAAGAGAGACCAGCAGTCGCCCCGCGGTAACCATTGCCCAGAATGCCGCCAATGCATAACTTGCCTGTACCGGTGATATGGATTTTTCTTTATTCAGAAAGATGATCGCCCAGTTGGCAAAAATCGTTTCGCAATATCCATATAAAAAAACAATGATAATAAACAGCCAGACACCGGCAGGAATAAGAAAACCGGCCTCTCCCTGAACATGTTTCTGACCGCCGCCTGTTTTTTCTCCTTTTAAGGGAAGAAAAAAAGTACCTGATAAAATAATGACCAGTACTATCAAAGCTGAATTCGGAAGCAGCGACCAGCCGGACTGTTTTACTAAAACAGCTACCATCAAAGGGGCCAGTGCCGTACCTGTCCCCAAAAGCGTATGCAGACCTGTTAATGCTGAGGCAGAATTATCCGGAAAGAAACGCCCGGCATACACATTGATCATCGGCAGAGTGGTCCCGAACCCTGCACCAACAGCAGTTGTTCCCAGTAAAACACAAAGATAAGCAAGGTTATAATTTTCCGGAAACCATCCACTTGCACCGATCAATGCCATCGCACAGATATTGAATATCAATCCCGATTGATAAATCCTTTTCAATCCCCTTCTGCGGGAAAGTTTCGGTCCCAGAAGTGCACCCACGACCGCCATAATCACCTGGGGTACAAAGAGGGCGCCGTAGGCGCTGTCAGAAAAACCGAACGCATCAGGATCAGTTAATATCGAGCTGGCCGCCGGAACGGTTACGAGAGCTAACCCCTGAATCAGCCCGGTGATATAAATAAGAATTATCTCAAATTTACGTTTCATATATTTCTACCGTTAATTTGTTGCCAATAGCAGGGGCATGTCGCGACATGCCCCTGCTTAAGATCAGCATGTCTTTATGCCGTATGCTTCATTATATCTTAATCCGTGGAAAGGTCCTTATCTTTTTTCTTGATTCGTCATTATTAGTTCGTAATTGCTTTTCAACGTGAAGGGGCGTTTGAAAAAGACAATCATAACCTGCTGATAACATTTAAAGTTTACAATCATGGTTTCACGGCTTATGCTTATTAGTAAACTGAGGCCGGGAAAAAACCCTGATGAGCATAAAAAAAAACCTCTTATTGATATGTATTGCAGGCATCATCCTTTTGACTTCTCTTGTAATTTTCATCAAAAGCCCGTATTTTCTCACCCTTCTTGAGGATATCGCGGGCAGGGGTATCAACGGAAGCGTGGAGATAGACTCGCTGTCTTTTGAAAACCGGCACGTGCTGACCGTCAAAGGCCTGGTCATAAAGGGCGGGCGCAGGGGCGGTTTTGACCTGACCATACCCCGGCTGGCGCTTACGTTCAGATTACAGGACCTTTTAAGGAGGCATATCCACGGGATAATGCTAACAGGGCCGGACCTCTCGATATCCGTCCGTAAAGAAAAAGTCCCTGAAGCCGGGGAAGCAAAAAGCCCTCTGCCTTTCACCCTTGATACATTATCTCTCATTGACGGCCGGATTTACATTCATCATGAAAAAAGCAGATCGTTTCAGATCAGCCCTGTTAACCTTTCCCTGGAGAGGGACACGCGGACCGGCAGGACATCCGTAAGCGTGGATGCCCTTCTTCATGACCTGAATTCGAAGATATCAGTGGACGCAATAATAGATATGGAAAAATTGAGTGTGGAAAGCGCGCATGTCGATGTACCCGTAATAGACCTTGAGATGCTCTCGGGCCTGCCCTTTTTTACTTTTATAAAAGACGCCGGCTTAAAAGGCACTGCCGGTTTTGGAGTGGATGTAGTCCCTCAAAACGCCGGCGCAGCAGACCTTACCCTGATAAATGCGGCCCTGTCCGTAAGCGGCCTTTCCGCGCGTACAGATGCCCTGCGGGTAAACCTCGGGGAGAGGCTTTTGAACATATCTTTTAAGGGGGCGCATCACAGAGGCAGTGACAGGATTGATATTGATGACCTGAGGGCTGAGGTTTCTCAAATAGGGACATGGACTGGCAGAGGTACACTTGAGAGCGTGTCATCGGTCAATCCGGACATTAACCTCTCCATAAAGGGCGGCGATACCACGCTTAAAGAAATAAGCACTATGATGTCCGGTTCAGCGGTTACATGGCTTAATGACATTGTTGTAAGCGGTTCAGCGGGCGCGGACGTTTTTGTTACGGGCAGTCTCACATCGCCCGAGGCAAAAGGCGTGATCACTTTAAGCGGGGAGAGCTTTAAGGCCGGGAATATACTGCTCGATTCCTTTGAGTTGTCTCTGCCCCTGGATTATCGCCAGGGCGCCTTAATTATTAAAGACGCCTCGGCAGCTGTAAAAGAGCTCGGCACCATCCCCGGCGGAAAGAATGAAACAGTCATCAGGGCCCATAACCTGAGGGTCCTGTTTCCCCGGCTTGAGTACAGGAGTCCGGAAATTACATCGGGCGCGTTTCAGGTCATGGCTGACAGGGTCTCTGCAATGGCCGGCGAAAAGGAGTACCACACGGAGAAAGGGATACTTCTCAAAGGCGGCATTACGGGTAATACAGAAGGCCGCATCCTTTTGTTTGACAACCTTTCCCTGAATACTGATGTTATAAAAAACGCTGCGGGCAGGGTTTCAATACGTATGGCGCATCCTGCCGCGGTCGATGCAGCGTTGGATTTTGAGGACATTGATATAGAGAAATTCGCGCGTGTGTTCTCCGGCGGGTTTTTTCAAAGCAGGGGGCTCAGCGTAAGGGGACAGGGAAAGGCACATGCCGGATTCAGCATAACCTTCCGTGAAAAAAACGCGCCACGCGTAAACGGCACACTTGAAGCGGATGTTAAAAACGGGGGTTTTTCATCCGCTGATGAGACCGTTATCAGTGAAGGAATGAACGTACACATCTCCGGCAGGTTTGAGTCCCCTGTGTCTCTTGACGCGATAGACTTTTCAGTTTCTACAGAGGCAGCCGGGTTTGAGCTTCTGGCCGGCAGGTTTTATGGTGATTTTTCAGACAGGGCAGTTTATTGCCTGGCTGAAGGCAGATACACAAAGGCTGATAATAAGCTCAATATATTTAGTTCCAGGCTCGGCCTGGCCGGCATCGGGGACCTGCTGATTAAAGGTACGGTTACCGGCCGCGAAGGAGCCGTGCCAGTGGACGCGGACATAAAGATCGCGAACCTCTCCGGCAATGAGGCCTTTGATTTCTTCATACGCGAAACATTCCGGGAGCAATACCCGTTCCTTTCACGGATGCGTATAGGCGGACAGACCTCTGTGGACCTTAATTTAAAAGGCTCTTTTGAGAGGTTTAAGGCGCAGGGGGACTTACATATTGCCGGTATGGAGGTTATGGACGTAAACTCCGGCAACTCAGTGAGAGGTGTGAATATGTCCCTGCCTTTTGACATTTCATTCCCGGAGGCAGGGCCGTTGCGCGCCATAGACAGATTCGGCTCTTTACAGATCAATGAAATAAAATGGCCGCCGCTTCAATTAAGCGGGTTTAAAGCCTTTCCCGCGGTCAGCGGCAATACCCTTGTCTTTAAAGAAGAGATCGAGATGCCGCTTTACGGCGGCAGTGTAACACTGAGAAACGTATCCTACAGAGATATCTTAAGTCCGCGAAGGAGCCTCCGGCTTGCAGCGGACGTAGATAATATTGACCTTGCGCAGGCAGGGAATGCACTGGACATGCCCGGTTTTGTCGGGAGTCTGAAAGGCACAATCCCGAGCGCCACCTTTACTGAAAACCGTCTCCTCACAGAAGGCGAAATCACCCTTGAAATCTTTGACGGAACTATACGGGTAAGCGGTTTCGCAGCAGATAATGTCTTCAGTCCCATAGCTTCAATGAGGTCGGACATCGCACTGGACGGCATAAACCTCGACGCGCTTACCCGCACCTTTGAATTCGGCCATATATCAGGGATTATTAAAGGGGAGGTGAAGGAGCTGGTTATTGTAAACGGCCAGGCCCAGAGGTTTAAAGGGTATCTTGAGACATACAGGAAAAAAGGCGTAAAACAAAGGATAAGCGTAGAAGCGCTGAAAAAGATTTCCATTCTCGGGACCGGTTCATCGGTATCAGTTCTGGACCGGGGTATTTACAAATTCTTCAGGGAATACAAATATGCACAGATCGGCTTCAGGGCTGCCCTGAGAAATGACAACCTCCTGCTCCTGGGCTCTGGAAATGAAAGTCAATACCTGGTAAAGGGCGGGCTGCTGCCTCCTAAAGTTGATGTGATAACCTACAATCAGAATATCTCCTTTAAGGAGATGGTCAACAGGCTCAAACGTATCAGCCAGATCGATCAGAAGGAGGGCAGTGATTGATGTAGCTGATGAGAAAGGACATGTTATTTTGTAGCAGTTGCAGCGGAAATATCTTATAATGAAAACCATAACATATGCTGAAACATTTTATCGGGAGGAAAAATTATGAATATTAAATTGACGGGGAAGTCTTTTTTCTGCTTACTGATATTTTTTGTGACATCGTGCATCACGATAAATATATATTTTCCTGCTGCGGCGGTCGAGAAGGCTGCAGACAGGATTGTAGACGAGGTATGGGGGAACCAGGACGGGAAACCCGGGGAAGGGGATGAAAAGAAACAGGGAGGTGAACCGCAGAGCCGCCTGGGTGATGTATTGATATTCGCGCTGTCATTGATCGGGCCCGATGAGGCGATGGCCCAGGAGGCAGACATCAATGTAACGACCCCGGCAATCAGGTCGTTAAAGGAATCCATACAGACAAGGGCCGAATCGATCAAGCCCTATATGGACAGTGGTAACATCGGGATATCCAGCGAGGGGCTTCTCATGGTGCGCAATACGGAAGGGTTGAATTTAAAGGGAAAGGCAGCGGTCAAACGTCTTGTCGAGGCGGAGAATAATGACAGGAACTCCCTTTATGAGGAGATAGCCAAAGCCAATAATTATCCTCCTGAAAGGATCGGGGACATTAAGAAGATCTTTGCCGGCAGCTGGGCGAGGAATGCCAGAAACGGCTGGTGGGTCCAGGATGACGGCGGCAGCTGGAAGCAGAAATAGAAAACCTTAAGATGAAAAATTGATATCATGCGCTAGAGGGGTCAAAGCGGATCAGTTGTCGGACAGCCTGTCGAGCTATGACCGCCTGTCCGTTATAACTAAACCTGACAAGGCGCTTCACAGCTGCAACTGACCAACGATTTAAATCGTTGGGATTTTATGTGCGGTAGTCACTATAAATGTTTACAAGTACGGTAAACATTATTCTTATATTATTAGAAATGGGGCTCTGCCCCAAACCCCGGTTCATTTTCTTGAGCGGCCAAGAAAACGGAACCAAAAGAAGGCCGCCCCGAACCGATTTTTTAACGATTCTTCAGTCGACCTCCAGGGAGTTAATTTAAACCTGTCTGCCGACAGGCAGGCTCGCTCCGCTCAAACACAAATTAACTCTATTCCTTACGGTCCCTGCCTGCCGGCAGGCAGGTCCTTCATCACCTAAAATCGCTTAAGGGGGATATACTGCTCTCTCCTTGTAAAGGAGAGTCGCAGAAGATTGTTGTTCTTTTTTTTATATTTGTCTTATATCCCCCTTTTGATTGCTTCCGGGATATGCAGGGCTGGACGCGTTAAAAATTAAAAAGTGTCTGAGCGAAGCGAGTTTTTTTTAATTTAGCGGCCAGACCGGAATATCATGGAAATTAAGCAATCATGCGGGG
>CAMYND010000075.1:10955-25646 GCA_947259645.1 Thermodesulfovibrionia bacterium | reverse complement strand
TGTTCCTGATACCAGTTGTGGTACAGGGGTGTGCGGTTTTCCGAATAACACGCCGAGCATCTGTAATCCTGATGGAACGGTAACAGCATGTCAGCCGGGGCCGGAAGGGGTAGAAGGACCTCCCGGAGACCCGACCTGTTCAGATGGTGAAGACAATGACTGTGACACGCTGACCGATGCAGCAGATATCATTGACTGTTTCGTCAATGAATCTGATACAGACGACGACTTGGACGGATACTGTGAAGGACCGACATGTTCTGACGGCAGTACACCGGGAGACTGTAATGACTTTGATGATACGATACATCCCGGAGTACCAGACGCCATATGTGATGGAGTAGACGATAACTGTTCGGGTACACCCGATGACGAGTATAATCCTGATACCAGTTGTGGTATAGGGGTTTGCGGCTTTCCGAATAACACGCCGAGCATCTGTAATCTTGATGGAACTATAACAGCATGTGAGCCGGGGCCGCAAGATCCAGGAGGAGAAGGACCTCCCGGAGACCCGACCTGTTTTGATGGTGAAGACAATGACTGTGACACGTTGACCGATGCATTAGATACCGATGACTGCGTTGATAATCCTCCGGATGTAGATAACGATGGGGACAACTACTGTGAAGTAGCCCCCTGCCAGAACACAACACCCGTTACCAATGGGAACGACTGTGATGATGACACGGCAGACATAAATAATGACGGTATTCCGGACGGTGCAACCAGTTATCCCGGCGCTCTAAAGATATGCGACGGCAAGGACAATAACTGTGACGGCAAGAAGGACTTTTCAACAGATGAAGATAAGGACTTTGACGGATATACCGTCTGTCCAAATCCGCAGACAGGACTCACTGACTGTGATGACAACAACCCGGATGCCAACCCGGGCATGATTGAGGATTACTTTTATCCATACCCTGGAGGAGGGACATGTTCTGATGGATTTGACAACGATTGTAGTGGGCTTGAAGACCTTGATGATCCGGAATGTGTTCTGTCATGCGGTACAAAAATTGATCCACGAACCGGCCCCCATTCAGAAATCATGATGGCCCCCGGACCGGACGGTCTTCCAAATACAGGTGACGATATAACTCATCCTGATAATGATACTCTCCTTTGTGGTAAATGTCATAATGGTGGAAACTTTACGGATCCCATACGGAATGCATGTGACCGGTGCCATGAAGCAGGAGGAACGACAAAGGCGCTTTATCCTGATCCATGGCCGTTTGGGTTTGGGTCAGCACAGGATGTGCAGGTTCATTCATCAACCGTGGTAGGCACCACTTACGGCGCCTGGGACATGGACTGTTCAACATGTCACAACCCGCATGTACAGGAGCAGGATGTTGTATATGGTACATCATACGGCAAACTGGTAAAAGAATATGTATGTTTTGACAATACAGCAGCAGGCGGCGGCATTTTTGAGGAGATAGTAGAATTTACAGCTCCTACAGGCCCAGGCTCTTTTGCAGATGGACCTCCCGTAGACTATAAGAAGAACATCTGTGAAATGTGTCATACGCAGACCAACCACCACCGGAGAGCTGATGCACCACCGGCACCGGGCGGACAGGCTCATTACGACGGACAGGAATGCACAACCTGTCACCTCCATGATGAAGGGTTTGCTCCTACCGGAGGAGAAGCTGACTCGCCGCATAATAACACGGCGAATCCGGGCATATTCCCGACCTGTTCAGTATGTCATGTAACTGACACGGATTTCACAACACCTGTGCCGAGTGCCAATTGTCTGAACTGTCATGATGAGACAGCACCGAACAATGCAGGTGGCGGATCTGATATAAAGGTAAGATCTCACTTTATCGGGACCATGGAATGCATCGAGTGTCACAACCCGATGTTTGCACAGACCAATTTCCGCGGCAATCCGAACCTCAGTCATGTAAGGACTGTAGTAAACGGTAATCAGATTGCATTTGAGGCAAAGACCGGGCCGTTCAGTTTTGCTGATGACACCAATGCAGCGGCCAACGGCATGCTGCCGGAAAACTACATCTGCAACACCTGTCATACTACAACCACGCATCATCGCGGTGACGGCTCACTGCTGCCAGCAGACCAGTCGCACAATGACGGTATTGACTGCACGGGCTGTCATACGCACCAGGGAGGCACAATAGTACCTGATGCCTTCAGGGACCATATAGAAAACTCACAGGCACACGCGCCTCATAACAATACGGCAAATCCAGGTCTGTTTAATACCTGTGATGTTTGTCATGTAACGGAAAGTGATTACGTTACCCCTGTACCGAGCGCCAATTGCCTGGTCTGCCACGATGGAAATCCTGCTTCACATGTGGCATCTCACTTCCCCGGGACTATGGAATGCATAGAGTGCCACAACCCGATGAGGGAACAGATAAACTTCAGGGGCAATCCAAACCTCAGCCACATAAGAACATCAATAAACGGGACTGAAGTTGTATTGGAACAAAGGACCGGACTATACGGATTTGCGTCAAACGGCAGTGTTCCTCCTGATATGACTTTTGCCAACTATGTATGTAATACATGTCACACGCAGACCAATCATCATCAGGCAGACGGCACAGCGCCTTTGGGTCAGTCACACCAGAACGGCCAAGACTGTATATCGTGCCACACACATCTGGGCAGCTTTACCGATCAGCAGGTAACAATAGCAGATCAACCACATAACTCGACTGCCACACCTGGATTCAATGATGACTGTAATTTATGCCATGTAGACAATGTTCCGCCTCAGGTGCCCATACCAAACAGCAAGTGTAACGCTTGTCATGCGGTGGGTACACCAGATCAGGCAGGCGGAGGAGCCGACACAAAGTTGGAGACACACCACACACCTGCGGACAGGGATTGTGTTGAATGTCATAACCCGATGGGTGAAACAGGCGGGAATGCATATCATATACGACTGATTGTCAACGGCGAGCCGATTGTATTTACGGGAGTAAATGATTATGCAGCCGGTGACGGAACAGGACTCTGTGAGGTTTGTCATACATCAAATACTCACTATGTAAACGCAGCGAACCAGCCGGCACAGTTCCCGGACCACAACGTAGGTTCCAACTGTACGACTGCGAACTGTCATACGCATGAAACAGGCATGGAACCGCCGGTTGTTCCAGCGGACGTCCCCCATGACACGATAACGGATTGTACGTTATGTCATGTCACGGCCCTGCAGGCCCTGCAACGACAGTAGAGACGCATCATACACCACCGGACCTGAACTGTACGGACTGTCACAACCCGATGAATCCGACAGGCAATTGGAAACATATCAAGCCGACAGTGGATGGAGCGGTCATAGCATTTGGAACGCCGACGACAGCGCCAACAGCGATTCAGTATGCTGACGAAGCAGGAAACGGACTGTGTGAGGTATGTCATGATACGCTCACGCTGACTTACTACAACAGTGATGGAAGCGGCTTACCGCATAATGCAGGATCAATCTGCACAACCTGTCATACGCATCCGACAGGGTTTGTACCGCCATCATCAGTTGCAGATGTACCGCATGAGACGATAACGGACTGTACGCTGTGTCATGATGACGGCACGTATGTGGACGGCGCAACATTAAATAACGTCAAGTGTCTCGGCTGTCACGGCCCTGCAGGCCCTGCAACGACCGTAGAGACGCATCATACCCCGGCAGACCTGAACTGTACGGACTGTCACAACCCGATGAACGTTACCGGCACCTGGAAGCATGTCAAGCCGACCGTAGACGGATCGCTCATAACATTCGGCACACCGACGACAGCGCCGGCAGCGGGCGAGTATGCTGACGGACTAGGCAACGGATTGTGTGAGGTATGTCATGATACGCTCACGCTGGATTACTACAACAGTGACGGAAGCGGCTTCCCGCATAACGATGGCTCAGTGGCTCAGTATGTACAACCTGTCATACGCATCAGGGAGGATTTGTACCGCCAATCGTACTGGCAGATACACCGCATGAGACGATAACGGATTGTACGCTATGTCATGATCCTGGCACGTATGTGGACGACGCAACATTAGATAACAACAAGTGTCTCGGCTGTCACGGCCCTGCAGGCCCGGCAACGACGGTAGAGACGCACCATACACCGGCAGACCTGAACTGTACGGACTGTCACAACCCGATGAACCCGACAGGCAACTGGAGGCATATCAAGCCGACTATAAATTTAACGACCATAGTATTCGGTACGCCGACGACCGCGCCATCAGCCTGGACAGACTTTGTAGACGGAGCAGGAACCGGACTGTGTGAGGTATGTCATGCAGGCACAACGTACTACAATGACAACGGAACAGGCGCAATGCATATGATGGATGTCTGTACGAATTGCCACACACACGGTACAGGATTTACTCCGCCTGTCGATCCGGCAGATACGCCGCACGACACAATCACTGACTGCCTCGCCTGTCATGACGGAACCGACTACTTTGCCGGAGCTATGCTGGATAATGCAAAGTGTCTGGTATGTCACGGACCTGGCGGAACGGCAACAGAAGCGGCAGCACATCAGCCGATACTGGCCGATAGCTGTACAGAATGTCACAACGTGATGAGGCCCCAGACGCCGAACATCAAGCACATCAAGACCGGTCTGGCGTCCTTTACAGCCAATGCAGTATGGACAGACTTTGTAGACGGAGCAGGAAACGGGGTCTGCGAGACCTGTCATACACTGACAAATTACTACAACAACTCCGGAACAGGTGCACCGCATGAAATGGATGTCTGTACGACATGTCACGAGCATGCTGCGGGATTCCAGCCAACAGGCGGGTCATGTACAACCTGTCACACTGGCGTTCCCACGGGAGCAACGTACGTGACCAGAGATGTTGTAGTAGGAGACTTCACGCAGGCATCACGCCACGTATTTGGCGGAACAGTAACTGACTGGGATTGTATCGTATGTCACAGGGAAGGTGATGAGAATGCCGCTTCATCCGGATCGGTATCTACTACAGCACTCCACAACAATGGAGGAACACCGGTTGTTGACATGAGAGACGTTGACATCATCAACAGCGGATGGGTCTGGGACAAGAACAACACGGACGACGCCATGTTCACTGCAATGGACAACTTCTGCATGGGCTGTCATGACATTGATGGCGCGAGCGGAATAAACGTAAACGCAACAGACAACGGCGTGAACCTGAGCAACGCACGGGCGCTGACACCGTTTAACTCAACTGACGATGTAAGCGAAGGAATCGGCGGCGGAACGGTGAACCAGGCCGGGTATGAAAGAACTGCGGTCCTCGATGTAGCGACACAGTTCGACCCGACCAATCCGTCTCACCATGCGGTAATAGCACCTGCCTATAACAGCCATAACAACAGCTGGGGTAACACAGCATGGGTGAACAGAACGCTCAAGAGCGGTCAGAGCCTCACGACAGTCTATGAGACAGCCCAGCTGCACTGTGCTGACTGTCATACTGTAGACAGCGCTGACGGCGGAGCACATGGCGGAGCAAACGGCTTCATGCTGCAGGTCGGGTCAGGTGCTGAAACAGGGGATCCCTGCGGAGATTCAGTATGTTCAGGCATTGACAGGACATGCTGGCTCTGTCACAATTCAACAACATACAGTGATAACAGTTCAAATGATACCCGCTGGGACCACTCAAACGATAGCTCTGTCTGGAGTCCAGACGATGGGTCCAAGCTCGGAGCATATGGCGGAGCAACAGGAAGTGTATGTCTGAACTGTCACGGTGGAGATCCGGCAGTTGATGGATTCGGAGGCATACACGGATTGCAGAGCGGTCTTGACTGGCGAAGCGGTCAGGAGAGGTTCCGTTTCCAGGGTGGATCCTACATGTCTCATGATCCGGGCGACTGGACAGGAACGACCGGCACGGCAACCTGTTACTTTGCAGGAGGCAACCAGGATACTCAGGACTGGTCCAACTGTACCAAGCATGATGCACCTGAAGATGGAAGAACTGCACCGCCTCAGTACAGCAGACCAATACCGGACACGTATGTTGCTCCGTAAGCCGATCATGTAAACAACAGCAGACTGAAGGGGGATCTTCGGATCCCCCTTTTTTTATGGTTCAATAAGCCTTCTGTCTTCCTGAACGGAAAACGGGCAGTAGACAGGAGTCAGAATTGCAGGGGCTTAATGTAGGGGCACGGTGCCCGTGCACAGAGAGAATATAGGTCACTAGACAGGCAAGCGTATAGTTCCCCCTCTTAGGATAAGGGGTTAGGGAAGACATCGATAGTTACCTCCCCGCCCCCCTCCTTGGTAAGGAGGGGATTGAGCTGGTCAAGACAAATTCTCCCCTTACCAAGGGGAGAGGCAGAGGGGTTATCGGATCGCGGATTTATGAAACGACAAATAAATATTTATAACTTATAATATGGGCATTCTTTTTAAATGGTAGGTAAAGAAAGCACTGCTTATGTATAAGAAATTATTCTTTCTTTTAGTTATCTTTATTTCTCTTCTTTTCATTTCCTGCACAAGAAAAAGTGAAGTTGAAAAGTACAGGACTCTCGGAACAGATCCCATTGACGATATCAGGATCAATGAGGAGCAAAGCGAAGCTCTGCTTCAATGGGTCCGGAAGGGCTTAGAAAGTGCCGTCCTGATTCATGTCAGTCCTTTTGACTCACTTCAGTCAATTGAATCCGGGACACTTCAGCTCCTCAGTGATATGATCAAAGACGAGAAATGGGATGAGCTGCAGAAGAGCCACAGTTCCGGTATTATGAATGTAAATTATCTGTTTGCCGCAGTGCAGCTTGGAATAATAAATAAAATGTACTGGATCATTCCCTACAGGTTGTTCGAAGATATCCCTCTTGCAAAAGAAAAGATAAAGGAATTTTTAAGGTCCAGCCCGTCAAAGTTCAATACGGATGAAATACAGAACATGAGAATGATAGAGGGATGTCTTACTGGTCTCCTTGCCGGTGTGGACATTCATATTTGCAGTCCGCGCACTCTTCCCAAGATATATGTTCCCGTAATTCTCAGTATGGACACGGGTTTTTTTCCGATCTATGCAAGTGAATCAGGCACAAGCAAACTCAGGGCGCTTAAATGGGCAATGGATTACATGACCTATAACCGGAAGCTGATCATACTTCACACAGATGTGTCCTATGGGATAGAAAGCGGCGATACATCACCGGTTTACCGATATATAGGAGATGAGCTTATAGAAATTCTCGGCAGCCCGCAGACTCTCTCGGCAGAGGAGCCCCCTGAGCTCTGGCAGTTAAGGGATAATGCTGAGAACATGCTCTCCGGCGGTGAGGACAAACTGGTGAAGGAGTTCCTTGCAGAGCCCCTTACGAAGTATCCTGAAGATTCCGCCCTGAGACTCCTGCAGGCAGCAGCTGATGTGCGTTTAAAGAATTACGATGATGCTTATAAAGAGACCAATGAAAACTGCAGAATAGATAAAAACTACTGCTACGGGTTTATCTATCTCGGCAACGAAACTGAAGACACTGACTGGAAAAAGAAATTTTTCCAGAGGGCTAAGGAAACCCTCCCTGAAATCGCCTACCTGAAAATTATGGAGCGACAGGGTTCCCTTGTTACTGAAAGGACTGAATCTGACACCAAAAGATCTGATAAATAAAATTAACCGGTTTTTCAGGAGCCTGCGGCTTACCGCAATTGTTATATCACTGCTCACAGGCATATATTTCCTCGGCCTGGTGCTGCCCCAGAAATGGATGTTTGAAACCCGGGACCTCTACAATCTCTGGCGGGACAGCAGCATTGTAAACCGGGTGCTGGATGCAATCGGCTTTACTGAAATATACCTATCCCCCCTGACCATAGTACTGCTGACGCTTTTTTTTATCAACCTTCTTGTGGTCACTTTGCACCGGGTACCGGTCATGCTCAGGAGGGCTTATCTTACCGGCGATATACCATCCTTTGACGCAGCAAGGCTGAAATCCGGCAGAGATACTGCCGTACTCCATACAGAAATTGAGCATGAAGGGATCGAGAGAAAACTGAGAACTTTTTTCAGTGACAGGAGGTGGTATTTCAGGAATGTCAGTGATGCATCGGGTTACATTGCCGTAAAGAACCGATTATCTCCGATCGGGTTTTTATTATTTCACCTGAGTTTTTTCCTGTGCCTTATCGGAGGGCTTACCATGATGTACACCCGATTTTCCGGTTACCTTCCCCTGACTGAAGGACAGAGCTTTGACGGTGATATACAGCAGTTTCGCATTATTAATAAAGAACCCAGGATATTTAAAAGACTTGGGTCGCTGAATCTGTATGTAGAAAAGGTCCAGCCCTTTTATGAAAGGGAGATACCGACAGAACTTGTGGTCTCGCTTCAGGCACGTTACAGGGACAGAACATCACGGGAGGTGCTCAGGATCAATGAACCAATGCATACAGGTCCCATGAGCATACTTGTCCAGTCTATCGGTGTCTCGCCCCTGTTTATCATGAGAAGTCCTGCTGGAAAAGAAATAGATGCAGCATTCGTGAGTCTCAACGTGCTTGGCGGCGAGGAGGACATGTTTCAGTTTGATACGGACAGGAGATTTTCGTTCAATGTAAAGTTCTTTCCTGACTATGTAAAAGAGGACGGATATGAAACAACACGTTCAATTGAGATGAAAAATCCAGCGATGCGTCTCGTAGTCGGAAAAGAAAATGAGATTATCTATACCGGAACAATCCGGCAGGGCGAACGAGCCGACCTGGAAAATTACACCATTTCATTCGAAGACATACGGTACTGGACCGAGTTTCTCGTGGTGCGGGAATATGGAAAGGCCCCTCTTATAACGGGTTTCATCTTTGCTTCAATCGGCCTTATTATGAGGCTCGTATTCTATCAGAAACGGCTGAGACTGTCTGTTGAGCATGAAAAGGGCAGAACATCATTATTCATTGATGGAAAGAGTGAGTACTTTCCTCATTCATTTGAAGACGAGCGTGATAAACTAGTACAGGAACTGGATGCGTATCTGAACGTAACGAATCATCACGAAATAAGGGCAGCAGATTATAATGCAACTATTTGAAGACATATTGACCTGGGGCTGTATTTATGCCTATGCACTGGCAAGCATTCTCCTCCTTACCGGATTTATTTTTAACAAAGACAGGATGCTGAAGATTTCGGGGTACATTATTGTCCCGGCTTTTGCTGCGCACACTGTCATATTTATCATGAGATGGACCAGGACAGGCTATTTCCCGGCAAACAGCGAGTTTGAAAATGCCATCACAAGCGGATGGTTTGCCATCGGGATCACGGTATATCTGTTTTTTAAAAACAGGGCCCTTTCAGGCGTTGCACTTTTTGCCGTCCCTGCGACACTGCTGTTTCTGGGATATGGTGTGATGAAAGCGCCGGCCCCATTACCCCTGGCTGCCTCCCTGAAGAGCAGCTGGCTAGTCATACACGTGCTGTTTGCCCAGCTTGCCTTTGGTGCATACGTTATTGCTTCGGGTATGGGGCTTCTTTATCTCCTTAAGGAAAGAAAGCATGGAACAGAGGCTGAAGAGGGGTTCTACGGGAAATTTCCTCGCCCTGTCGTGATAGAAGAGAACATCTTCAAATTCGTGGTATTCGGATTTATTACAGAAGCTATCATGATCGTTGCCGGTGCCATCTGGGCAAAGGACCTCTGGGGGAGTTACTGGGGATGGGACCCTGTGGAGGTATGGTCGCTTGTCTCCTGGCTGCTCTATGGTCTTGCCATTCATCTCAAGGTAACGCTGGGGTGGAAAGGACGCAGATTCGCATGGCTTGCCCTTTTCCTGCTCAGCACCGTAATCATTGCCTACTGGGGAGTTGATTTATTGGTTGAAAACACGAGACATATTTTTGGAGTTACCTCCATGCCGGAATTAATGAGATGAAAAAAATAATTATATCAGGTATAGCAGGAATCATACTTGCTTCATCTGTTTCTCTTTTTTCTCATGAAAAGGGATTAATGAATCTTGCATTTCACTTGGGAATGCATGACAAAGCAGCAGTAGAAAAGAACGTAGTTGAAACCCTTAACCTGTTTAACAGAAACTTTGCGACCTTTTTCAATACCGGAGGCAACCTTGCCGGGTTAAATGAATTTCCTGCGGCCAAGATGATCAAGAGGCGGGTTTTTCAGGAAATAAGCGATTGGAAAAAAAAGAACCAGCTTCTTGTTTACGACAAAGATTCCTTTGAAATTGAGAACATGCAGCTGGTTAATCATGTGACTGCTGTAGCTGTCGCCAAAGAAGTATGGTTTCTCAATGTTCAGGAGATGGGCAGCAGAAAGAAGCTTTCACCGGTAAAGGCGAACCCCATACAGGTCAGATATTTCTTAAAGAAGGTTGATGGTGCATGGAGAGTTGTTGAATACGAGGTGTTCGGCAGCAGAGATGATATTCCGGCATTGAACATGGAGCGGTTGTATCTATGAGGAATGCGGCATCACTCCTGATTCTCAGTTTCGGTCTGTCATATTACCTTATTGAACGTATTGGATTATTCAGCATTGGTCCGGTCCCGGTCCTGGATGTACTGTATTCCGGTCCATTTCTTTCAGCGTCTCTTTGTTTCCTGATCATCGTGTTATCTTCGACCTTCAGGAACAGGAATACTGCAAAGATTTCAGGATGGATATATGTCATCACAGTTATTCTACTGGTTACCGGGTTATGGTTGAGCTTTCTCACCCGATTCAGTGGAGAAGTGGTTATAACAGAAGGGCAGACTTTTTTCAGCGGCCATAAGGATTATGCACCTGAAACATTATACCGGGGAAAGTTTGCAACAATGCCTGACATTGCTCTGAAACTGGACGAACTGGTCCCTGCCGTCAGCAGCGACAGGGACCATCTGGAAGGACTGAAGGGTATGTTCAGCCATTTTACTGCCAAAAGCGAAGAGCAGCAGGAAATCATTATTACGGGCGGAATTCCATCCTTCCTGGACGGTGTCTTTTTCAGGATCAGAGATATGGGTTATTCACCCCGATATGTTTTAAAAACAGACGCAGGAAAACCTCTGGATTCATCTTTCATATACATGAAACTCTTTCCCCACGGGAGTGAGGACAATTTCAGGCTGCTGTCTCCTTTAACCTACTATGTCAGGTACTACCCGGAAGGGTCGGAAGATCTGGGTGATACGCACATTGCTCTACGGATTGTTCGCAACAAGGATATTGTCTTTAATGGTAATATCACGTTGACTGAGGATGCATCTTTTGAAAACAGCAGGATCTCCTTTGATGAAGTCCGGAAGTGGACAAAGCTTTCGATTGTGCATGACTGGGGTGTGCTGCCTGTATTGTCCGGGATCATCCTTGGACTGATATCACTTGTCATAAGGGGCATAAAGGCATGAGCATATGATGCCATTCATATATGAAGCACAGTTAATAGGCTTCAAGGAAGGGATAAAAATTGGCATCCTGTGGCTTGTCTTTTATTCATTTCTGCATGTACATGACAGGAAACCCCTGATAAAGCCATTCTACATTGGATTAACATTTTCATTCATGATATCGGCGCTCTCCTTTGCCCTGCCGCAGGGCTTTTTAATAAGGTCCTCTCTCAGCAATATCATTTCCATGTCATTTGCCATTTTTCTTATATCAAGCGGTGCAGCGCTGCTTCACGTTTCCGGGACAAACCTGTTCGGATCACGGATCATTCCCGGCATTGTGCAAATGCCATCTGTATTGTCTGCTCTCATATTCCTGGCAGCAGTTCTGTTCTTCCTGCCTGACATAACAGGATCCATGTTTTTTCTCAGAGAGCTGTCTTTCATGAGAGAGGCCCCCTTCATGTCAGTTCTGTCTTCAGTCATGGGCCTCATCATTGCAGGAGTTCTCGTCTTTGCTGTTGTCAGATTATATAAGCCATACTGGATAGGCAGCTTTTTTGCCGTTCCTCAGCTCCTCCTCTTTCTTGCCGTGGTGAAGCTCCTTGGAAGCGGGATAAAGGGGATTGCCGAGCTGTCGCTCATCCCCTCGGTACAGAGGGGTATCATGAAATTCACCCATGACTTTATTCATCAGGTATTTGTCTATCTCATGGTGCCGGACCATCCGCTTCTCAAGACCACGGTCTGGGACTTTATCGCTTTTTTCTTCGGTCCGAACTTCGCTTCTGTTGTCTCGCTTTTTATCCTCCTTGTCTTTCCCCTGATGTTCATGTACCACAGCCTTGTATCTCCCTTGCCCGAGCCTGATACGGACAGGACCGCTGAAAAAAGGAAGATAAAAGCGCTCCTGCTTTCTGACAGGAGAAAAAAGGCATTACCCGTGCTTTTTTTTATCATGTGCATTGTATTTGCCTGGTTTTTTAAAAGTGCTGAAAGTGTTACGCAGTTGTATGTGCCCAAGCCAAAACCGGTTGTCGTTGACAGGGGAATGGTCGTCATTCCTGTCAAGGACCCCACCATGGACCTGAAGGACGGAAGACTGCATACATTTTCCCTGATACACGAGGGTGAGGAGATTAGATTATTGATCATGAAGAAAACAGACAACTCTCTTGCCGTCTGTCTGGATGCATGCGAGATATGTCCGCCTGAAGGATATGGTCAGAGGGAAGACCAGGTGGTATGCATTTACTGCGAAACTCCGATTCATGTTGATACCCTCGGAGTACCGGGTGGGTGTAACCCCATTCCTCTTACAGCGAGCATTGACAGCGCATTTATAAGAATAACACTGGAGGAAATTCTTGAGAAGTGGGGATTTCTTCAGGTAGGAAATACCAGAGAGGAACTGCATGGTAAGTAATGTTATAACATTTCCATACCGGTTGCTTTCATCACGGGCATTTCTCTTCTGGGCGATGGGATGCTGGATCCTGTATTATGTTATTTCAGCCATCTGGTTAAAAGAGGCATTCGGCGCCTTTGTTGGCGGTCTCCGGGAAAACCTGTTCATGCAGGTGCCGTATATATTGTTTCTTGTAAGCGCCTGTCTGAATATCATGCGGGCTTCCTTTGATGTTTTCAGGAAGAGCAGGGCAGGGTTAGTGTTCTGGCTTGTTCTTCCGTTGGGACTTGTCCTGTTCTTTACCGGATTTTTCATGAGTACGACCATGAGGGAATCAGGCCAGCGTTTTGTTGGTGAAGGTGACCTTTTCCGTCCTCCCTGGAGCAGTCAGGAGTATCGAATAACTGATATAGAACCTGGACTGAAGGACACACTTTCATCTTCAGAGATTTATACGGGTATCTTTGCCCATGAACCAAAGCTGAGAGTCATGGATAATTTGTCACAGGTCAGTGAAATCGGCGCATTCCCTCCCTCACAGCTTGGCAGCACTTACTATCACATACTGAATTTTGGTATTGCTCCGGGAGTAATACTCTCTGACGGCAAAAAGATACTGAGTCAGGGGTATATGGTATTAAGAATCATCACTCCCGGCAGCAGCGACGTTTTCGAAATCGCACCTTACCCGTACAGGTTCGTTGCTTCAATGGAGCCTGAAACGACCGTGCAGGGTGGTCAGGACACAGTGTCACAATTCAGGCTTAAGCAGCCCCGTTTCCATGTAAGAGTTTTCAGTGGAGAGCAGGTCATAGCTGAAGGCGATCCGGACAGGGGGATAGAAGTCGATAATCTGAAACTTACTTTTTTCAGCCCTACATACTGGGTCCTTCTTGAGGCAGTGAAAGACCCGGGCATAGCGGTCATGCATGCCGGTGTCGTGATGCTCACCATTGGCTTACCCATGGCATTCATATTTTTTGTGTTGAGAAGAAAAGGGGCGGGCCCATAATTGAGAACATTTTGGTTAAACTATATCTATGAAACGTATACCTTTTTATCCCGGTTTTAAATAAAAACATGCTGTTAACTATTATCAAACGTTCATTTATAAACCAGAAGAAATCAATGCTGCTGATGGTTGCTTCAGTAGCAGTAGGGACTGCACTGGCTGCCTCTCTCATAACTCTCTCCTTGGAAATAACCGGAAAGGTTTCAAAGGAGCTCAGGGCATTCGGTGCCAATATTCTTGTTGAACCAAAGGTTGAAGGCCTGGCAGACTTAACAGGCCAGAAGAGGTATTTAAACCAGAATGATATTATCAAAGTGAAGACCATTTTCTGGAGACACAATATCCTCGGGGTGTCACCTTTTCTGGAAGCATCCGGAATCCTGACTCATAAAGGAAGTGAAAGAGACGTCAAAATCGTTGGCGCATGGTATGATAACCAGCTTCCCGTACCCGGTGAGAAAAAAACGTTTTCAGCAGGCATACTGAGCGTTTCTCCTTGGTGGGAGATAAGAGGAAACTGGCCCCGTGCGAAGAATGAAGTTATTCTTGGTACAACACTGGCATCAGAGCTTGGGGTTCAACAGGGACAGGAAATACGTATTGAGGGATCATTTTTTAATATCACCGGCATTCTTGATACAGGAGGCCCTGAAGATGATCAGGTATTTATGGAGCTTCACGCGTTGCAGGAATTTAAGGATATGAATGGGAAGGTGTCAAAGGCAACGGTCAGTGCCCTTACAAAACCAATGGATGAATTCGCGTATAAGGACCCTGAAACAATGACCCAGACTGAATATGAAAAATGGTATTGTACGGGCTACGTGACCTCAATTGCAAAACAGGTTGAGGAGGTGTTCAGCGGTTCCCGTGCAAAACCGATATGGCAGGT
>CAMYND010000075.1:0-10929 GCA_947259645.1 Thermodesulfovibrionia bacterium | reverse complement strand
ATGATAATGAGTCTTTTGCGGCGGTCTGAGGAGATAGGGCTTATGAAGGCCTTAGGGGCACAGCGGTCTAAAATTGTGGCCATTTTCCTGACCGAAGGATGTATCCTCGGATTTTTCGGAGGGATTATCGGATACATTATATCGATTTTTGTTTCAGAGTATATTGGACTTCATGTCTTTGACACGGCCCTTCAGAGGAGAGATTCTCTTATGTTTATCGCAATTGGAAGTGCTATCGTGATAGCGCTGGCCGGGACAATCCTGCCCATTAAAAGGGCATTGCATATTAAACCCAGCATTGTACTGAAAGAGGCAAAGTGAAAAGGAACTGGTTCTTATATTTTTTTAAAAAGTCTGTTTCACAGAGAAAGGGACGAATTATTATTGCTTCCCTTTCCGTAATGCTGGCCGTTGCAATTGTCACGGGGCTGTTCGGGATTACCTCGGGCATAAAGGACAAACTCGGTTCGGAACTCAAGGCTTATGGTGCCAATGTGATCGTTACTTCAGGAAAAGGAGAGTATCTGGACTATGACTTACTTGAGCGAATATTAAATCTTGATGGTGTTGAGCATGCATTGGGACAGGTTCTTGGACAGGCCTTCATTAAAAAGGAGAGTGTAGAAGTTATCGGACTTGAAATGGGCAGCATGAGAGAATCAGGCTGGAGACTGGACGGCAGCTGGCCGCAGAATGAAAGGGAAATAATAGCTGGTAACAATCTTAAAGAAGCATTACAGATTAAGCAGGGTGAAAACATTTCACTTCAGAATGAAGGAAGAAACCTGGAATTGACGGTAAGCGGGTTTATTGAAAGGGGCGGGCCTGAAGATAATGCATTCATTGTATCAATACCGCAGGCGTGGGAGTTAATGGGTATTGAAGGGAAATTAAGTGTATTTCTCTTAAGGAATAAATCAGGTGATCTGGATAAGATAAGCAGCAGGATACAGAACATGCTGCCGGAAGCAAGTGTTAAGACATTACGTCAGGTAGCGGTAGCAGAAGCGTCTCTTCTCGGTAAAATGCAGATGCTCATGATCCTCGTTACTGTTGTCGTGTTTTTTGCCGCAGTTGTAAGCATCATGAGCACGATGGGAGCAAATGTGCTTGAAAGGCGAGAAGAGATAGGCCTCATGAAGGCCATTGGTGCGACCCGAAACAATATCAGAATATTTTACATTGCAGAAGCATTGATAATAGGATTAACAGGAGGTGCAGCAGGTTTTTTGCTCGGATACCTGTTTACCCAGGCAGTATCATGGGGCGCTTTTGATTCTTTTATTAAGGTCCCCTTATATCTGTCGCTGCTTTCAGTTGCCGTAGGAGTGATCATATCTCTGATAGCCAGTCACTTCCCTGTTGGTGATGCATTGAAGTATAATCCTGCGGTGATATTGAGAGAAGAATGAAACAGAATAACCAAGAAACAAATAACAAGATCCAAATAAAAAACAATGACCAGGGAACAAATTAACAAGATACGAATAAAGGATAATGACCAAGATACAATTAACAACTTCCTAATATAGAAACAGGCATTAATACATTAACTGATTAATCATGACAAAACATAAGTTTGACCTTGAAGATAGAACACTTGAATTTGCGAAAAAAGTTGTCAGGTTATGTAAATCAATTCCAAATGACAGAATTAATAATGAGATTGTTTCTCAGTTGATTCGATCAAGTGGTTCTGTGGGAGCAAATTATCGAGAGGCAAATGATGCTTTAAGTAAAAAAGATTTTGTTTATCGCATAAAAATTAGTCGGAAGGAAGCCAAAGAAACTCATTACTGGCTACAATTATTAAAGGAAGCAAATACAAAACTTGATGTTGCAATTGATAGTATATTGCTTGAAGCAATGGAATTAAAGAAAATACTTTCGGCAATTGCAAAAAGCACAATGTGAACTGATTATGTCTAACCAACAACATCAAGACTATTTGTAACTTATGATTTGATTATTGTAGTTTATTTGTATCTTGTAATTTGGTGTTTGGTTTTTATTTGTATCTTGCTATTTGTTTCTTGGTTCTTTATTTGTAACATGTAATTTGGTTATTGATTTTTTGAGTGAATTATCATGTCATTAATTGAAGTAAAAAACGTAATAAAGGAATACGAAACCGCCCATGCCCTCCGGGGTGTAAGCATGGATGTGGACAAGGGACAGTGGGTCAATATCATGGGTGCTTCCGGTTCCGGAAAAAGCACACTCCTGAATATTATCGGAGGACTTGATAATGCATCGTCAGGTGATGTTTTAATAAACTCAACCAATATTGAGTCTCTTACCGAAGATGAACTGGCGTTATTCAGGAGAGAGAAAGTGGGTTTTATCTTCCAGCAGTCTCACCTGATTCCCTATCTCACTGCCCTTGAGAATGTAATGCTTGCGCAGTATTTCCACAGCCTTGCAGATGAAAATGAAGCAGCAGAGGCGTTAAAACGCGTAGGACTTGGCCAGAGACTGAAACACAGGCCTTCCCAGTTGTCCGGAGGTGAACAGCAGCGGATATGCATAGCCAGGGCATTGATAAACAGCCCTGAAATTCTCCTGGCTGATGAGCCGACAGGCAACCTTGACAGGGAAAATACGAAAATAATACTGGAGCTGCTGAAATCACTTCATAATGAAGACCATTTCACCATTGTCCTTGTCACCCATGATCCCTTTGTGTCCGGGTGGGGAGAACGGACTTTGATGATGGAAGACGGTCATATAACAGGAGATGAAGTAATAAAGGAAAGGGACCAGGGGAATTAGGATTCAAAGGATAATGACCAAGATACAAATAACAAGATACAAATAAAGGATAAGAATCAGGAAACAAATGAGTGAAGATATCGAGGTTCAACCTCGATATCTAGTTGGCTATCTAAAACATTCCCTTTTCTTTCGCATACTGTTTGAAAGCTCTGCCCTGCGGGAATTGCACCATCCATGAGGTGATGTGGCTCATGGGAAAACCTCTCCATGAGACCTGGGCCATTCTCTGTAATATTTTTGGAATGCTGAAGAGGTCTGATCGTAATTTTATGATGGCCTGCTCCCTGTCCTGGGGGCTCATTGTGGGATGTTCATATACTGCACGGTTTCCGTCATAGCTGTCCCAATTAAATCCTTCAATAAGATATGGCTTATAAATTTCATATAATTCCGTTCCTGGAAAGGGTGTTGTCATAACGGGGTGGGCAGAGACTTTCAGTTCGTCGCACAGTTTACGTATGCCATCGAAGTCCTCTCTGGTGTCCTGACGGCCTCCTACCATTATGAAGAGCATAACTTCAATGCCGTAATCCCTGATCTTCTTTATGGCATCTCTTCTCTCTCTTCCCTGTTTGGTTACTGCCTTATACTCCTCAAGACTGGACATGTTGTTTGATTCCCATCCCAGAAGCACGGCAGTCAACCCTGCTTTGCGGGCATTGGAGAGAAGTTCATGGGAGCGGGGATGATTAACAGATTTAATGTCGCCTGAACCGAACCACCATTTCATGCGAACATTCTTTGCCATTTCCTTGTACAGTTCAATGGTCTTGGGGACGTTCACACCCCATATATTATCGTCAATGCCCCAGAACAGTTTCCATTTGCTGGAGGCCACTTCTTCAACGACATCCTGTATCGGTCTCATCCTGACCTTGCCGCCAAAGAACTTATGAACAGAACAGAAGGAGCAGCTGAATGGACAGCCCCGTGATGTCTGAAAGTATCCGTAGACATAATCTGTTTTCCAAAGGTTTGTTACAGGTCTCGCGAGATCGGATAGTTCAGGGAATTCCCCCTGGTAGACCGGTTTCAAACTGTCAGACTCTGCGTCATCAAGCACATTTTTCCAGACATGTTCAGCCTCTCCAAGGACTATGGAGTCAGCATGCTTTGCTGCTTCTTCAGGAAGGGCTGTGACATGAATCCCTCCTAACACAACTTTCTTCCCAATTGCCCGAAGCTTGTCAGACATATTATATGCCCAGGGGGACTGGGGGGTCAGCACGGTAAAGCCTATAAGATCAGCATCAACTTTTTCAGGGTAAAACAGTTCTTTGTTAGCATCAAGCAACTCAACTGTTATATCCGGACGCATCCGGTTTGTAAGTCCTGTCAGATATTCAAGCACCGGCGGGGCAATGGGAAGCCCCTTTGACATCTGCCCCTTTTCTCCAAATGGCGGAGATATAAGTAAAAGTTTCATTCATATAATTTAACTTATATTGCAGAAGCTTCACAAACTCTTCACAAAACCGGTTTATCATATAAATCAGGTATTAATATATAATATATGGGAATGAGCAGAGTCTTGAAGTTATCATAACTTCCTGATTATATAATCCAAAAAAAAGGTGATGTTATGAGTGAAACAAGTGGCGTGATTCTTATGATGAACAACTACTTTCACGATGTTGCAACAGCACTGCTGCTTGCAAGCGCAATCGTAATGTGGGTCATATATAAGAAGTTAGGTGACAGCGAAAAACCTGACGAAATGAACTACTTTCTAAGATTATATGACAGTGTTACGCTGCTTGCCAAGTTCTCACTTGCATGGATCATCCTGGGCGGTATTCCGAGGACGTATTTTTATACGGAGTTTGAGTGGTCGCATTATGCAGGAAGGAGCCAGATTCCGGCATTAATAGTAAAACATATCCTTGCCTTTATCTTTGTCAGTGCCGGAGCGCATATCTGGTTAAAGATAAGAAGAAAAGCAAGAGAGATAAGGGCAAATAAGACGTAATGGCGAACATATTAACCATACTGGTTTTTATATCTCTTTACGGTCTTTCCCTGTTAGGGGGTAAAAAGGGCACGGTTTATTTTATGACCGGCCTGATTTTTCATGGGGGATACATCCTCTACAGGTCCTTTCACCTTGGCTGGCTTCCTGTAACTGAAAAATACGATATCCTTCTCTCCATGTCTTTTTGTGTTGCGGTCAGTTTCTTTTATTTAAAAAAGAAGATTGATCTGAATCAGATTCTGGACATACTCCCATTATTTGTAATAATCCTTTCACTGTTTGCTGTATTTCAACCCAGGATGGATACAACTGAACCGAGCATGGACTCAGTATGGTTTTTTGTCCATTTAATATTTCATATATTAGGCTATGCTTTTTTTACCGTCAGTACCGTTGCCGGAATTATCTATCTGAGAAAGAAGTCAGTTGTATATGAAATGATTCAGTACAGGCTGACACTCTTTGGATGGCTTTTATTCTCACTTTCTCTGATAGGCGGCAGCACATGGTTTTTTCTGACATATGGTTCCTACTGGCTGTGGACAGCCAAGGAGCTGTGGATCACGATTGCCTGGTTTTATTACAGCTTCTACCTTCACAGCAGAATGAAAAGCTCCTTAAGCGGACGGCCTGCAGTAATAATCGGAGTAATCGGTTTTCCGATCATAATCTTTTCATATCTCGGGGTAATGCCGATACTCGGCAGCCCGTGGTCACAGTTTTAATGATAAACATTTTATTGAAAAATCTCCCCTGACCCTGCCTGGCGGCAGGCAGGCCCTCTTTGACAGAGAGGGGAATATTAGGGAATATTTATAATAGATATAATGCTGAAATTTTTTGTTTCAATCAAAACATATCTGTGGGTGACCGGAATCGGCATGGGTATTTTTCTGATCGGTTCTTTTTATATTCCAAAAAATCTTGCCATTTTTTCCGGAATAAATGATATGCCCCTTATTAAATGGCTGTTACTTAATAATAATGTTTTTGACAAGTTATTATGGATATATGTATTGATTGCAATTATGCTGCTTGTCTGGGTGAGCACACTTATCTGCTCTCTTGACGCTATCATAAAAAGAACTACCCGCAAGACGTTTGTCAGAATACTTTCCCCCCAGATTCTTCATATAGGAATTGTTCTGGTGATTCTGGGGCACGGTATAAGTGCCTTATCAGGGTATAAGCATGATGTGTCAATGACTGCAATGGAATCGTATGAAGTCAGGGGATTTAATATGAAGGTCAATAACATGGACTTTTTTAAGAAACCCGGAGAAAACTCGACAAGGTGGAGGGTCAATCTTGAAATAGACAATAATATGCATATACTTGAAGTTGGCAAGCCTGCTTTTTACAATAATGTCGGATTTTTTGTAAAATCTGCACGGGAAAAGAAACAGCTGGCCATCATCGGTCTCATTTATGACCCCGGGGTGTTGTGGGAGATTATCGGAGCTGTTGTGTTTGTCGTTGGTGCGGCCGGTCTTTTTTATACCAAATTTAATGAAAGGCTGCCTTCAGGGACTTAATAAGGAGGATTATATGGGAAAAAGTATTATTATCGGAACTATCCTTGGGATAGTCGGCGGGATTTTGTTTTCAATCCTTTATTTTGGCGAAATGCAGCTAACCACTCCAATGGCGTATGTTCATGAAGTCTCAGGAGCTTTGCTCGGCTTTCTGGGAGGATGGATATCCGGCCTGTATAAGGCCAATAAAAAAATTAAGCAGTGAACAGTATCATGAAAAAAAGCTACGGATTATTATTAATGCCTTTTGTCTTGATGTTTGCCCTGTCATGCACCCAGGGACCGCCAGTGCCATTTCCTGCCATTGATTTTACTGTGGAAGATATATTTACAGGCGAAGAGATCCATCTTGAAGAGTTTCAGGGGAGACCGGTCCTGCTTTATTTCTTTGCAAGCTGGTGAAAGCGCTGTGATGAAGAGATCCCTTTCGTGAAAAGGGCTGAGGATAATTATGAAAAAGAGGGGCTGAAGATTATCTGGATGGGTTTTCAGGATGCTCAGGAAAAGATCATGGATTTCATGACAAAACATGAAATAGAGTCATCAGTGGGGTATGACACACGAAATCTGATATCCAGTCAGTATGGAATCGCATATGGTGCGGGCCTTATCGCAATTGACAAGGAAGGTATTGTGCAGAAGAAGATCCCCAAGGGGTTTTCTGAGGATGAACTCATAGAATCCATGAGAACCGTAATTTACGGGACAGAAAATGAATCACAGAAATAAATTCAGATTGCTGTGTGATTGTAAAAAGCTGAAAAGTCCCAGAGCATAAGCTCATGGCCTCTTTTTTTATCACCCTGAGGGAGATAGTCGAATTCTCCCTGATACTGCTTCTTCTCACCGGCATTTATAAGGACCACGGGAAATCCATTATTACATCAGCTGTACTGGTATTCATTTCCGGAATCTTTATCACTGCAGTCAATTATCCGCTTCCCACGTCTTTCGAACAGACATACTCCACGGTGATGCTCTATTCTTTTGTTGTTATCCTTTATCTGTCTTTGGTAGCAAATCATAAAATTGTATATCCGATCATCTGCATTATACTGGCTCTGCTTTTACCCTCAGCACAGCTGACTGCTGTCATGATGGTGAATGCTGATTTGCTGGGAAGCTCTGTGTATATCTATTCGCTGCTCGGATTGCTTGCAGGTATGTTGTTCTTTATTGTGGGCCGACGTTATCTGCCGCTCCTGGACCTGGAGCAGTACTTTAAGACCGATGGCATAATGGTTTTTATTGCTGCGTTCTGTTTTTTGTTTGGAGGTCTTAATGAGTTTGACAGTACATCGGTGATAACCTCTCTTCAAAAGGGACTGAACGAAATTCTGGATTTGCCGCGACTTTCCATGGCCATTACCGCGCTGCTGCTTTTTATCCCTCCGGTGTATGTATTTATCAGACTGCTTCTAACGCCAGAGCCTGTTACAGACAGTATAGAGATCAAGGCTGAGAAAAGGAAGGTGCTGTCGATTTATATAGATGAACTGATACGAAAAGGCACCCCGCTTCTCCTTGCGTTTCTGGTGAGCATTGTAATGCTTCACCTGGCCAATCTGGCGATGAATCCTCTGTTTGACCCTGAGCCGATACCTGTTGTAGTAGACGGTGCTGATATAACCATACCACTGAAAGATAATAGAGGTGATATATCCGACGGAAGGATAAGAAAATACTCATTCCGCCATATGGGGAGTGTATACAGGCTGTTAGTGCTTCAGAGACCTGACAAGGAAGTCGTTGCGGCACTGGATGCCTGTGAGATATGTCCACCTACGGGATATGTACAGCGCGGGGAGCATGTCGTCTGCAAGTACTGCAGTACTCCTTTGCCTCTGCAATCCATTGGACAGCCAGGCGGGTGTAATCCGATTCCGGTCAACTCCAGAAGAGATGGCGATACGCTTGTCATGAACAAGGCCGAGATTATTGATACGCATGATAAGTGGCTGGGTGAGGGCAGCTCTGATTCCGGGCATTAGCACTCCACTTTTACCATAGTTTTTTTTCATAGACAATGAAGCAAAATTTTGATATGGTAATTGTAAAACACTTATTTGAGACAATAACAAGTATGAAAGAGGAGGAAATATGTCACAGATATCCCAATCAATAAACATTAATGCACCCTTATCAAAAGTATTTGATTATGTCAGCAACCCTGAGAACTGGACAAGGTATGTTACAAGCCTTGTTGATGTAAGAAATATGTCAGATGATACGCCAGCTGCAGGCATGACGTTTGACTGGACGTACAGAATGCTTGGGGTCAATAATGACGGCAAAGGCAGGATAGTGGACTTTGAGAAAGATAAAAAGATTGCAATGGAGATGGAAGGTTCATTCCCGATTAAGGAGACCTACAGCTTTGAGGGAGACGACACATCTACGGATCTGAAGTTTGAAATTAATTATGATGTGCCGGGTAAGGTCCTTGGAGTTATTGCTGACAAGCTGGTTGTGGAACGTCTGAATGTAAAGGAAGCAGTTGCGGTACTAAACAAGATCAAGGATATTTGTGAAGCCGGCTAATAATTAATACTTGTTATAGCATTGATAGATCACATTTCTAATTAGTCCATTTTACGGATGTTGTTATTTGTCACCCTGAACTTGTTTCAGGGTCTCCTATCTTATTGGATATCCTGAGATTCTGAAACGAGTTCAGAATGACATTTAGTAGGATCTTCGCTTGACTAAACAGGAACTAGTAAAAAATATGAATGTGTCTCTGTTTAACAAATTTTGCTCCGCCTGTTTTGTCCTTACTGTACAAAACGCATAGCCAGTCTTATGGTTATCCTGATCTGAAATGTGTTATCTTAAATAGATTAACTCACGCAATACCGTATATTTATAACACGTTACCCAGGGAAATAGGGCTAAATTAAATAGTCCGACATAATAGATATGAAAAAACAAAAAATTCTTTTGATCAGTCCACCCTTTCATGCCGGAGTGGTCGAAGTTGCAGGAAGCTGGGTCCCTTTAAGCCTGGTGTATGTTGCGGGGGCTGCAAGAACCGCAGGTTTTGAGGCAGAGATATATGATGCCATGACCAAGAAGGTTGGTTATGAAGAGATTAAAAAGAGGATTGAAGATTCAAAGCCTGACTATGTGGGCATATCATCTTTTACCTGTACTGTGCCTGATTCAATCAAAGTGTTGGAGCTTGCAAAATCTGTTAATCCGAATATTATTACCATCATGGGAGGCATTCACCCCTCCTTTATGTACGAAGAGATGTTCTCTCTTACAGAGGGTCTTGACTATATTGTAAGAGGAGAGGGAGAGATAACCATATCTGAACTGTTAAAGACGCTGGCTGTTGGTGGCTCCCTTGCCGGGGTGCAGGGCATTGCTTATAAAGAAGAAGGTAAGGTTATTGCGACCGAACAACGTCCTTTTATGGAAAATTTTGATGCACAACCAATGGGATGGGACCTCCTTGACTGGGAAGACTATACATATTTTATCCTGCCCGGTTCCCGCCTTGCCTCTGTCTGTACATCACGGGGCTGTGAACAGGAATGCACCTTCTGCTCTCAGCAGAAATACTGGAAAAGGACCTGGAGGGGTCGTTCACCAGAGGATGTGGTGGGAGAGATGGAATATCTGAACAAAACATACGGCGTGGATGTGATTCTCTTTACTGATGATTATCCTTCACCTGACCTGGAGAGGTGGGAAAGCATCCTTGACCTCCTGATAGAGAAAAATATGGGTATAAAAATACTCATGGAGACAAGGGCCAAGGACATTATCAGGGACAAGGACATACTTCATAAATATAAGAAAGCCGGGATTATTCATATATATGTCGGGACAGAGGCAACGGAACAGGAGTGTCTGGACTACATTAAAAAAGACCTGAGCATTGAGGAATCAAAAGAAGCGCTCCGGTTGCTCAGGGAAGTGGGCATCGTGACCGAGACTTCAATGATCCTCGGTCTTCCGGATGAGACGAAGGAAAATATTACCGAGACCCTTCGCCTTGTCATGGAGTATAACCCTGACTTCGGTCATTTTCTGGCCATAGCTCCCTGGCCCTACTCGGATATTTACAATGAGATAAAAGAGTATATTGCGGTTAAAGATTACAGGAAGTACAATCTGATCGATCCCATTATCAAGCCAAAGGCCATGACCCTTGAAGAGATAGACCATGCCATCATACATTGCTATAAGACCTTTTATACAAAAAAATTCAATGAAATGATGGATGAAAAAGACGAATTTAAAAAGAAATACCTGATAACCTCCATGAAGCTCATGATGACCACATCCTTTATAAAGAAAAAGATGGGGAGCCTAACTTATGGGAAAGATGAGCAGATGCCTCCTGAAATGAAAGGGTTGATGCACAAACTTATGGCTGAAGGACATCCTGAAATAAAGCCGGACAGTAAGCTGAAATCAAGTATTATCAGAAAAATCAATATTAATGCCCCGATCAGCAGGGTCTTTGAGTATGTCACCGATCCGGATAACTGGACACATTATGTAACAAGCCTTGTGGATGTGCGGAATATTTCCACAAAGACACTCGGAGCAGGGACAACGTACGAATGGACCTACAGGATGCTCGGCATTAACCTTGACGGAACAGGCACTATCGTTGAGTATGAAAAGGACCAT
>CAMYND010000074.1:3278-20589 GCA_947259645.1 Thermodesulfovibrionia bacterium | reverse complement strand
ACCTGAATGATCTCTATGGTAAACACCATGATAAAAACGGTCTTGAAGTTGTTGGTATTTATACGCCGGTAGATGACAAAGGCATACCGGAACAGGAACTGTCGGAAGTACGGCAGCTCATCGCTTCCAACAAAATAAAGTTTCCCATTTTATTGGATAAAGGCCTCAAATACTACAGAGACTACGGAGTTATTGCGCTGCCAACCATTGTTATGGTCAGTACGTCTGGAGAGATCCAGTTTGTTTATCCCAGTTTCCCCCAGAGCGCTCCGCCTGTTATTTCCAACCAGGTCACCGCGCTTATAGGCGGAAAGAAAGTCGAGACTCAGACAAAAAAAGTTGAGACGAAAAAGAGCGATTTTCAAAAGGAAGGGCTCTATCTTTACTCTCTCCAGATGTTTAAAAAAGGACTTCTGGAGCAGGCCTTCTCATCTCTGGAAAAAACTATCGCCCTCAACCCTGAGAACCCCTGGTCACATAATCTGATGGGAATCATTCTCTGGAAAAGGGGAATGACGACCCGGGCAAGAGCACAGTTTGAAAAGGCGATTGCCCTGGATAAAGATAATATTGTTCCTCACCTGAATTCCACCATCCTCCTCTTTGACCAGGGTAAATATGACGAGGCAGAGAAAATATTATTAAATGCACCGATAGTTCATGATGAATTTAAAATCAGGTCCCACTGGATGCTGGGATTGATTTACAAAGATTCAGACAAAATTGACCAATCCCTTAAAGAGCTTGAACTGGCATTCAGCCTTCTTGAGGTAATGACATTTAAAGATAAAGAAACAGAATCATACTCTTTCAGAATACCTATACTTCGTGACCTGGCCGAGCTGCACAGCAGAAAAGGCAATGACAAAAAGGCTATAGAGCTTCTGAATCAGGCGGTGTATGTTGCCCTGGGGCATGACGGGGCATGGGAAGTAACACCGTTAAACCAGCGCAAGGGTATCATGCTCTATGAATAACTCAGATGTTTCCGGATCTGCCGTCAAAAAAATCTGGTTGCTTCTCCTGATTTTTTTCATCGTATCAGCACAGGCATATTCCATTTCCACTCCTGAAGAATTTTTGGCCCACACCAAAGGGGCCAGTTCCTGCACCTCACAGACGTGCCACCAGGAACTTACAAAAAAAGCCGGGACCTTTCTTCACAGCCCCGTTGCATCGGAACAGTGCTCTACCTGCCACGATGCAAAAAAATATCCTGATAAATATGGGGTAGAGCAAAACCAGCGCGCAATGTGTGCCCGCTGCCATAACAGCCTGGAACATGAAATTCTTAAGCGTACATTTGTCCATGGCCCTATAAAAAATGACCTCTGCACCTCATGCCATGATCCTCACCAGTCTGTATGGCCTTTTTTTCTCAAGAAATCCTATACAGAGTTATGCACCTCATGCCACAAGGTCGAGAGGCTCTACACCGGTGAATTCATGCATAAACCGGTAAAAGACGGCAGCTGTGGCCTCTGTCATGACCCTCATGCCTCTGATTTTAAATACCGGCTTTTAGATGTCGGCGTCAACCTCTGTGCTGCCTGTCATCAGGACCTCGTGGCAGGTATGTCACAGGAGTATATTCATGAGCCAATCATAAAATCAGGGTGCTCAGCCTGCCATAACCCCCATTCAGGAAATAATAAATTCCGACTGAACGTATCGGCAAAAAAAGCATGTTTTACCTGTCATGAGGAGAAAAAGAATGAAGTTAACCAGTATAAATATAAACACAAACCTGCTGCAGAGGGGAACTGTACTGCCTGTCATTCGCCTCACTTTTCAGACAACCCGAACCTGTTGATTGATAGGACTGATGCCCTCTGTTACAAGTGTCACGAAGAAAATAATGTCTGGGAGAAGAGAAAGTTTCAACACGGCCCTGTTGCTCAGGGAAACTGTACTGCCTGCCATAATCCCCATGGTTCTGATAATGCCTATATTCTCAGGCTGCCTTTTCCTCACAGTTTTTATACAGAATATGACAAAAAAAAGTACAGCCTCTGTTTCCTCTGCCATAAAGAATCTCTTGTAACGGTTGAAGAGACAGAGACAATCACGAATTTCAGAAATGGAAAGACAAATCTCCACAGGCTCCATGTCCAGCAGAAAAAAGGTCGTACATGCCGCGCATGCCATGATGTACACGCCTCTAACCAGGAAGGGAGAATTCGTGATGAGTTCCCATTTGGAAAGGTAAGCATCCGCCTGGAATACAATCAAACGGAGACAGGCGGAAGCTGCGTACCCGGGTGCCACATCCAGAGAAGTTATGACAGGGTCAACAGTGTCAGTTATACAAGGTAACGATTAATGAGGATAAAGTGAGAGAGCATATGAAACAGCTTTCAGGCAGTCATTTTGACCCCCGTGTTCTTGAAATATTTATCTCAATGAATGTATCGCAGTTCCTTCAGGAAAAGACCGGCTAATCTGTACTGCCTGCTCTCATAAAACTCCTGCACCGCCCTCTTCGATCACGGGTCAGATCCTAAAGGTTCTCCTATAAAAAGCCGATAACAAATACAAAGGGAGAGCCATGTTTCTGGTCCCTGTATTTCTGGAAGAGGGAAAGGAGGGCAGTACAATGAAAGTAATTATCATTCAGGCATTACTATTATTCATTCTCAATCCAGTTGCAGTTTTTTCTGAGGAAACAGTCCCCCATGCGGGATTCATCGCGATTACAGAAACTGCTCTGGACACATTAAATACTCTGGAGGGTGAGGCCAGAAAAGACAACTTTAACCAGCTCCAGAATCCCGCATTGCAGAAGAAATTTGAAAAAATCAGTAGCACTCTTGATGAATATGAAGACTATTCAGCAAACCCTGTCTATAGCTGGCCCGAGGGACAGCAAAAGAAGATAGCCTCAGAGCTTCACGCTGCCAACTTTCTCTACAGGGCATACTCCATGAGCCAGTATGACAAATTCAGGCAGGATGGGGAAAAGAGCCTCAAAATAGTGCGTGATAATTACCACGATTATCTGAATGCTATGAAATCAGGCAAAAAGCTGTATATAGACAAATAGCATCGAGGGGCGAACAGCTGTTTGCCCTGTTAAAAAAGGCACTGTTTCAGGGCACGGCGCACCGTGCCCCTACCTCAATGTTAATTCTCTCGCCATCGACTCCTTAATGCATTTTCTCAATTGCCTTTCCAGGGTGTTTCATTTTTATATGACATTTTTTGCAGTTGTTGTTCGGGGGAAAGGCGACCTTCCCGTGACAGACTCCGCAGAATTCATAGTTCAGGATATACTCCATTGCCAGGTCTTCCGTTGAATCTGATTCTATGCCGAATATCTCGGGATGACAATTGGAACAGTCAAGCCATTTCCCGTGAGTATCATGGGGAAACATAACAGGAGATATCCCTGCCCAGGGCGATTCGATATGTATCGGCCTGGAGAACTCTAGCGGTTTATTTTCTTCGCGCAAATAGTTCTTGGGATATATGAGTCCGTCTTCCAGCGCCTTGACCCAGTCAACGCCATTCCCGTTTGGCGCCCCCGGCAGCACGGACAAAGTCCCGAACTCTATACCATAGGTAATGTCTCCGTTATGGCACTTTTCACAATTTTCCTCGCTGTGATCGAACGCGTCTTTGCCATTATGGCACTCCCCGCAATACCGTCCGTACTTGTTTGCTTCCTCTGTTATCATTGTGGTGTTGAGCATCATGTTGAATTCAATCTCATAATGGCAGACCCTGCAGGTATGCCTGGTGCGGTGGCTCCAGTGGGAAAAGGTAACAGGTCGGACCCCCGCTTTTGTCGAAGCACGGTCAATCAGGATGTTACCGTAGATTTCCGGCGAAGGCAGTGAGGGCAGTTTCCACCAGACAGCGTCCTTGGCACCAGCGTTGACTGCGATTGCAAAGAAAAGCATGAAACTGAGATATAGTATTTTTTTCTTCATAGCATTCTTTTCACGTGACACTTCTGGCAGTCAAGGGTTGAAAAAGAAACCTTGCCATGACACGTCCCGCAGTATTTCCCTGCGAATATCTCCTCCATCGTAAATTTATTTTCGCCCTTTTTCTCACTAAAGATAGCAGGGTGGCATTGATCACAGCCTGACCACACCGCGTGTTTATCGTGGGAAAATATTATATCAGGCATTTCCGGTTCTTTGGGTTTAAATGTTTCTTCACCAGGTTTTTTTATTGTTTCTCTTTTGGATGAAATACCCTCAAGATGGTCCTTCAGTTGTATGAGGTTGCTCTTTTCCGCTTCAAGCCAGTCAATGCCATTGCCAAACCGTGCCCGGGGGTAATCTTTAGTATATCGGTAAAACCGATATTTAAAGTCAACGTTCTCCCCGTATGAGTGGCAGCGATCGCAGTTTTTCCTGGCTTTTTCCCCGGACTCTGCTTTTTCTTCCGGTCCAAATGCCTCTTTCCCGTTATGACATGCCCCGCAATAGAGCCCCTTATTATTGGATTCTTCTGTAATCCCTGTCCCTCCTCCCTTCATCGCAAATTTCAGGTCCAAATGACATACCCTGCAGGTATACTTGGACCGGTGAAGCCAGTGGTTGTAGACCACGGGTGCTATTTTGTTCTTGGCAGAAAAGTTGTTTATTACAACATTGGCATACTCATGATAGGCTGGCCTCCTTTTCCTGAAACCAAGTTGATCTGCAAATGCCATTGTCATAAAAACCATGATGCACAGAAGGGCAGTTGTTATAAACATTATTTTTTTCATTTTATCATCACCTTTAATTTTATTCTCTTGACACCGATATACATATTACCACCTCCTTGTATCCATTGATCATGCGTATGTTATGTAAACAGAGTTTGGAAAGAGCTGATGCCTCCCTGTATTACTGTTATGAACCATTCTTTCACGTCCTCCTTTCAAAAGGGTCACGACGTCTTCAAATACATATAGCGAACTACCGACACTGCTCCCCTGCTGCCCTGCTCATTGTTTTTCCCGTCATAGGCAACTATAGAATAGGGAATGTTTCTGCCAGGTGTGAAAACAATATCATTTTTATCACCCGTGCTCAGCTTTCGTATAAACAGAAGCCGGTATATTCCCTCCTTGTAATCCGCGCTTGCCGTGATATCCGTTCTTTCTTGTTTAGTCAGTTCATCCATCTGCGATCCTGAAGCATTGTATTCAACAGCCTGATCATCAGACGCGCTCCAGTACCAGATGTTAATAAGGTTGCTTTCAGAGGGAAATTGCAGACGGAGTGCGTCCGGCGGCAGACCTTCACCACCCTTATCCGGCTTCTTGTCCATCCACTCAAGCATGATCGCAACCTGAGAATTCGTATAGATGCCTCTTACCCTCATATTCGTTATCGCTGATATAAACGGAATTCCAAATACTTTCTTCCCTTCTATTTTTGCATCAAGAAAATCAACCTTGTCCCATAACGCGTCATTATGCGACTGTGGGATCTCCTTTGCCTTCTCTAATACCAGCACACTCCCGAAATTTCTTTGCACCTGCAGAGACTTCAGGTAATAGGACACGCCCCACCTCTGCTCCATAGAATATGAATCAGCAAAAGAGGGCATTGGAGTGCCGTCAAGACCGGTAGAGATCGATCTGAACAGGTCCTCAAGGGTCGCGCCATTTCTCAGCTCCCAGGGATGGGCAAGGTTTGTCGGCCAAATTTTGTCACCCCAGTCATCCTTGAAATTAGGCTGCCAACCTTTCTCTCCATCGCCTCTTCCATATTTTCCGTGGCACTCCCAGCACTTGGCTTTATTAAAAACGTCCAGGCCTGTTGCCATCAATGCATCAGTTACCGGCGGAGGCTCGCCTATTTCTATCTGTTCTGTCTCGATCTCAAATGTCTCCTCTTCAAAGAGTTTAAGGTACTCGACTAACGCCTCAAGTTCTTCATCGCTGAACTTCCCTTCCCATCCAAACATCGAGGTCCCGGGAAAGCCAACCACAATGCTCCTCCTCAAGTCCTCATCAACAGGGGGATCCCCTGAAGGAGTAGACCTGAACTTGTACATCCCGGAGGTAAAATCCCGGGGCTTGGGATAGGTGAAATTGCTGGCATCACCCTTTCCGTCTCCTTCATACCCATGACATCGGGCGCAAAAGGCGTCAAAAAGTTCTTTCCCCAGTTTAAATTGTTCATCGTCCTCATGTCCTCATCGTCCTCATCGTCCTCATCGTCCTCATCGTCCTCATCGTCCTCATCGTCCTCATCGTCCTCATCGTCCTCATCGTCCTCATCGTCCTCATCATCCTCATCGTCCTCATCATCCTCATCATCCTCATCATCCTCATCATCCTCATCATCCTCATCATCCTCATCATCCTCATCATCCTCATCGTCTTCATCGTCTTCATCACCTTCATCTTCAGTTTCGTCATCCTTATCATTTGTGACTGTTCCTTCAACAACAGCGCTCACCAATAGTTCTCTTTTCACCGCCTTTTTATCCCTGTTCTCATCACGGGCAGACACCATGACAGGAACTAAAAAAAGGAAGATGACTATCAATATGAATAAAGGATTGCATATAACCCTCTTAATGTGCGACATGACCGTCCTCTCTGTATTCCCTTAGCAAATTCCTTTTCATCCTTTCTCTTATTCAGGGCATTACTTCTCTTCAGTATTTTCCTGCCCCGGTGACAGAGCTCCTGTCCACTCACCAAAACCATAAACATTCACCTTTATCGGGCCTAAGGCGTTACCAACATATACAAGGTACTTCAGGTTAAAGTTTTCATCCGCGTAATTCCTGAAATAATCCACATTACTGTAGTCAACGAATACGCTGTTCGGCAGATACATTGTTCCCGGAGTTACCCCGAACCCGCCAAAAAAAAGCAAAAGTTCAGTCGTCTTCTCATCGAAAATCTGAACATTTTCAAAGGCGGCATCAACAACATAGAGATTTCCGTCCCTGTCTGTTGAAATGCCCTTTGGCCTTGCAAAGGCGCCCAGGGTATCTCCTGGATAGCCAAAAACTTTTTCAAATTTCCCATCCCGGTCAAACTTCTGTACTCTCAGGTTGAAGAAGTCATTTACGTAGAGATTCCCTTCGCTGTCCACAACTACATGAGTGGGCTTATAAAGGCTCCCCTCCTTTTTGCCCGGCCCCCCAATCTCCTGAATTGATTTACCGGAATCTTTATCTATAACAATGATCTTATGCTGGTTCAGATCACACACATATATTTTGTTTTCAAATACCGCGACATCAACAGGCTTGTCAAACTGGTCCCTGTATGCATACACGCGCGCAAGCTGATTATCAGAATCAAAGACCACTATCTGCTTTTTGTTAAAATCAGCAATATATTTATAGTCATCGTCGGTAATCCAGATGCCTGCCGACTCATAGTCGCCGTTTATCTGGCTCAAACTTTTTGTCTCAAGGTCAACAACTGTTACTTTTTTGAAGGCCCCGTCTGACACATATATTTTTCCCTTTGCAGCGCCGATATCGTATGCCCGCTTCATCTGCAAAAAATATTTTTCTCCTCCCTTGAATTCTGTCACTGTTTTTTCTGTAAAAGAATATAGCAGCTGCAGCCGCGGCTGTTCAGGCAGCATCGGATAAAATATTTTATCAACCTGTTGTTCAGCGGAAACAGACGTTTCAGCAGCGACCGCTTCCTTCTGCCCGGACTGCCTTGGGCCAAGCCCTCTTTTTATCCTGGTATCCGGAGCGCATGCTGACAGCATCACGATAATTATCAGAACTACAAGTGTATTTTTCATCTTCTCTCTTTCGTGCTGCTTTTCCTCCCTGATCCTGTTCTCCCTGTGCACGGCATTACTTTACAGAATGCCTGTGGCAGGTCACACAGAGTTTTGACCTCTCTGCTCTGAGAAGCTTTGTATCTGAATATGACTCAACACCGTGAACATCGTGGCAACTGGTACACTGTACTTTCCCTTGATCAAGAACCTCTGAAATGGTGCCGCTTATTCCCATTTCAGTTGTGTCAGGGTCCCTCAGATTCGTCCGGGAAGGGTCATAGTCTACTGAGACAAAATGGTGCAGCACAAACACATTGGGCGCGATAATTCCATCATGGCAGCTCAGACAGAGCTTTGACATTCCATCAGGCAGGTGTGATTGCATACCCGTAATTGATGCCCAGTTTTTTCGTTCACTCAGAGTTCTTGGAGCACGTCCCCAGTCTGAATTAAACATGGTATATGACACAGTGGACAGTTCTTTTTTCCAGCGCAGTCCATTCGAGTACAATTGCCCTGGCTTGTTTTCATCGTGAAGCGTATGGCATATCTGGCAGATCTTTGATATCGGCAGCCATGAAGTATGAGAAAAATTGTGGGGACTTTCTTCAATACCGGCACCAAAACCACCGGCCTGATCCGCCAGTGCCAAAGAATTACAACCGGCAATCACCAGTAAAATCAAACTATATATGAGAAGTTTTTCCATTCGGTTTTATTTAATTTTCTGCAGCTCTTATTTTCTGTCCTCATCCGAATTTATTACCTGATATGACAGACCATGCAAATCCTATCCTTCTCAACCCTCAGCAATTTCGTGCCAGCCACAGATTCTTCATCATGGGCGTCATGACAGCTTGAGCACTGGATTTTCCCATTATCAAGAATTTCAGAAATCGGCCCGCTGACCCCGATTTTCTTAACTTCAGGGTCTCTCAACTCGGTTTTTGTAATATCATATTCCAGTGAGACAAAATGATGTAAATTAAACACATCCGGCGCGACAACACCATTATGGCAGCTCAGGCACAACTTTGACAGCCCGTCAGGCAACCCCTCTGGTCTTCCGGTAACAGGTGAAGTCCAGACACTGTCCCGTATCCCGGTCAGGGATGAACTCCATGATGAGTTATACAGGTTGTAGGGCGTGACATTCACTGTACGGTTCCATTTTAGCCCGTCTTTATAGCGCTTCATACGCTTTTTACTCCTGCGGCGGCTGTGCGGGACATGACAGACACCGCAGATCCTGGTCACCGGAAGCCATGACTCATGGGAAAAATTGTGGGGGCTCTGCTGAGACCCAATACCGCGTGCAGCACCCACAGCATACACGAGGCTGTTATAGCCCGCAGCCAAAAAAAGAATTAAGATCGGGAGAACCAGTTTTTTCATTTTTTCACCAGGGAAAGTATTGTTTCTCATTATAGAGGAAGCAATTCCTGTGCCCATAAACCAGTTGATCAACCAGCGTCTCAGTGAATATGACTAGAGGCACTAACTCATTGAAAAATTGAATTAATATTAAAAAGACAGGGAAATAATTAAGCACAGGCAGTCCTTTTCAAATACAGTTCAACTGTGGAGGGCAAGCCACACTCAAGGACAATATTCCTTGAGATCTCTTTAGAATTGGTCAGTTACTCTTATCGACAGAAGTGCCCCATGGTGGGACATTTTTAGTACATTGCCATCTGGCCGGTTAACCTGAAAATATATTCTGTTCATCGGCATTCTTCATTGACAGGATGCGAGAAAAGATAGTAGAGTCAGTATCATGCCGAAAAATCTGAAGTATAAAGAAGAGTTTGAGAGACTTCTTGAAGAAACGCTCAATACCCATGGACATATGTGCCCGGGACAGGTGCTCGGCGTCAGGATGAGCCTCCTCGGGCTTGACCTCATCGATATTCATGATCCAAAGGGCGTTGATCGAAAGAAATTCATCGTTTATGTGGAAATAGACCGCTGCGGTACCGATGCTATCCACACTGTCACAGGCTGCACCCTGGGAAAAAGATCATTAAAATTCGTGGACTTTGGAAAAATGGCAGCCACCTTTGTCCACCTGGAAACAGGCAAGGCAGTAAGAGTGCTGGCGCTGGAAGCATCACGGCATAAGGCCAAGAATTATTTCCCTGATATTGAAGATAAATACAAATGTCAGCTTGAAGCATACAAGGTCATGCCCGATGAAGAACTCTTTGAATGGAAAAACGTAACCGTTGATATCCCGGACGAAGACATGCCGGGAAGACCGATTCGCAGGGTCCAATGTGAAACCTGCGGCGAATATGTGCAAGACAAAAGAGACATCACCCTGAATGGAAAACTCCTGTGCAAAGCCTGCGCCGGCGAAGCATATTATAAGTAAGCTCTCAGCCGTCAGCTATCAGCTGTCAGCTTAACCCATAGTTAATCATCCTTTCCCGCCTTTCTCGCTTTCCCCCCTTTCCCGCTGTCTTTTTTTATAGACATCGTTATGCAAATATGTTATAACGATAGTATGGAAGTGCGATCAAAGATATGGCTTGCAGTAGATGGTGAACCAGTGTTCGGCAGCGGACGGGAGGCCCTTCTTAAGGCTATTGACCAGCTTGGGTCGATCAATAAAGCGGCCAGGGAAATAAATTTGTCCTACAGAAAAGCCCTCACCTATATCCAGACAATGGAGAAAAGGCTTGGCACACGTCTTGTTGTCAGAAAGGCAGGGGGATTAAACGGCGGTGGTGCTGCTCTTACAAAAAAAGCACGGGAATTTTTAATAAAATACGAACTGCTTGAAAAGGGTATAAATGAAATGCTCGACAAAAAATTCCTGGAAGTATTCGGTAATGGGAATAGCCGGTAGGGGCAATTCATAAATAGCCCTTACATTTTTTTTGTAAGCGTTGTGCAAAGCTGTAATAACGGAGGCTTTCAAGGAACATACAGATGGAATCAGTCATAACACCATATATAATGGCCGCCCTCTTTTTCATTGTGGCTTTCATCTATTCCTCTGTCGGGCTTGGAGGGGGCTCTTCATATACCGCTCTGTTGACCCTCTTTGGAGTAAGCACCCTGGCAATACCGATGATCTCATTGTCTCTAAACGTCTTTGTCACTTCAGTGGGAAGCTTTAACTTTATTCGTAAAGGGCATGCCAGGTTCAAGCTGATATTACCGTTTCTCATCTCTTCAATCCCGATGGCTTACCTGGGAGGGGCATTAAAAGTGCCAAAGGAACTATTCTACTGGGTGCTCCTGATATCCCTGGTGTTTGTCGCGCTGCGCATCTATATATGGCAGGATACAACAATAAAACTGAACATTGATCAAAAGGGAAAGATACTATTGTCACTGGTTTCCGGCTCTGTTCTCGGCCTTCTTTCCGGTATTGTCGGGATTGGCGGAGGTATTTACCTCGTACCGCTCATCATTATCTTCGGTTTAGGCTCTCAAAAAGAAGCCGCAGCCTGTGGCGCTCTCTTTATCTGGCTCAATTCTGTTTCCGGGCTCCTTGCCCGTTTTCAATACAACTCAATTAATTTATCAGACTATATTCCCCTCATCGCAGCGGTGTTTGCTGGTGGCATTCTGGGATCATTTATGGGGGCTGTCAAGTTTTCACCGAAAGTTATGGAAAAAGTACTGGGCACTGTAATAATCGTAGCGATCGTATTTTTGTTGAAAAAGGTATTAATGACGTAATGAGGTTCGCCCCTGTGCAGAGATCCTCGGGGTTACTGTTCCTGAGCGGTCCCGGCAGGACAGCTTTTTCGTCCAAAGGAGAGAGCATGTGTGATATGAAAGATCAGGAAAACAACAACCCGGGAATAGGCACAAAGATCATCCCTGTCAAGGATGCCGTAGGCACAGTCCTGTCCCATGACATCACTGAAATAAGACCCGGAGAATTTAAGGGCAGGGCTTTCAAAAAAGGTCATGTTGTCAAAGAAGAGGATATCAGCCATCTTCAGAGGCTGGGGAAGGAACATCTTTATATTCTTCAAATGGATGAAGATGAAATCCATGAAAATGACGCGGCTCAGGCACTTGCCGAGGCTGTTGCCGGCAGCGGTGTTACAACGGCCGGCGAGCCGCGCGAAGGAAAGATCAACCTTGTGGCCCGGTGGGACGGTCTGCTGAAAATCGATCGTGAAGCTCTGCTGAAGTTGAACATGCTTGGTGAAGTCATGTGCGCTACAGTGCACAGCAATACCGTTGTGAAAGAGGGCCAGCTTCTGGCAGGCACACGGGCAATCCCTCTGGTAATCAAGAAATCGATTGTTGAAGAAGCGGTGAATATAGCTAAAGAGGCCGGCGCCATTCTCAGGGTACATCAGATGAGAAAGCCGAAAGCTGGCATTGTCATAACAGGCAATGAAGTCTACCATGGAAAGATAAAAGACGCCTTTGAGCCGGTCATCAGGAAGAAAATCGCGGCGCTCGATGGAGAAGTTATCGGTGTATATTTTGCGCCTGATGACAAAAAAATTATCGAAGACAGGGTCAGAGAATTGATAGACAACGGCGCTGATCTTATTATCACAAGCGGCGGCATGTCTGTTGATCCTGATGATGTAACACGATTCGCCATACGAAACCTTGGCGTTGATGAAATGTACTATGGTTCCCCGGTGCTGCCGGGTTCAATGTTTCTGGTAGCATACGTCAAACCTGAAGCAGGGAACGGGAAACGCCCTGAAAGTAATGGCGAATTGCCAAACACCCCTGCAATCCCGATCCTTGGCATACCGGCCTGCGGGATGTATGCTGATATTACGGTGTTCGATTTAATATTACCGAGAGTCCTTGCCAACGAAAAAATAGGGAGAAAAGAAATAGCGGAGCTGGGACACGGAGGACTATGCCTGAAGTGTGAAACATGCCGTTATCCGGTCTGTCCCTTTGGGAAATAACTAGGCTGTCAGCGGTCAGCGCTCAGCCGTCAGCTTAAAACTGATTGCCAGATAGAAGAGGAATAAAAATGAATCATCCTATCAAAGACAGATTCGATCGCAGAATAGATTACCTGCGCATCTCTATTACTGACAAATGTAACCTGAAATGCCTCTATTGCCGTCCCCCTAAGAAAATAAAATATTTTGCTGAAGATCAGGTCCTGAAAGATGGTGAGATCGTAAAAATTGTTCAGATTGTCCGCAGGCATGGCCTGAGAAAAGTCAGGATTACAGGCGGCGAGCCTTTGGTGAGAAAGAACATAACAGACCTTATCGCTTCAATTAAACGTACCGGTATCAGGGACCTGAGCCTGACAACAAATGGGATCAAGCTCTCAAAACAGGCACGGGCATTAAAGGAAGCCGGCCTGGACCGCGTGAATATAAGCCTGGATACGCTCAAGTCAGACAAATATAAGATGATCACCCGCGGCGGTGACATCAGGCTTGTATGGAAATCAATAGAAGAAGCGGAAAGGGCCGGGCTCACACCGATAAAAATCAATATGGTCCCAATTCGCGGGATTAACGATGATGAGGTCCTCGATTTTGCCTCACTTACCATTAAGAACAACTTTCATATTCGATTCATAGAGTTTATGCCTGCGACATGCAGCGGCCTGTGGAAAAAAGACACCTGCATAAAATCATCTGATATTCTGAAATCGATTTCGACCCTCGGCAAACTCGAGCAGTTTGAGTTCCGCGGCAAAGGTCCGTCCAGAAATTACCGGATTAAAGGTGCTTCAGGAGTGATCGGCGTGATAAGCCCTTTGAGCGACCATTTCTGCAACTATTGCAACAGACTGAGGCTTACAGCCAATGGGAAGATCAGACCATGCCTGTTTTCTAAAAAAGAAGTTGATATTATGACCGCCTTGAGAAGCGGCGCGTCTGACGAGGAATTAGAACAACTTTTTCTCCATGCCATAGAAATAAAACCTCAGGGACATTCTTTGAACGAAGAAAATGCTTCATCAAGTCATATAGATACAATGTCAAAAATCGGCGGATAACAGGCTGAGCTGCCTTCTGGCAGGCAGATTAAGACCATGGCCTTTATTAGTTTTCTTTATACCTTTACATATCAATTTACAATTATGAGATAATTCGATAGAATTGTAAGGTTATGTCTACCGGGAGTGCCACAAAAGTATATGCCATTATAATCGCACTGGTCTCGTTTATGAGCTCCCAGGTTCTGTCCCAGGAACCAACAGCAAAAACTTTTTTTGATATAGGAATCACTGACAACAATAACGCGGAATACTCTGAAGCAATAGATGAGTTTAACCATGCAATTACTCTGAAACCAGACTATCCCGAAGCCCATTATCATCTTGGGAATGCTTATTTCAACCTTCACCGATACGATGAGGCCCTGGAGGCCTACAAAAAAGCTGTTAAGTATAATCCACGTTACAGTGACGCCTACTTTTCCCTCGGGATACTCTATTCCATGCTCAGTCAGGATAACAATGCAATCGATGCATATAAGAAAGTCATAGAACTCAAACCCAAGCATTCAAAGGCCCATTATTCCCTGGGCAATGCCTACTTTGAAAGCAGAAATTATGAGAAAGCAATAGCAGCATATAATAACGCGATTAAGGTTAAACCGAAATACGCAGAGGCTCGTTATCGCCTTGGTCTTTCATATTTGAAACTGAGAAAGACTTTGCTCTCTTCAGCAAAAAAAGAATATAAAGCCCTGAACAAACTGGACAAAGAACTTGCCGCGGACCTGCTCAAAAATATTGAGGCAAAGTAATTGTCCGCGCTCTCAGCAGCCTGATTACTCTGGAACGCTTAAAGTAAAAGCTTTAAGTTCCTTATTTCATCCTTAAGGCAGGAAACCTTCTTCAGCATCCCTTCATCATAATCAGCAATATGATATGTCCCTTCCTGGTATCTGATTGTCACTGAACCGCTCCTGTCTGTTCTGATAAATCTCACATCAGCATTTTCATATCTGCTCACGGTCTCTTCATGAGGATGGTGAAAAGGATTGTCCCTGCCCACAGTGGCTACAGCTATTCGGGGCTGAACAACGTTAATAATCTCCCGGGAACTTGATGTTCTGCTTCCATGATGAGGGACTTTCATGATATCACTCTTAAGCCAGGCGCCAAGATGTAGCAGGTCATGTTCCGCCTCTTCTTCTATATCTCCGGTAAAAAGAACTGATGCTCCGCCTGATGCAATCTTAAAAACAAGTGAACTGTTATTCTGGTCTGTATGATGACCGCTGGATGAAGCAGGAGCAAATTCATCATAGGGGTGAAAAACATGGATATTAAATTGATCTTTCGCAAGAGCATCCCCCCGTTTCAGCACGTTATGATAAAGCTGCCTTCTCTCTATTATTTCAAGAAAATCAATGGCCTGGGCCTCAATTCCCTTGTTCAGCCATATTTCACCAACGTTGAAATTTTCAAGCAGATACATCAATCCTCCATAGTGGTCCGGATGAGGATGGCTCACCACTATGTAATCCACTGTCCGGATACCCCTGGACCAAAGATACGGGGCAACAACCCTTCTGCCCATATCAGGTTTCTTTGTCCCTCCATCGACCAGAATAACCGTACCTCCGGGTATCTCAACAACTGAAGCATCCCCCTGTCCTGTATCAAGGAAGGTAACGCTGAAGGTATTACGCTGAAAATATGGAGTGGCAATATAGAAACTGATAACAAGAATAAAAGGCAGGACTCGCCACCTCAGAGGGAGCAGGACCTTTTTTTCTGATGTGCCAGCAAACACTCCAAAACTGATTATCAATAGCAAAGACAGATAATAAAGCACGGTCATAACAACTGATGGATTCTGAACATGTATGCTTGTGAACGGTGTCCTGCTGAAAAGCGCAACGAGCTTTAATGCAAAGAGCGCGAATGAGTCTGTGAGCCCCGAAAGGGGAAGAGACGCCAGATCAAAGACAAGGGCTGAAAAGCCGGTAAAAAATCCGAGGGGAAGCACAATAAAACAGACAATGGGCGTTACAACAAGGTTTGTAACAGGAGATATGAGGGAGATCTGCTTAAACACCAATGCCACGACAGGTGCTGTTCCGGCAACTGCGGCTATGGTAAGCAGGGGGGCAGTCTTCAGTGTTTGCCGGGCTTTGGCGATAAGGTTCATTATCTTTTCCGATATCTGTTGTGGTTTTACTGGTAAAGCCTCAGGCCTCGCCGGGATATGATCTAACATATATCCGATCGAGAGAACAGCAATAAATGAAAGCAGGAATGAAAGATCAAAAAGCGCCTTCGGGTCCAGAATGAGGATGATAACCGCTGCTGTCGCGAGCGAATTAAGCCATTGCCCCTTTCTTCCGGTGCACAATGCCAACAAGTAAATAAAGACCATTATAAGTGAACGGACCGTTGGTATGCTCAGTCCGGAGATTAAGGCATACAATATAAGAGCCGGCACTGTTAACAGTGCCGCTGTCTGCGTCGGTGTTATATACAGGGTCACTCGCTTAAAGTACCTCTCCGGCAATAAGAGAAAGGAGTTCCTGATAAACACAAAGATCACAAAGGCAAGCAGGCCAAAATGAGTACCGGAAATACTGAGCAGGTGGGCGAGCCCTGTAGAACTGAAGGCATCTCTCATGTCCTGACTGATACCCTTTTTCAACCCGGGGATTATTGCCTTTAACAAGGCCGCGCTCTCATGAGACAGGCTGCGCTCGATAATCTTCCCCAGCCTCTGCCGCTTCCGGTGAACCTTTGAGAATAAACTGTTGTCATCTCCGGTGATCTGCAGCTGACGAATAACTCCCTGCGCAATAATGCCATGTTTCTTCGGATCATAGGAATACACTCCATGATTTCTTTGTACAGCCCCTGCCCTCAGTTTCACCACAGCGCTGATTCTTGCCCCGGGAAAGAGATCGTAATTTGACAGGTCATGGGCAAACTGTTTCTGATACGCAGCAAGTCTGACTTTCCCCCTGACTCTTTTTCCTGCTATTAGAACCTCTTCTGCAGTAAAGCGGAGGGCGTCCCCTGACAATTCAGGGACATCAGACACCACGGCAGATATATGGACATCTCTGTCCGGCAGTTTTGGATCAGGAATTTTCTCGTCCCTGAGAAAGGAATAATATGCGCCGATCAAAAACAGAACAATCAGGACGATCACCTTTCTTCTCCTGCCCTTATGGCGCACGAAGAGGTAAAGAACCAGCGCCGTACTGATGATAGTAATTGAACAGGGGAAAAATGGAGAGAAATGAAACGCAGCAATGCCTGCAATGAAAGAAATAGCAGTGGATATCATGTTGTGATTGTTCAGATTATACTGCTGAGCCTGTCCCCATGTTCAAGATTTAAAACGTATCTGCTATTTTAATGGAATCTTTGAGAGATAGCAAAGTGGGAGGGGTAATCTTTATAGCCAATTGTATTAGTCACTAGTGCTGTACCACATATTGGGAAAAAGACTATTAAATTATTAGAATGGGGCTCTGCCCCAAGCCCCGGGAGCCCTTCCGGCGGAGTGACTTTCTTTTCCACAAAAGAAAGTAACCAAAGAAAGTGCCCGCGTGATTGCTTAGTTTCCGTGATATTCCGGCATGAACACTGAATTTAAAAAAACTCGGTCGTTTCGACCTCAGACAGTTTTTAAATTCTTTACGTGTTC
>CAMYND010000074.1:0-3235 GCA_947259645.1 Thermodesulfovibrionia bacterium | reverse complement strand
GGGCGCATTTTCTTGGTTCGTTCTTTTTTGCGTAAAAAAGAATGAACTCGTCGTTTGGGGCCGAAACCCCATTTCCATGCCTGAATTAAAAAGTAGCGAATCTGCTGCTCAATCAATCTGTTATGACCTTCTTGTCTATCCCGTATTTCTTTAGTTTGTGCCGGAACGATCTGAAGGTGAGGCCCAGAAGTTTTGCTGCGTCTGTTTTTACGCCGTTTGTCTTTTCAAGTGCTTTGAGGAGATAAGATTTTTCCATATCTTCCATGATATGCTCCATGTCTATCCCGCTGTCACTCAGAGAAATTTTATCATTATTTGAAGCAGTGCTCATTTCCTCAGGAAGATGTCTGGCTTCGATCAGATCACTGTCGCAGAGCAGCACCACTCGTTCAATAATGTTTTCAAGCTCCCGCACATTCCCCTTCCATGAATAGCTTATAAGCTGTTTAATGGAATCAGGAGAAAACTGTTTTTTGCCGCCGGAAAACTTCTCAAGGAAGTGATTTGCCAGAAGCTCAATATCGTTCCCGCGCTCTCTCAAGGGCGGTATTTTTACTGATAAGACATTGAGCCTGAAGTACAGGTCTTCCCTGAATTTTTTCCCTTCAATGTGGCTCAGTATATTAATATTTGTGGCCGCTATAATCCTGACGTCAACATGAATATCTGATATACCGCCGACTCGACGGAATGTGCCGTCCTCAATCACCCTGAGAAGTTTTGCCTGCAATGATATGGGCATCTCTCCTATCTCGTCAAGAAAGAGCGTCCCATCATTGGCGAGCTCAAACAACCCCTGCTTGTTTGATGAAGCCCCGGTAAAAGCCCCTTTCATATATCCAAAGAGCTCGCTTTCAAGGAGCCCCTCCGGAATTGCCGCACAATTAAGCGCAACAAAGTGGTTATTCTTTCTCGGGCTGAGGCTGTGAATAGCTTTGGCAACGAGTTCTTTTCCCGTGCCGCTTTCGCCGGTAATGAATACACTGGCGCTGCTTTCCGCGCTTTTAGAAATAATATTGAACAGGGTTTTTATCACGGGGCTGGTGCCGATAATATTCTTGAGTGAAGGGGCCTTGAGCTGCTCTTTCAGCAGCGTCACATCCTTCTGTAATTTTTGCCTTTCAAGGGCGTTCTTTACAATCAGCCTGATATTGTCCATCTGAAACGGCTTCTGGATATAGTCATAAGCCCCGTGTTTCATTGCTTCAACCGCGGATTCAGTAGTACCAAAAGCGGTAATTATAACAACAACCGTTTCAGGATTAATCTCTTTTATATTTTTCAGGAGTTCCAGGCCGTTCATTTTGGGCATTTTCATATCAGTTATGACCAGGTCGTATATATCATTTTTAACCGCCTCCACCGCAGACTCACCATTGTTCGCGACAGTTACACCATACCCCTCGTTTTTGAGAAAAATCTCCAGTATTTCCCTCATGCTCTTTTCATCGTCAACGATCAGTATGTTCGCCTTTGATCTGCTCATGATGCCATTCGCTCAGAAACGTTAATGAGTTCCCCCTTTTCTTCAGTTTCTCCCCTATTGTCCGGGAACACAATTTTAAAGACTGTGCCCTTGTCAGGACCGTGAGATTGAGCGGTTATTTTTCCTCCATGCTCTTCCATGATTTTATGAGCAATCGAAAGTCCAAGGCCTGTGCCTTTTTCCTTGGTTGTGAAAAAGGGATAAAAAATCTTGTCTATTTCCGTACTGTCGATTCCCTGGCCGTTGTCCCTGAAATATATTTCTACTGTATTTTTATTTTCTGCGGTATAAATATCAATGACGCCCTGACCGTCAACAGCGTCGATAGCATTCAGCCCGAGATTCCAGAGGACCTGGCGAACCTGCCTGCTGTCCCCGAGCACCCACAAATCCCCGTCTATTTGAGCTGATATTCTCACACTGTTATTGGCAGATTCGGAATTTTCCAGAAGTGTCACGACTTCTCTTAATACTTCGTGGAGATCAAAGATTTCTTTATTCAGCTCCTGCGGCCTTGCGTAGAGGAGAAAATCTGTAATAATGCCGTTCAGACGGTCCATTTCAGACAGCGCGATAGTTGTCAGTTTCTCAGCATGCTCTTCTGATACTTTATTTTCCCGCAGAATTTCAACGGATGCTTTCAAAGAAGCAAGAGGGTTTCTCAGTTCATGGGCGATCGAGGCGGACAGCTCTCCGATAAAGGCCCATTTCTCTTTTCTCTTGACCTCAGCCTCCATGGCCTTTAGCTCTGTCAGGTCCTGAAACACCCCGATCAAACCAATTGATTCGCCTGCGCTGTCCTTAAGTGATGAAAGCCTCATTCCAACGGGAAAAACTTCACCCTCCCGATCAATTTCCCCTTCACAGCGGTCCGCATTCTCCTCCAGATTCCTTATGAAGGGAAATATCTCATCAGGCGTTCGTCCTGCTGCCTCTCTTTGTGAAACTTTTGTTATTTCCTGAGCTGCGGTATTAAAGGTAATTATTTTTTTCTTCAGGTCTGTTGTAAATATCCCGCTGGGCATACTTTCAATTATATATTCATTGAAGGCCTTGAGGTCACTTAACACCGCGTCCCGCTCCTCAAGGCTTTTTCGTGCCCTATGTAATTTTTCTGATAAATATCCGCTGAGATAGCCGACAAGATAGAAGCCTATGACATGGGCAAATATATTGAAAAAGAAATCCTTCTCCGTATAGAAGTCCATGTCATACATCCTGATTATGCCGTAAAACTGCAAGTCCAGGAGAAGGCCGTACAAAATAGCGCTCAACGTCGCAATAATGTAGCATGCCCGCCTTGTCAGTAATATACCCGCCGAAAGAATGCTTAACGGAAAAATAAAGGTAAACATGCTTCCGATTCCGCCGGTCAGAAAAATAAGAGCTGTCGCGGAAAGAACATCAATAGTAACCTGTACATAGGCGAATACCACATACTGCCTGGTGCTGCTGAGCCACCGCAAAAGGAGTACATAAATAATTGTCAGAAAATAGAGCGCTGCTATAAAGTAGGAGAAGGCTGCGGGGTAGAGGAGTTTTTCATAGCCGATCCGGTATATATAGGATGATCCGAGCATCAGGGTAACAAAAGTCACCCTGATAGCTATGAGCGCCGTTACTCTTTGTTGGAGTTCTTTAAACATATGTTCCCGCTGACCTCAGGCTGGAATCCTGTAGTCCGGGCCGCTAAATAAGTGTAATCAGTTTGAATATCGGCAAATACATGGCAACGACGATAAACCCTAT
>CAMYND010000073.1 GCA_947259645.1 Thermodesulfovibrionia bacterium | reverse complement strand
AAGCATCTCCATAATTCTTCATATGATGTGGTGTTATCCCACTGCCTTCGATTACTTTGTCTGTGCTTTGCGAAGATACGTATTGAGCAACTTAGCCCATACACTTACATGATCCCCTTCTATCAAACCCATATGTGCAGCCCCTGGAACCACATGGACCTTTACTTCACCTTCTGCAAGATTACTCCAGTCTGTATTCGGATCATTCCCTTCTTCTCCTCTGATAAGGACGATATCTTTAGGATAGATAGGCTGGATGTAACTCGGGGCAGCTTTAAAGATAACATCAAAGGCATAATCTAATCTATAGGAAGAAGGCAAAGGACGACCCGTTCTGAAATGAGCTTCGCGATACAGGTGAACATATAATTTTTTCAAGACTGCTTTCAACCATTTGCATCTCCCTATAAATTTATCAGAAAAATAGGATATTTTTTTGGATAACGGTAGCTGTGCAAAGGCATGGAAATGTTGTATGATCCAGTGGGAAGACTCATTTGATGAATTATGACTTGAATTGACAGGCTTACTTGAGAGGCCAGGTTCAATTAAAAATAATAAAGCCACATCTTCCCCCTCCTGAATCAATATATTCCCTACTTCAAAGGCAAACCACCCCCCCCAGCAAAAACCACCCAGATAATATGGCCCGGATGGCTGAATAGCGCGTATCTCCCGTATATAATTTTCAGCTATCTCTTGCGTGGTCTTGTAGCGCACCCGCTTTCCATCAAATCCCTGTAACACTAACGCATATAAAGGTTGATCCTTTCCAACATAGTCTGGTAAGAAATCACGAATCAGTCCTGAATGGAACCAGAAGAAAGGCGGCCTCGCACCATTGGTTTGAATCGGAAACAGAGTATAAAACTCCTGAGAAGCAGCGTGATCCCCCTCGCTTTCAGTGTCCATACGTTCTGCAAGTCCGGCTACAGTTGGATATTTAAAAAGATCCATGGTTTCGATATTAGGGTTGACTTCCTGTTGAAGTTTACTGTGGACCTGCAATATCAGCAATGAGTGGCCACCCAGTTCAAAAAAGTTGTCATGGATGCCCACCTGTTTCAGTCCAAGGACTTCACACCAGATATATCCAATCAGCTCTTCTGTTGAATTACGTGGTCCTCCAATCAGCTCTTCTGTTGAATTACGTGGTCCTATAAAAGCATTTTCAAGATCAGGCCGCTCAGTATCCGGTTCTGGTAATGCTTTTCGATCCACTTTTCCGTTGGGCGTTAAAGGTAGCTGATCCATAGTAACAAAGGCCGATGGGATCATGTAGTCTGCAAGTTCCTTCTTAAGCTGCTGCCTCAATGCGTCAACTGCAGGAGCTTCATTATGAGGTACGATATAAGCAACCAGCCGTTTATTTCCCGGAATGTCCTCACGTGCTACTACAACGCATTGTGCCACTCCGGGGTCCTCACTGAGCACTGCCTCAATTTCACCGAGTTCGATTCGAAAGCCCCTTATCTTCACTTGATGATCGATTCTTCCAAGACACTCGATCTGCCCATCGGGCAGCCATCGCGCAAGATCGCCTGTTCTATAAATCAGTTTTGAAGCATTATCACCATTGCGGGAAATGTTCTGAAATGGATTACCAATGAATTTCTCAGCAGTCAGTTCAGGCCGTTTCAGATATTCACGTGCTAATCCGTCACCTCCGATGAAAAGCTCACCAGCCACTCCAAAAGGCACCGGCTGCATACTACGGTCAAGGATATACACCTGGGTATTGGCAATGGGACAACCTATCAGTATCCTGTCCCTGTCTGAGTCCACTTGCCATATTGTAGACCATATGGTTGTCTCTGTCGGACCGTACATGTTCCACAACTCGGCGCACCGGGGGAGAAGTTCATTTGCCAGCTCCTCTGCCAGGGCCTCGCCGCCAATAAGTATTTTCAAGTCCTGACGACCTTTCCAGTCAGCCTGTAATAACATGCGCCATGTCGCAGGTGTTGCCTGCATCACTGTAACACCCCTGTCCTCAAGCTGCATTATTAACCTGCGCGCATCCATGGCCACTTCACGACTGACCAGGACGATCTGTGCACCGACAATCAGTGGCAGGAAAAGCTCCAGGGCCGCAATATCAAAGGAAAGCGTTGTTACCGACAGGAGCACATCCTTCTCTGTCAGACCCGGCTCCTGCTTCATGGACCAGAGAAAATTTATGAGGGCACCATGAGAGATGGCTACTCCCTTTGGTTTTCCAGTAGATCCAGATGTGTATATCACGTAAGAAAGGTCTTGAGCACCTGCAGAAGGCCTTAGGTTGTCCGGCTCTTCTCGTTCAATCTCAGCCCAGTCGCTGTCCACCCGGACAATCTGTAAACCTGATGCCGGGAGCTGCTCTATCAGATGATCCTGAGTGACCAGCACATCTGCTTCACTATCCTCCAGCATGTAGGTGATGCGCTGCATTGGATAAGAGGGGTCCAATGGAATGTATATACCACCCGCTTTCATTATCGCCAGCAGACTGACAACCATCTCAAGGGACCGTTCCATGTATAGACCGACCAGCACACCAGGGCCGACACCCCTTGCTTTGAGATAATGAGCCAACCGGTTAGACCTGATATTGAGGTCTCTATATGTTAAATGTGCGTCCTCAAAAATCACTGCGATTGAATCGGGTGTCTTCTCTGCCTGTACTTCAAATAGCTCATTGACACATTTGTCCCTTGGATAGACTGTCTTTGTATCGTTCCATTTAACCAGTATCTGATTCTGCTCTGCCTCAGTCAACAGGGGCAGCTGAGAAATAGGCAAATCAGGCTCGGCTATGGCACCTGTCAGCAGCATCTGATAATGTCCCAGCATCCGATGTATTGTCGGCTGATCGAAGAGATCGGTATTGTATTCCATCAGCAGCTCAATCCCGTCTTCCCCCTCCATTACATAGAGCGTCAGATCGAATTTTGCTGTTTTCCACTCAAATTCAAATTTATTTGCTTTTATCCCCATGGCTCAGGCTTCGTTCAGGCTGCAGCTCATCCACAAGTTTTTCAAAGGGTATGTCCTGATGATCATAGGCCTCCAGGGCTACTTTCCGTTCTCTGCGCACGACCTCGCGAAAACTGGGATGACCGGCCATGTCCGTTCGGAATACCAGTGTATTCAGGAAGATACCAATTAATCCCGCAGTCTCCGTTCGACTCCTGTTGGCAATCGGTGTTCCCACAAGAATATCTTCCTGACCTGTATACGCATGGAGCAGTGCTTTAAAGCCTGCCATCATTGTCATAAATAATGAGGCGCCCTCCTGCCGGCTGAACGATTTAAGCCCTGAAGTCAAGTAATCAGGCAGGTCCAGTGAGGTCAATGTCCCTCGATATGTCTGCATCGGCGGTCGGGGGTAATCAGTAGGCAGCTGGAGTACAGGTAATGTTCCGCTTAATTTCTCTTTCCAGTAAGCAAGCTGGGACTGTAATGTTTTTCCCTGAATCTGTCCGCGCTGCCACACAGAGAAGTCGGCATATTGTATCGGCAGTTCGGGCAACGGCGATGAACTGCCCTGAGAAAATGCATTGTAGAGAACGGACAACTCGCGCTCAAGGACTGAATATGACCAGGCATCGGAAATGATGTGATGCATGTTAACCACGAACACACAATCGATCTCATCCAGTTGCATTAGATAAAAGCGTATAAGCGGACCCTTCACCAGATTAAAGTGATGTAATACCTCTTCATTGGTCAGACGTCGTGCCTCGGTTTCACGCTCACTAAAGGGCAGTTCTTGCAGATCTATGAATGACAGCAGTTCTTGCAGATCTATGAATGACAGTGGCAGGTCAAGAAAAGGGTGGACAATCTGAACAGCTTCCTGCCCTTCCTGCGAAAAGGTTGTGCGCAGTGCTTGATGACGCCGAATAATCTCACTCAGACTTCTCTTGAAAATCTCAACATTAAGAGAACCGGTCAGTCGATAGGAATTCGGACTGTTATACGCATTGTTATCCGACACAAGATGGTCCAGAAACCACAACCGCTGCTGAGCAAAGGAAACAGGATAAGATTTTGGCTTGCCTTCTTTTTCATGAATCAGCCTAGCTAGTAAATCACGCTTTTCTTCAGCAGAAAGACCCTCAACAGATCGCGACATATCACTCATTGTCCCCTCCTGCTTCACGATTTTCTGACAGTAATGCCTTGAGTGCTAAATCAACATCTTCATCCGAAAGTTCATCCACCTTAACATCCTGCTCAAGAGCCTCTATTTTCTCTAATCTATCGGGTTTTGTATTGTTCCGCTCATTAAGTCGTTGCGTTACGGTCAGAGCAATAGCCGCAATAGTCGGTGTTTCAAAAAGACTGCTCAATGGCAACTCAACCTGAAAGGCATCGGGTATCTGGGAGAGGATCCGGGTAGCCATCAGGGAGTGCCCTCCCAGATCGAAGAAGTTATCGTAGACACCTACCTTTTCTACCTTGAGCACTTCTGCCCAGATTTCCGCCAACTTCTCTTCAACAGGTGTGCGAGGAGCAACATACCCGCCTTCCAGTTCAGGACGTTTGGCATCAGGCTCCGGCAGTGCTTTCCGATCTATCTTACCATTTGGTGATAAAGGTAACTGATCAAGTATCACAAACGCCGATGGTATCATATAGTCTGCAAGCTTCTTCTTCAGCAGTTTACGTAATCCGTCTATCGAAGGTGCTTCTTTGTGCGGGACAAGATAGGCAACAAGACGTTTGTCTCCTGATACATCTTCACGCGCCACTACCACACATTGCTTCACACTGGGGTCAGCGGCAAGTAAGGATTCGATTTCTCCAAGTTCAATACGAAGTCCACGGATCTTGACCTGAAAGTCATTGCGACCTAAATATTCGATGTTTCCATCAGGCAGATAACGGCAGAGATCGCCTGTCTTGTAAAGTCGTGCATCATGATCGTTAGAGAAGGGATCAGGAATGAATTTCTCCTCGGTCAGTTCCGGCCGGTTAATGTAGCCGAGAGCCACCTGTACACCGCCGATATGCAATTCACCGGATATCCCGATCGGAACAGGATGCATGTACTGGTCCAGGATATACATCTGAGTATTGGCAACAGGACTGCCTATGGGAACAATGTTCAAGTCACTCCCATGCTGACAGGCCCAATACGTAACATCTACAGCTGCTTCTGTAGGTCCATATAAATTATGAAGCTCTACGTTTATTTTTGAAAAAAAACGTTCCTGCAACTCATAAGGCAGCGCCTCACCACTGCATATAACCCGTTTCAAAGAACTGCATGTCCCGGCTCCCGGGTCCTCGACAAAAAAATGCAGCATGGACGGCACAAAATGTAATGTGGTTACTCCGTGCTCCCGAATTACCTCAACAAGATAGGCGCTGTCCCTGTGACCTTCGGGTCGGGCAACCACAAGCCGTGCTCCGGTCAGTAAGGGCCAGAAAAACTCCCACACTGAGACATCAAAGCTGAATGGAGTCTTCTGCAGAACAACATCTGCAGATGTCAGATTATATTCATCCTGCATCCACAACAGGCGATTACAAATGGCCCGGTGGCTGTTCATGACTCCCTTTGGCCTGCCTGTGGATCCTGAAGTGAAAATCACATATGCCATATTTCCTGCCTGTGTAATACATTCAGGATTATTATCTATATTATTCGTGTCATCACCAGGTTGTAACAATGAGCCGGAGTTTGAAAGAAGCTCATCGAGAAAAAGCACTTGCACATTGTCCCGGGGAAGAATATCAACCAGCCGTTTCTGCACCAGAATAACAGGGACCCTTGAATCCTCAAGCATACATTCCAGTCGATCTTTGGGATAGTTCGGATCAAGGGGCACATAAGCCCCGCCGGCCTTGAGTATGGCATACAGACCAATGACCATCTCCATGGAACGGTCAGCGCAGATACCAACCAGAACATCAGGCCCTACCCCAAGTTTTCGAAGATAATGTGCGAGTCTGTTCGCCTGATTATTCAATTCCCTGTAAGTCAGGCTTTCTTCTTCAAAGATCAACGCAACTGCATTCGGTGTACGTTCTACCTGTGCTTCGAAGAGCTGATGCAGGCAAACATCCTTAGGATAATCTAGCCCTGTATCATTCCAGGCATCAAACTGCCACTTCTCCTCTTCTGTTAAGAGAGGCAAGGCAGAAATCAGCTGATCCTGGTCAGCAACGATGGCCTCCAGCAAAACTCGAAAATGTCCGGACATTCTTGATATAGTATCATCCTTGAACAGGTCAGTATTGTAGGTCAATGATACTTCAAGGCCGTCTGAGCCATCTACAATGTTGAAAGCCAGATCAAATTGAGCTTCCACGCTGAGAAGCGGAACGGGACTCATGGTCAAGTCTGGAAGTCTCAGCAGGCTCTCCGGGAAATTCAGCAGGTTAAACGATACCTGAAACAGCGGATTGTAGCTAAGGTCCCTTTTGTGTTGCAACTCTTCCACCAACAGTTCAAAGGGCAAATCCTGGTGAGCATAGGCTCCCAGAGTTACCTCCCGAACACGGCTCAGCAATTCCCGAAAACTTGGCTGGCCTGATACATCTGTACGCAATACCAGGTTGTTGACGAAAAATCCTATCAACTGCTCCACTTCCGGCCATTGTCGGCCTGCATTGGGAGTGCCGACCAGAATGTCATCCTGTTGTGTATAGCGATAGAGCAGCACTTTGAATGCTGCCAGCAGCGTCATGAACAGTGTCGCTCCTTCCCGACGGCTTAATTCTTTGAGTGCATCAGTTAAACCCTTTGGAATAAGCAAAGATTGGCGAGTCCCCTGGAAGGTCTGAATTGCAGGCCTGGGATGGTCAATGGGTAGCTCCAGTATAGGAGGACTTCCTTCAAGTTTTTGCTTCCAGTAAGATAGACGAGACTCGAGCATATTCCCTTGCAGCAATTGTCGCCGCCACTGTGCGAAATCCTTATATTGCATGGGAAGCTCCGGGAGTGGTGAGGGCTCTTCCCTGGATAAGGCACCGTAGAGCGCTGCAAGCTCCCGGTTAAAGACCCCTACAGACCACCCATCAGAAATAATGTGATGCATTGTAACCAGTAATATGTGCTCCTCTTCGCGAATGCACAGGAGAGCAGCTCTTATCAAAGGCCCTTTACCCAGATCAAAGGGGTTTAGTCCTTCTTCGGCGAAAAGCCGGTCAACCTCCTTCTCCTTCTCGGTTTCAGGTAACTTCTGAAGGTCAATAACAGGCAGGTTCAGTTTAAAGGACGGGGCAATCACCTGAACCGGTTCCCCCCCCTCTGCTGCAAACGTTGTCCGAAGGGTATCATGACGCCTGATAATTTCATTCAGACTCTGCTCCAAAACTGATGCATTGAGCGGGCCTGCCATGCGAACACATGCAGGTACGTTATAAGCCGTAGTACCGGGCTTTAACTGATCTATGAACCACAGTCCCCTCTGTCCATGGGAAAGCGGATATCCCCCGGCGGTATTTCCTTCCAGGTGCAGTGACTCAAGAATTTCCTCTTTACGGGCCTTTATGCGGCCGAGCAACTCGGGAGTTAAAACCTGACTGGGTCCTCGATACAACAACTTATCGCCTTCGGCCCACAGAATGATCCCCTTAGCCAACAGCTCATTCAAAAATGAGCTTATGTTCACAGCTCACCCCCGATCACTTCACCTTTACTTCCGATCTCCTCCCCGCTCTTGTTAAAGAGCATTGCAAGATTGGCAACACTTAAACCGTTAATAAACTTTTCCATTGATATGTCTACTCCCAAATCGGTCTTAAAACGGTTTCTCAGTCCTACAGCCATGAGTGAATCGAGTCCCATGGTGTTAAGTGGCTGTTGCGCATCCAGCTGCGAGACCCCGAGGCCCAGAGCATCGGCAACACGCTCCTGAAGATAAGCAATCAGGAGTGAGTAACGATCGCCTTCAGATGCTGATTCCAATTCATGCAGATAATCGATCCGCTCTGTATAAGGGAGTTCTGCCGGTGTGTCCGTTTCATCAATATGAGCCGATTGGAATTTCTTTGTAAACCTCGCCCAGTCAACAGACAACATGCCGACCTGGACAACAGGATGTAAGAATGCTTGTTCGAGGATCTGAAATCCCTGCTCCGGGGATATCCCGCCAAACCCCGCTGCTTTCATTCGTTTCTGCTCTTCTACTATCGCCTGCCGGACTGCTGTTCCTATTCCCTCCATAAATCCCCAGTTAACAGTCAGCCCCGGGAGTCCTCTGGCCTGACGATAATGGGCCAGTGAGTCCAGGAAGGTATTCGCCGCTGTATAATTCGCCTGGCCGGGATAGCCCATAAGGGAATAAGCGGAAGAGGAGACAACGAAGAAGTCGAGAGACATATCTTGCGTCAATGTATGCAGGTTCCAGGCTCCTTCTACCTTTGGCGCCATGACCCGTTCAAAGCGCTCCTTCGTCTGGTTGAGGATCACACCGTCGTCCAGCACCATAGCAGCATGGAATATTCCTTTCAGTGGCGGCATGGACTTATTTATGTCTGCCAGAAGTCGGACAACATCCGCATGGCTGGACACATCTGCCTGAGCCACAACAATTTGAGCGCCAGACTTCTCCAACTCCTTCAATTTACTGCCGGCATCATTTGTTGAACCCCGCCGCCCTACAAGCATCAGATTTCTTGCGCCACGCTCAACCATCCAGCGTGCCACAAGCATCCCCAGGCCTCCTAGTCCGCCTGTAATCATATACGTTTTTTCTGAATGGAAAGCAAGCGGTTGTTGTGATGAAAAACCATTGAATTTTGAACCGGCTGCCACAAGCCTTGCCACATAACGGGCATTCTCACGAAACGCCACCTGGTCTTCATTGGTTCCTCTTTTCAGTGACCATATCTCATCAAAAAGCGGACGCACGTCATCAATCCCTGTAGCTGGATCTAAATCAACCTGAACAGAGTTTAGCTCCGGGTGTTCCAGTGCAATAACTTTTCCCATTCCCCACAGTGGTGATTGCGCCAGCCCGGGAACATCTTTTTTCTCCCCTACCGGTTGTGCCCCGCGACTCACAATCCAGAGAGAAGGAGGTTCGGGCATTTCCGCTCTTATCAGTGCCTGCACCAGATGTAAGGTACTGCCACATCCCATTTGAAAAGCTGCTTCCAGGGTTTCTCCCGTCAGAGTTTCTGACTCAGCCGAGTCGATGCTCCACAGATGTACCACACCCCGCAATGACAGGACATTATTTACTCGAATCGCATCTAATAAACTCCCAAAGTCAGATGCAATGTCTGGATTTATTCTGAATGACTGCTCAGATATCTGTTCATAGGAACTGCCTGAAAACACAAGCGTGCACACTTCGCCTCTGGCTATGAGAAGCTCTGATAAGCGCAGGCCTATTCCCTGGGTGTCGGCCAGAATGAGCCAGTTTCCCTGCGCTGAAATCGGGATCTCCAGGCTTTCCTGATCTACATGCGCTTGAGGTTGCCACTCTATCTCATAGATTAAATCCTTGATGGATGCTATCCCTAACTGTTTCCGGTGAAGCTTACTTAACATGTCCAGGATCCCGGGTAATAGTTTCATCTCCTCCTCTGAGAATTTCCCGTCAGATGAGAGCTGATCCGCCAGACGTTCTGTATTCCCACTATTCAGGAGGTTAAAGACAGGTGTCTGGGATTCTTTTAGTGAGAGGGAAGATTTGTCCCGGTAACCATTAGAAGATGATTCAAACCAGTGCCGCTGCCGGTCAAACGGGTATGTCGGCAGCGGAAGTTGATAACGTTTTTCATTTGCATAAAACCCTGCCCAGTCAATCTGGACACCAGCAAGCCAGAGTTGGCCGAGGGTGCTGAGAAGAAAAGCAACATCTGACTTCTGTTCCTTTGGGTGACGAACCGAAGAAAGGACTATGTGTCCCAATGACTTGTCTACATGCTGTCTGGCCAGTGTTCTGAGTGTATTCCCCGGGCCAACCTCTAAAAGAACACGGTTCGGTTCTTTCAGCAATGACTGAACACAATCGGAAAACCTCACAGTCTGGCGCAAATGCCTGGACCAGTATTCCGGATCCATAGCTTCACTATGAGTTATCCAGGTCCCCGTCACATTTGATACAAAGGGAATACCGGGGAGATTCATTGGAACTTGAGCCACCCTCTCGGTGAAGGTCTTTAAAATAGGGTCCATCATAGGTGAATGGAAAGCATGTGATGTCTGCAAAGGACGGCAGTCAACCTCCCTGTCAGAGAGACGTTTCGCCAGATCCTCAACAGCTGCCTGCTCTCCGGACACAACACAGCGAGAAGGCCCGTTAATAACCGCAAGTGAAAGATGCTCACCCAGGAGAGGCCGGATATCCTCTTCCGGGAGAGGAACCGAAAGCATCGAGCCTGTTGGAAGTTCCTGCATAAGGCGGCCCCTGGCTGCAACCAGGGCAAGGGCATCCTTCAATTCAAACACACCTGACAAACATGCCGCTACATATTCTCCTATGCTGTGCCCGACACATGCAGCCGGCTGTATGCCCCAGGACATCCACAGTCTGGCCAATGCATATTCAATGACAAACAGTGCCGGCTGGGTAATGAACGTATTTCTCAGGCTTCTTGTTGCTTCTTCAGAATCTTTTTCATCGGGATACAGAATGTCCCTTATGTCCAGACCCAGATGAGGAATGAGAAGTTCTGAGCAATGGTCAACCTGTGTCCGGAACTCCGCCTCGGATTTGTACAGTTCCAGGCCCATATTAACGTACTGTGCTCCCTGACCGGTAAACATGAAAGCAATATCACGATTTGAGGCCTCTTGAACTGTCGTCAACACCCGCACTGGGCCCTGCGTTTGCAAAGCAGTCGCTGCATCATCAATGTCGTTAACAACAAGCATGCGGCGATGATCGAATGCCTTCCGGCCTGTTTGCAGTGTATAAGCTGCATCAGCCAGATTCAACTCCGGAGCCCGCTTCAGGTGTTCAGCCAGATTTGTGGTGGCTGCATCCAATGCAGTTGCAGTTTTAGCTGAAAGCAAAAGAAGCTGAGCCGGTCTGGTTTTTTCTGTCTGAGAAGTTTCGATCTGCGGCGCTTCTTCAAGGATGACATGAGCATTGGTTCCCCCTATGCCGAGTGAACTGATTCCGGCGCGTCGGGGACGAGGCCCTCTCTTCCAATCGGATAGAGAGCTGTTAACAAAGAAAGGACTGTTAGGGAAATCAATCTCGGGATTGGACTCTTCAAAGTGTAAGCTGGCCGGTATTTCTTCATTTTTCAGGGCCATGACCGTCTTGATCAAACCGGCTATCCCCGCGGCTGCATCCAGATGGCCCACATTTGATTTAACCGATCCGATCCTGCAGTAACCCTTCTTGTCAGTATATGTGCGAAATGCCCTGGTTAGGGCAGTAATCTCTATGGGATCGCCAAGGTAGGTTCCTGTCCCATGGGCTTCGATGTATGATATTGTATCTGCATCGACGCCGGAATTGGCCAGGGCCTCTACAATGGCTTCTGACTGGCTGTTAACACTGGGAGCGGTATAGTCAGTTTTTGAAGCACCGTCATTATTTATGGCGGAGCCTTTAATGACCGCATAGATGCTGTTCCCACTTGCAATAGCGTCTGCCAATGGCCGTAAGACAACTATACCCACGCCACTGCCGAAAATAGTACCCTGAGCCTTTGCATCAAAAGGCCGGCAATGACCATCGGGAGTAAACACACTGCCTTCCTGGTAAATGTAGCCGTTGTGATGGGGCACTCTGACTGACACGCCTCCGGCCAAAGCCATATCACACTCCCCGTTTAACAAGCTCTGGCAGGCGGTGTGGACCGCAACCAGGGACGTTGAACAAGCGGTTTGGACTGTGACGCTCGGTCCTTTCAGATTCATCTTGTACGAAACGCGTGTGGTCAGAAAGCTATTGTCACTGCCGATCAATGTCGGCAGATAATGAGTAACAAAATTAGGAAGAAGACCGCTGAACAACAAATACGTGTTCATCGCCGCGCCGCCGTATACTCCAATCGGTCCCTTAAATGAGTCAGGATTGCAGCCGGCATGTTCCAGGGCTTCCCAGGCACATTCCAGAAAAAGGCGCTGCTGCGGGTCCATTGATTCGGCTTCACGGGGAGAGTAGCCAAAAAAGGCGGCATCAAACATATCCGGTCTGTTCAGAATCGGGGCTGCTTTAATATAATTCGGATCATCAAGGACAGCAGGGTCTACGCCTGATTTTATTATTTCATCATCAGAGAGAATTGAAATGGATTCCTTACCCGAAACAAGATTTTGCCAGAATTCGTCAATATTATCCGCGCCGGGGAAACGGCCCGCCATGCCCACAATGGCAATATCATATTCATTCTCATCATGCATGATTTCATTACTCAAATTTCAATTTACCTTTCTGTTCGAGATCGTGATCTTGCTCTTCTCTTCTGACCTCTATCTCTGATAATTTCAAGCCGCTGGTTCTGCTCTTCCCTGCCTGCAGTTCCAAGCATCTTTGCCATGGAGCTTATTGTCGGGCTTTCAAAGAGACTGACAATAGATATGTCAACGTTGAGCTCTTTTTGTAAGCGAGCAATCAATTGAACGCCCTGCAAAGAAGAGCCGCCCAGTTCTGAAAAATTATCATTGATCCCCACTTTTTCAATACCCAGCACCTGCTGCCAGATTTTTGTAATTGAGCGTTCCAGCTCATTATTCGGAGCAACGTATTCGCTCTTTGCCTTCCGTTTCTGTTTTACGGCCCGGGACTCAACCGCCTTTATGATCTGTTTGGTACTATTTAAACTGCTGGCAATATGGCTTTGAAGCTCAGTTTTTCTTGAGATGGCCGGCATTTGTTGACAGGCTACCCTAGCATCAGATGAGCTCGCATCTGTTGGTTCACAGAAAGGTACTGAATCCGGTCTGTCCGGCATGTAAGTAATTGTACCCGCATACTCTGCAGGCACGCTGAATAAAAACCCGTCTTTAGCCGGAGATTTATACGGCGATGCGACACTATTAAGAAAATCCAGTGCCGGCTGGTTCTTTTTGGTGGGCTGATAGGTAATATCAACCCGGTCTAGCCCATGCTCGCCTGCCATTTCCCCCAATCTAGCCAGCATTTGATGTTCTACTCCCCTCCCAAGCACACGGCAGCTGAGCAGAAAGGTGTCGACTTTGACAGCTTCATTTTTCATTTCGAATAATATGACACCAACCAGACCATAATCACCGAAACGGTCGCTGACCTCACAAATAAGGCATTCCATTTTCTCATTTTGAAGGAGCTGTTCGATGTCTGCTTCCGAGCGTCTGATCGTAGTGAAATTAAACTGGTTTGTCCGCTGCGTCAGCTGTGATACTCTGCTCATATTTTGTTTAACAGGCTGAGATATATTAACATTCAACTCGAGACCGGAGAGGAAATCATTCAGTGTCAAAGATGCTTGACGGAGATGCTCACGCTTGAAATTTTGCTGATATAATGTGGTCCTCTTCTTATCTTCTTCAGTAATCTTTAAATGATCAAAGGCCCAGACATGATTTAGGAACACGGGAATGTCAGCCGGGTCTCCAGGGAGCTGTAGCGTCAGCACTTCCGGACAATTTACCTGCACTTCTGCACATTCGATAGGATTGTCATCAACAAATATGAAACTGTCGAGACCTAACTGAAGCTCGGCAGCCAGGGATTTAATATTTTCAGACTTTGGTTGCCAGTTAATGCGGCTGGTCACTATATACTTTTGCTGAAGCGGCATCTCAGGGTGATGATCAAATACTGCCTTCACATCCTCTTCACTATTTTTGCTGCATAAACAGATTACCATTCCTGCATCCTGCTGGTTAACCATAAATTCCTGCAATAATTTTCGGGGCTGATCAATTTCAATGCCGAGCGGTCCATCCTCTCCGCAGACACCTTTCCATAATGTCTGGTCGCAATCCAGCACCACAACCTTGTACGGGGTGCCCTGGATGGTATGCAACTTTCTTGCAGTCATGCTCCCCAGTGCAGAAAAGAAAGCAGGAGTATACGGCACATGACCCAGTTTATCACCGTGAGGATCATAATAATCCTTAACAGGATAGGTTGAATTCAAATCAGCAGTTTTTACAAGGAATACATTGGTCAAATTACCAAGTTCAGCCAGTAAAAACGTTTCCATCTCTTCGTGGATTCTCATGTAATCTGCATTAGCAGCTGATGATGGCGACGCGGGACAGGTAATGACCAGGTGAGGCGCTGCTGAACGCTCCGCAGCCGACTTTAAAGCCACGACGAGGTTATGCACATTTTCTCTGATTATTTTTTCCTTCTCAGTTGATGACGACTGTAGAATGGATTCTTTTTTAATTTCTTCTGAGCGGGTAGCAAATATGTTGTAAAGACCCGAGTTATGGAGCAAATCCTCTTCTTCAATGGCAAAACCAAAACCCTTCTCCTGCAGTAACCTGTTCACTTCCTTGATGACGTGCCCCTCTTTATCATGAACTTCTAGCACCATCTGCCTGATTTTTGGCCAATCATCAGATTCGATGCCCCTAAGGATATCCAGTTCGCTTTTTTCCGCATCAATTTTTAGCAGGTCTATCTTTTCAATGTTATTTTCCCGAATAATATCGGATACTGATTTCAGCTGGCAGACAAAAGACTTGCTGTTCATCCGGCCTTCCATTAACTCATCAACGAACTGTTGCAGGTCGCTTTCATCTGATGTGCCACTCTCTCTGAGCATATTTTCAACAACTGCCCTGATTGCTTTTTCGTCCTCTACTTCATCAGCGTTGAAACTTGAAAAGACAGATGATTTTTCATAAAATGTAAATGTTGCTTCTTTTGCCCTGTCAGAAATTCCATAGTTGAAAGCTGTTACATTTGAACCATAAAGATTTGCATTAATGTTTAATGCCTTGAATGTATGGGGAGAGGGCTCAAATGCATAGATCGTGGGATTTTTGCAATTTTGACCAATGAACAGGGTAAACATCCCGATATTGGCCCCAATATCGATTATACAATCACCTTCTTTTAATGCGATTCCATGTTTAAGATAGCACTGGTCTACAAATATTTCCTTATATAAATATTCCGTTTCGTACTGATTAAGATGAGCTATTTCCAGTTGATTCGGAAGTGTATACTTCGCATGTTCTCCGAATAGGTTGTTCATTTGATCAGTGTCAAAATTGGCATGCAAATGGTTCTGATCTCGAATCCAGTCTTCAAACCGCACCATGATAACATTCAGTCCGCTGTCGTTCTGCGATAGCAGGCTCCCCGGATCAAGCAATTGCTGGAAAATCTGATTGTAGGGAGCAAATTCAATATTGAACGGTGTTTCAAGCTCCTTCCCCCAGAACTGAAGCGTTTCCTCCATGGGTTCACTGGTAAATGTGGCAGATACAGCAACCGTTGCTCTCTGTTGATTATCCAGTTCTTCCTCATTCTGAGCATATTCTAGATACCGGAAACGGATACCAAGCAGATCAACCATGACCTTACCTTCATCATTCAGTAAATGAACATTTCCCATAAGGGTATCAGAGTCCTGTCCTCTTCCATCGGTAAGATAGGCATGGCTCCAGCACTGATTCCCGGGTGATTCTGATATAAGCATCCGGTCAAATCCTACCAGGACAAAGGTTCGGCCGGGGTTGCTGTTGATGGCTGTCAATACCTGGGTGCAGGCGTCCAGTACTGTAGCATGCAAATGGTAATCCTGTAATTCTACATTACGCGACAGGGATGTGTGGATCCTCCCTAAAGCTTCTCCTTTACCCCTCCAGATTTGTTTGATTCCCTGGAAATCAGGGCCATACTGATTGCCGTTTGCTCTCAGCTCAGCATAAAAGTCATGTCCGGAAATAATCTCAGGACATCGAACTTGAATCTCTTCAGGATCTGGATGTCCTGTATCTGGTACATTGATGTCTGGCTGTTCTTGAGGAATTCTCATACTGGCAAGCTCCATGCCGGACGTATCTGTAGAATTCTTACCTGCAGCTTCACTAAAATAGCGAAGAATTGAGCTCCCCTCTGCGTCAGGAGATAGAGTAATCAGCAGCTTACGTGAACCGTTTTCCGGCAAGACAAATACATTCTGAAACTGAACATTCTCTAAAACATACGGTCGTTTCCCCTTGGCAAGCGCAGCAGCCAGTGCCAGCTCAATATAGCTTGAACCGGGCAGGATGGTCATGTCCTGAACGCAATGGTCCTTAAGAAAGGGAAGTGTTTCCAGGTCCAGACTCGCTTCCCAGGAACGGTTTTTTGAATTTTCATCAGATTTACTAAGAAGCAGACTATTCATCGTCATAGTATGATGTCTTTCCTTTTTACCATAATGGTTTCCTATACAAATAAAACTCGCACGATATCCAAGTTATCAAGTCATCGCATTTCATGATGAAACAAATATGTTGTTACATATAAAGAATTGGGAATTTATTAGGATTTCCAATCAAAGTTATACAGTAATCCTCGTGTCTACATTAGGCGCAACGTAATTTTACACCTAAATAAGCCATCTCAACAACGGTATGATACATAAGACCCCGCCACTTTTATCTCATGCATGAAAAACACTTAAATATATTTTCTGTTTATCTAAATGTTACGCAAGGATAGTGCTGTTATATAGGTACCTTGCTATAAAATAAGCAAATTACATACCAGCACATTAACTATTCAAATTTTAAAGCTTTCTTACCTTGGAGAATATCATAGTTATGTGAAACCAGACAACACTTGTGTCAGAAATCATAGCTTATGTAAGAAATCCTGACATTATGCCGTATAAATTAAATAATCTGAATGTACAAATTTCTGCTACCAATTAATTTCTGTTTAAAGATATAACCAGTTGAATATAAGTTATTATCACATAACTTTGTGGTTGTCAATTACTTGTTCCGGACAGGGGCGCTTTAGGGCAGACACTTGTGATGTTTCGTACAATCTCTTCTAGACGAACCAGGTTCGAAACAGCTTTATTTAAACAAACCCAATACCTGCAACTGTGTTAATTTTACTCATTTATAATCAGTGTTATTTGTGGATGCTTGAAAAGTGAGGCAACTTCTACCACAAATACGCATTGAACATAATACACCGTTTAGAGCATGTCCATATTCTAATATATTCAGTTTAACCTCTTTCTGAAAAAGTTAGGAAAAAATATCCATCCATCTGGATCTCAACAAGCCCATTCGCACAATATCACGTTTTTTATTTCCCAAAAAGGCATCCTCAAATAATACGCCTTCCAATTCAAATCCAAATTTACTATTTAGGTTTATATTACGAATATTAGTATTTCCTGAATGAATAAACACTTTATTAAATTTCATAATAACAAAGCAATGATAGAGAAAAAGAAAGGTAGCACGCTTGCCAATTCCCTTGCCCTGTATGCTTGTATTGCCGATGAACTTCCTCATCTCCAACTTGCGTGATGTGTTGTCAATATAGTCGGTGCCAATGATTCCAACGGGTTCCTTCTCATAATATATAGCAAAATAGTTTCTGGTCGGCTGCTCAAAATACTTTTTAAGATCGTATTCTGTGTCAGGAAATAAAGAGATAAAACTATATTTGATTTCAGGATTTGTCAGCCATAGTGCAACTTGTTTGTACAGACCCGGTTTGACAGGAGATATGCTTATATTCTCAATCGTGAGACTTTTGTGACTATTCCACTCGTCCCTGATATTTTCTAACAGGAAATAACGATTGTAATAGCTATTGCCATCCTTTAATTTATTATTCTTGTCCAGCAAATGATCGAGCAGGTGAGTAGATACTGCAATAACATCCTTTTGATCTACTCCATAACTGATGAGTTCCTTATAAAAACCCTTTGCAATCAACTTGAGCAATTGTTCGTGTTGAAGTGTATTAATTTTTTCATGCTTTTTGGTATCGCGCAAAGTAGCCTCAATGCCATAATGGCTCTGATTATTAGTTTGAAGAAACTGTGCGTCCCTCACGACTTTGTCAGTACGTGCCATGGCTACCTTTCTGTAACATGCAACACTTTTTTGGATAATGTGATTTTTAATGGGTTCTATAAATTTTAACTTATTACGAAAGATGCTGCAATTGTTTTTTCGAAACTTTGCAAAATCTCTTTTATTTTATAGGGAATGCAATAATGCAATACAAAATAAACCCTTTATTTTCTTTACACTACAGCAGGGGTCCGTAAATTCGTTTAACACTCGTCTGAAATTAATTTCTTTTAAAAATACCGGAATATTTATATATTTTGCTACATGATAATATTCGGGGGGTCTTTACGCAGAGTTGAATCCGGGCATAAAAAGCAGGGGAAAGCGTTTACAGGTTTTGTCTATGCAGATATTGTTCAGGATAATTAATGATATGAACTCAAATTGTCTATTCGGATATTTTGAAACCCTTTTTCCGTCTTAAAGCAAGTGTAAATGGTCTCACCCTCATAGAGGCCGAAATAGATAATCTGCTCATGTGTGAATAATTCCTTTACAGCAAATGTTTTGACGATAAATCCTGACTCTTCCAGTCTTTGTTTATAGTCTTGCCCATATTTTCTTACATGATCTTCCAATCCAAAAAGACGTTTGCGTTCCTGAGGATCAACAACGGAAGAATCTTCAATGGTTTTGTCAGGATATACCGGAACCTGCAGAACTGCAAAACCACCTGGATTTAAAACCCGGCAGAATTCTTTCATGGCCTTACGGTCCTCGATCACGTGTTCCAGGACATGATTGCATATTATAAAATCGAATGAATCATCCGGAAACTGAATATCAGTAATGTCCATTTTTACCATAACATTTTCCATGCTCAGGTCAGCAGAGATATATTCAATAGAGGGATTTTTCTGGAAAAGCCTCCTCAAGTAATTTTCAGGTGCTATATGAAGAAGACATTTACGCGCTTCAAACATAACCGGCGCATGTTGCGTCAAAAACAAGTGCAGAAGTCTGTGCCTTCGAGCCGATCCACAATGCGGGCAGGTTTCCCCCTGAACATGCTGCCAGTTATTAAACGCTATTACACGCCCTTTGCAACAGGGACAAAAGTGTTTTCCCTGGTAATGCTTGATCCTTGCAATGCGCGCTGTAGCGGAATGTTTTAATTTCCTAATATTATCTACTATCTCAGGTAACATGAATTATACTTAAAAAAAAGTGGTTACGATCGCAAATATAACGAACTAACGAAAACAATATCGATAGTGTAATCTCGATTGTGTGAAATAGTAAACGGTAAAAAAAAGGGCGTACCTCCTGTAAAATAATTTGTTACGACCAATAACAAATAAAAAAAGG
>CAMYND010000072.1 GCA_947259645.1 Thermodesulfovibrionia bacterium | reverse complement strand
GCCCCGTGGGAGCGTTCCATGAGGGAAGGCTCTTACTATCGAAAGGCAGCGGTGAAGCTTGGCCCTTATGTGGAAGAGATTGTGGTGAGACTGCTGAAACAGGGCAATGGGTTTATTGATACACGAAAGATATGGGGGATACTCGCCCTCGATAAGAAGTATAGCGATGTCCAGATAAACGAGGCATGTAAGAAGGCTTTGTCCGTAGAAGCCTATGGCTACAGAAGCATTCTGGCATTGCTGGAACTTGATGCAGAAACACAGACAGAACGAGACACGGGCAAAAATGGCCAAACCAAAAAGAAAAAAACCTGCAAATTTACAAGACCCATAGAGGAATATCAACAACTCTTAATACCAGGAGGTAACGATGAACATCGAGACAGTCAGCAGGCAGTTTAAGACACTCAAGCTTCATACCGCAGCGACAGAACTGCAGGAGGTGCTTGCACATCACAAAAAGGCGGTTTCCCTGTCATGGATCAGTGAGCTGCTGGAGCATGAAATCGACGCCCGCAGGGAAAAGTCTCTGATGGCGAGGATCAAGAAGGCCAACTTCCCTGAAATCACCACATTGGAGAGCTTTGACTGGTCCTTTAACCCGAAAATCAATGAGGGACAGATCCGGGAACTTGCCACTCTGAACTTTATTGCAAACAATCAGATCTGTCTGTTCCTCGGTCAGCCGGGCACAGGCAAGACACATCTGGCACTGGCCATAGGAGTGCTTGCAGCAAACAGAGGCTATCGTGTCTACTGTAACAACTTAAAGAAGTTGGCTGAGGACATACTACAGGCAAAGATGAAGAATAATCTCAACACCTTATTCAAAAAAGTCCTTTCAGCCAGGCTCTGGATTCTGGATGATTGGGGAGTGACCACCATGACCCGTGAGATTGCCGAGGAGGTATTTGACCTTTTGGACAGGAGAAAATACAGCTCGGCCATGATACTGACATCAAACCGGGATGTTGATGAGTGGCCACAGGTATTCCCTGATCCGGTTCTTGCCAATGCGACCATAGACAGAATATTTGACAGGGCAGAGATCTCCATCTTCAAAGGAAAGAGTTATCGCTTAAAAGGGAAAATCAAAGTGAAAAATGTTGACTTAAAAGTGAAGAAGAAAAAAATGTTGACTTAAAAGTGAAGAAGAAATAACATTACGAAATTGGTGGTCTCGGTTACCTGGGAATGAACCGGTCTCGATTACCTGGGACGTGACACTCATATATAACAATTAGCACATGGGGGTGTAAATGTGCTGTTAATGTGTGTAAATAATATGTTAATTTTTATAAAGAATAACGTAAGAATATATAAGCAAAGTAAATTCTATGAAGTATGCTGGTCAAATCTTTAGAAGAATACCTGTCATTAAGACTGCATCATTTGAATCTTCATTTTAAGAAGTTGTTTACTCTAATTCTTTATTTTCGTTGATAAATCAGATAAGTCAATGAAATCAAAGCCCTTACAAAACCACGATAAGATGGGATAGTCATTGAAATCCAGCATGACACTAAATCATGACTATTAGATAGAAGATTCAAAATTGAAAGAATTCCCAGAAACAAGACTATAGACTAAAAGGTGCACTTATAAAATTTCTTTTGCTGGTGAAACTTTCAAGCGGTTATTGTTGAAGTATTCTGTTGTCAAACTGGTCCGTACAACCTACTTGTATTCAAATATCGCGTTATATTGATATCGAAGAGTATACCGACATATGAAGTATTTGGTGAGCGTAGGATATTGAAGATTGCCAATATATATCTTGAGTATCTTGGTTAATGAGATAAGATTAATTTCAACAAAAGCATCACTTGCAATGAGATCATGGCATTAATGATTATAGCTCGAAATCTGTTACCAGCGTGAAAGAGTGAATTAGACCAATTAAAACAAATTTTACTGGCAAGGGCTAAGTTTATATTTTCAAACAATCTTTCTATTCTGTATATTGAGATATTTCTGTTGCTGTGGTGTTAGTTCTATATGAGGAGAGTGTTAAGATGCGCTTAATGAGCAATAAAATTTTTAAAATTATTGAGAGAATCATATATTAGACATTTTCAATTTTCGAAAACTCTCCTGCAAAAAACAGTCTTCTTATTTAAGCTATTGCATATCTTCAGAAATGTAACATTTATTCCCTTATTGTTTAGTTAAAGACAAATTCATTGGAACGTAACTTCTTTTAATCCTTCCGTCAGAACTCCCTATTTATCTGTTTTCATTAACAAAAAACAAACAATGAGAAGTTGGCATACCGGTTGCAATACAGGATTAACAGCAGCTTAAACGTATCAGAAAGCAGCGAAAGGAAGAAACCGTGCAGAATAATGTGATTGATAAAAAAGAAGGTGCAGATCTTAAGATTTCCTGCGATAAGGAAAGTACGGCCGGTGCTGTCAGTCAGCGGGCCTGTGTCTTCTGCGGGTCCAGGGTTGTACTCTACCCCATAGCCGATGCCCTCCACCTTGTTCATGGCCCCATCGGCTGCGCTGTTTATACATGGGACATTCGCGGTGCACTTTCCTCCGGCCCTGAGCTGCACCGTCTCAGCTTTTCTACTGACCTCCAGGAAAAAGATGTCATTTTCGGCGGGGAAAAAAAACTTGCTGCAGCCCTTGATGAGCTTATTGATCGTCATAATCCAAAGGCAGCATTTGTTTATTCAACCTGCATTGTAGGCATCATCGGAGATGACCTCGATGCAGTGTGCAGGAAGGTTGAAAAGGAAAAGGGTATCCCTGTTATTCCTGTCAAATCAGAAGGGTTCAAGGGCAATAAGCGAGAAGGGTATCGCGCTGCCTGCAATGCGATGTTCCGTCTGGTGGGAACAGGCGACACATCAGGAATCCCTGAAAAAAGCATCAATATCCTTGGCGACTTCAATCTTGCAGGGGAGATATGGATGATCCGCGAAATGTACGAGCGGATCGGTGTGCATATCGTTGCAAATATCACCGGGGACGGCCGGGTTGAGCATATCAAGAGGGCACACGGAGCATCGCTTAATGTGGTCCAGTGTTCGGGAGCAACCATGGGCCTGGCCGACATGATGAAGAAGGAATACGGCATCCCGGCAATAAGGGTTTCCTATTTTGGAATTGAAGATATGGCAGAGTCCATTTACGCTGTGGCAGAGCATTTCAAAGATGATGAGATGATGCGTAAAGCCAGAGAGGTTGTAAAGGAAGAGCTCTCAATAATTTATCCCAAAATTCAGGAGTACCGCAAAGCACTCAGCGGCAAAAAGGCCGCGATATATGTCGGAGGCGCCTTTAAAGCCTTTTCTTTAGTCAAGGCATTCAGGCTTCTCGGCATGGATGTGGTGATGGTTGGATCACAGACCGGCACGGCATCTGAATACAGGGAACTGCAAGAAATCACTGACCCGGGGACTATTATTGTTGATGACTCAAATCCGTTGGAGCTCTCATCATTTCTCCAGGAAAAAAATGTCGATATCTTTGTGGGCGGCGTAAAGGAGCGGCCGATCGCCTATAAGCTCGGGGTTGCATTCTGCGACCATAACCACGAGCGCAAAGAGGCATTGGCCGGTTTCATCGGCATGCTCAACTTTGCAAAGGAAGTATACAGTTCGGTCATGAGTCCGGTCTGGAGGTTCATGCCGAAAGTGGAGGGAAAGAGCAATGACTAACATGCCCAACTATGTCTCAACAACCAATGCCTGCAAACTCTGCAAACCCATGGGGGCAACCCTTGCCTTCCGCGGCATTGAAGGAGCTGTTCCTTTTCTGCATGGCTCACAGGGGTGTGCAACCTATATGCGCCGCTACATAATCAGCCATTTCAATGAACCTATGGATATCGCCTCATCATCGCTCGGTGAAAAGCATGCCATTTTCGGAGGCGGTCCCAATTTAAAACAGGGCCTAAAGAATGTGACTGATAAATTTCATCCGCAGCTTATCGGCATCGCCAGCACCTGCCTGACAGAAACAATAGGCGATGACCTCCCCATGCTTCTGCATGAATATAGAGAAATGACAAAGGAAAATCCGGACGTACCGATATTAGTTCCTGTTTCAACCCCTTCGTACAGCGGCACCCATATGGAAGGCTTTCATGCAGCGGTCAGGGCTGTTGTGGGCGCCCTCGCAGAAGAGTCAGTTGAGCAGTCAAACAGCGTCGTCATATTTCCGGGCCTGTTGTCTCCCGAGGATATCCGTTACTTAAAAGAGATCAGCAGCCACTACAGCGTTCCTTTTACCATTCTCCCGGATATATCCGACACCCTGGATGGTCCGGCTCTCCTGGAATATGAAAAAATCCCTCATGGAGGCACCGCAATTGAGAGCATTAAAAAACTCGGAACTGCTGCAGCAGCAATAGAGTTTGGATGGACCATTGATAATAAAGACTCGGCCGGCCTGCTGCTTAAAGAAAAATGTGCTATTGATCATCTCCGGCTGGGCCTGCCTATTGGCCTGAGAGAGAGCGATAGCTTTTTTAAAATCCTGAAAGACCTCACCGGTATTGAGACACCGGAAGTATATGAAAACCAGCGAGGCCGCTTTATTGATTCGCTCGCAGACGGGCATAAGTATGTTTTTGGCAAGAGGGCCATTGTCTATGGCGAGGAAGACCTGGTTGTGGGTATGACATCTTTTCTGGCTGAAATAGGGATTCGTCCTGTCCTCTGTGCTTCCGGTGGAAAATCAGGCAGTCTGGAAAATGCTATCAGGAGTGTCTGTGACGGGCTGGTTTCTGAGACTCCGCTGATTCATGAGGGAATGGATTTTTACGAAATCGAAAAACTTGCAGATGAACTGAAGCCTGATATCCTCATCGGTCACAGCAAAGGATACCAGCTGGCACGAAAGAGAAATATTCCGATCGTGAGGGTGGGATTCCCGATTCACGACCGGATAGGCGGCCAGCGCACACTGCATATCGGCTATAAGGGCGCCCAGCAGTTGTTTGACAGTATTGCCAATGCCCTGCTCGAGAAGAAGCAGAACGATTCAAACACTGGATACAGCTATATGTAAGAAAAGAAAAATTAACATGCTAAGGAATTGCGTCATATGTCATCTTGAGCAAAGCGAAGGATCTCTTGTTACCAGATGGGTGAGATTCCCGAAGCGCATCTCCGTGAAGGGTGCTAAGACTTCACTCCGCGTCGCTACATTCAGAATGATTGCAAGATAACAGTCTGTAAAGAACTAAGACATATTAAACAGCATGGCAATAGAAAAGGATATAAAATGAATACTGCACAAGACATAAGCAAGCACCCCTGTTTCAATGCAAAAGTAAAGGGTCAGTTCGGCCGTATACACCTGCCTGTAGCCCCGAAATGCAACATTAAATGCAACTACTGCAACAGAAAATACGACTGTGTGAATGAGTCACGTCCCGGGGTCACCAGCAGTGTTCTCTCACCTGATCAGGCATTGATCTACGTTGATAAGGTTTTGAAAAAAGAACCCCGCATAACCGTTGCCGGTATAGCCGGTCCTGGTGATCCCTTTGCCAATCCTGACGAGACGCTGCAGACAATGCGCCTCATTCGGGGTCGTTTCCCTGAGCTGTTACTCTGTCTCTCCAGCAATGGATTTGCTCTGGCAAATCACGTTGATGAGATTGCTCAGATAGGAGTATCGCATGTCACAATTACGGTAAACGCCGTAGATCCGGAAATCAGCCAGAAGATCTACAGCTGGGTCAGAGAAGGAAACGTGATCTATAAAGGACTGCAGGCAGCAGAACTGCTCCTGGCCCGTCAACTGGATGCAATCAGAAAACTGAAGGCCCTTGGAATTACGGTGAAGATTAACACCATAGTGGTTCCAGGCATCAACGACCACCATGTTACAGATGTTGCCAAAAAGATGAAGGAACTGGGCGTCGACCTCCTGAACTGCATGGCAATATTCCCCAATGTCGATACACCCTTTGCAGATATCATCGAACCGGATAAAAAGCAGATGGATGAACTTCGAAAAAAGGCTGAAACATATCTTCCCCAGATGCGCCACTGCACCCGCTGCCGTGCCGACGCAGTAGGATTATTAGGGCAGGACCGTACAGATGAGATGCGGGGCTGTCTCTCTGCCTCTGCAAAACTGAATCTCCTCTCAAAGGAAGTACAGGGAAGACCATACATCGCAGTTGCCACACTGGAAGGTGTCCTTATTAATCAGCACCTGGGAGAAGCGGAGAAAGTCCAGATATGGTCACGCAATGACAACAATCTGGAACTCGTTGAAGAACGGGAGACCCCCAAACGGGGATGCGGTCCGAAACGGTGGCTGCATCTTACCAGGATACTTGGGGATTGCAGAGCCATTTTGGTAAGCGGAATAGGTAAGGTACCGGAAAAAGTCCTCAGGAAGCATGGTGTGGAGCCGCACATCATGAACGGTTTTATCGAAATGGGGCTTGATGCAGCGTTTAGTGATAATGAATCAGGCCTGTCTGCCATGAAAGTCCGCAGTGTATCCTGTACCAGCAAAAAAGAGTGTGCCGGCAACGCAGCAGGGTGTGTGTAGAGAAATCATTTTATATAAAGGAGATGAATATGAAGATAGCAATTGCATCGACCGACGGTCTTACCGTCAATGAACACTTTGGAAAGGCGAAAAAGTTTTCTATTTATAACGCTGCTCCCCCGACATTTGATCTCATAGCTGAGCAGGAGATTGAACCATATTCAACCGGTCAAAAAGAACATGCTTTTGATGAGGCTCGCTTTCAGGAGGTTGCCAGAGTGTTAACAGGCTGTGAAAAAGTTTTCGTTACAAAAATCGGTGATGAACCGGCACTTGCCCTCAAGGCTATGGGGATAGAGCCTGTTGTCTATTCAGGTGCTATTAAAGACATTGCCCTTTAACGATGGGATTCATTGGATATGAAAGGAATTATTGACACAACGCTAAGAGAAGGATTGCAGACAGCAGGTGTAAACTTTTCTTATGATCAGAAACTTGCCATAGTCAGGGCGCTTTCACTGGTCGGGATAGAAGAAATCGAGATGGGGATCGCAACCCGTTTTGATGACGAGCTGAGCAGTCTTTTAATGGAAAGCAGATTAATAGCCCCCCGTACATCCTTTTCATTATGGTGCCGCTGCATTGATGAAGATATCGAATATGCCGCACAGCTCAGCCCTGACGTTCTGTCCCTTTCGATCCCTGTATCTGACCTGCATATAGAGAAGAAACTCAGGAAAAGCAGGCAATGGGTACTGCAGACAGTCATCAAATCTGTTACGCATGCTATGAAAGCAGGTTTTAAAAAGGTCTCACTTGGCCTCGAAGACGCTACTCGGGCAGACCGGACGTTTTTACAAAAAATAATTCAGACTGCCTCGGAATATGGCGCTTACAGAATCCGTATAGCTGATACGGTCGGCATTTCAACTCCATCAGGACTCATACATCTAATTCAGGAGTTGAATACCCAGGGTCTTGAAATTGGTGTTCATACCCATAATGACTTCGGTATGGCAACGGCAAATGCCATATCCGCACTGGAAGAAGAGGCTCACTGGGCGGATGTCACTGTTCTCGGCTTAGGAGAAAGGGCTGGGAATGCCCGTCTTGAGGAGATTGTTGGATTTCTTGCACTGAAGGCTGACCGGCCCTACCGGAGCAGAGAATTAAAATCCCTTTGTGACCAGGTGAGTGAGGCCTCATCAAAACCGATCGATCAGCAGCACCCTGTTATCGGCAATAACATATTTACCTCTGAAACCGGTTTACATTTGCAGGGTATGAGCATTGACCCTGATACATACGAACCTTATAATCCAGCCCGCGTTGGCGCAATGAGACGTCTTCTCTACGGTGCAAAAATCGGGAGAAAGAGTTTTTTAAACCGTATTGCCCAATTACAGGTACATGCAACTCCTGAAAGACTGGAAGACATCTTTATTGCCTTCAGGAAAAAAGCAAAGCTCCTCGGAAGACCCCTGCTTGATAAAGAGATAAGAGCTTTATATGAAAGTTAAAAAGAGTGACGAATAACGATTTATGAAGTAAAAAGATCGTCGTTATAAGTTCATCCATTACGTCGTCACCTTGCCGGCAGGCAGGTTTGTCATTCGCTATCCGTCAATCGTTATTCGTTGTGATTAATTTGTTTTAAAATGTATATGATCCGGCGGAACAATTCCGTATTTCTTGATTTTATATCCGATCTGCCGCTGACTGATGCCGAGTTCGCGTGCAGCACGGGCCTGTACCCAGCCGTTTCTCTGCATGGCTGATTCTACAATTTCTTTTTCCATATTTTTCAGAGATGATGTTTGACTTCCAGATCCGGCTCGTGAGTCCTCATGTTCTTCAATTCCACTTATATCATGATCTTCATCATTTATATGCATCTCCGGCTCAGCCAGCATAACTGACGGCAGGTCATGTACCTTGCACCATCCATCATCCGAAATAATTACCATTCTCTCAAGAAGGTTCTGCATTTCACGGACATTCCCGGGCCAGTTGTAATGTTCCATAACCTCTATCGCCTCTTGAGAAAGCTTCATCTGTTTTCCGTTTCGTTTGTTGCTTTCCCGCAGAAAAAAGTCGAGCAGCAGGGGGATGTCCTCTTTCCTGTCACGCAGGGGAGGAAGCACTATCGGAACTACATTTAACCGGTAATACAGATCAGCCCGGAACTTTCCCTGTACCGTGGCTTTTTCAAGATTGACGTTTGTAGCAGCAATGATCCGTACATCAACAGATATCGTTTCAGTCCCGCCCAGCCGTTCGAAGCTCTTCTCCTGAAGTACCCGGAGCAGTTTGGCCTGCAGGTTTAAAGGCAGTTCACCAATCTCATCGAGAAACAGTGTACCGCCATCAGCAAGTTCAAAGCGTCCTTTTTTTAACGATGTCGCACCGGTAAAGGCACCTTTTTCATGACCGACCAGCTCACTCTCCAGTAAATGTTCAGGAAGTGCAGCACAGTTGATCTTTATAAAGGGTTTTGCGACACGGGGCCCTGCATGATGAATGGCCCGAGCTACCAGTTCTTTTCCTGTTCCTGATTCTCCTAAAAGAAGCGCAGTTGCCGCACTCGGTGCGATTTTATCGATTAACTGAAAAACCTCCTGCATTGCCTTGCTCTGACCAATAATATTATGCCGGCTGTAGCGCTTGTCGAGCTCGGCCCGCAGGGTCCTGTTTTCCTCGATCCATACATCTTCTTTCTGTTTAATTGCTTTATTGAGTTCGATAAATTGGGCAATAAGTGTTGCGACAACCGTTATGAAGTGTACATCCTCTTCAAATGAAACTTCAGGGGCCAGTAATCTGTCAACGGTGAGTACCCCGGCCGGCTCATTGCGAAGGAGCACAGGTACTCCGATAAAAGCAATGTTACTTTTATCGATCGACCGGGACTGGGTCCTGTTGAGGAATAACGGTTCACTTTTAATGTCCCGTACCACAAAGGGGAATTTTGATCTGAAGACCTTACCGATTACGCCTTCATCAAGATGATACACACCCCGTTTTTTTTCCTCTTTTGACAGTCCATACGACGCTTTTATTGTTAAGTGCCTTGCCGTATCGTCAAGCAGCACCAGTGAAGCACGCTCCATATAGAGCGTGTCATGGAGTATTCTCAGGATTTCAGACAACGTCGTTTTAAGCTCTGCAGCAGAGCCGACCAGCTGTGCTATCTCACAGAGGGCCTGTACCTCCGGAGTCTTGAACGTACTGGTCCGTTCGGATACGTCCGTCTTTTTCTTCATACCTTTTTTGCACGCATTGCTACCCATAGATAAAATAATTGCAAACTGTATGCCAAGAATACTGATGCAATAAATGACAACTAGAGTTTTATTTCTCATGATTGAAAAAAACAGCGCAAGATCAACGCAAAAGAGTCACGAAGTTAGCGCTAACATATATTTTCAGCCAGAAAATGTCTCACTGCAGGAAAAAAAGATCGACCAGAAACTCAACACTATTAGGCCAATATTGTTCATTTAACAACAATATTGTTTCACCATTTTGTATTTGCTATCTTGCAATCTTTGCAAAGACAATAACGAAGAATAGCGATTCACGAATGACGAGCTTTTTAATTTCGTAAATCGTATATCGCAAATCACTACTCGTCACTCTCCTTTCACTTGTAGTTTTTTAAGTCATTGGCTCCCCAAGTGCCGACTTCGACAGAATTGGACAGGCATCGACTTTTTTGTAAACTTCTCTTCATTTTACAACTATTCCACATCACTGATCTTCCCACCGCAATAACTCTTTAACTGTCTGATATTAAAAGGGATAATCCCTGCTCACGTAATTGGCACGCCCCTTGCAAAGGCTCATGCAAGTATGAAAAGAACACAGACATGATCACAAAGCTATAAGAGATAGCCTTGAATATTAATATTAATCAGTAAAAGGAGGATGCACAATGGCAAAGAAAATGAGAAAAGTGGCGATTTATGGAAAGGGTGGTATCGGTAAATCAACAACTACCCAGAACACCGTGGCAGGCCTGGTGGAACTGGGGCGTAAGGTCATGGTTGTGGGGTGTGATCCCAAGGCAGACTCAACGCGCCTGCTCCTTGGCGGTCTCGCCCAGAAATCGGTTCTGGACACGCTCCGCGAGGAAGGTGAGGATGTTGAACTTGAAGATATCCGCAAGGCAGGATACGGCGGCACATGGTGTGTCGAGTCCGGTGGTCCGGAACCGGGAGTCGGGTGTGCAGGCCGCGGCATCATCACATCAATAAATATGCTTGAGTCGCTCGGCGCCTACGAAGAGGTATGCGGGGGATTTGCCATGCCTATCCGTGATGGAAAGGCCGAGGAGATCTACATCGTTGTCTCAGGTGAAATGATGGCCATGTATGCGGCGAACAACATCAGCAAAGGAATTATGAAATTCGCCCAGTCCGGTAATGTGCGGCTTGGCGGCCTTATCTGTAATTCCCGGGCCGTTGACAATGAGAAGGAAATGATTGAAGAGTTTGCTAAAAAGCTCGGTACCCAGATGATCTACTTTGTTCCCCGGGACAATGATGTGCAGCGTGCTGAAATTAACAGAAAAACGGTGATCGAATGGAAACCGGAAGTACCACAGGCTGATGCATACCGGGGATTGGCAAAGGCCATTGATGAAAATGAAATCTTTGTCATTCCAACTCCTCTGGAGATTGAAGAACTGGAAGAGCTTTTAATGGCCTATGGCTTAATGGAGGCTGCTTAAAAAATATGTCTGTCATTCCGGCAGTCCTTAAGCCGGAATCCAGTCTTTTCACCAATCGCTGGATGCCCGACTAAAAACTTCGGGCATGACAACAAAACGGAAGTTTATAAATAAATTCTAAATAAAATCAGGAGAAATACAAATGATAATGATCAGATCGATAGTAAGACCGGAACGAGTGGACGCAATCCTTGCGGCGCTTATGGAGGCAGGGTTTCCTGCTGTCACAAAATATGCTGTTGCAGGACGCGGCAAACAGCGCGGTATCAAAATTGGTGAAGTTACCTATGATGAACTTCCCAAAGTTATGCTGATGACCGCGGTCGCAGATGAAGACAAGGATTTTGTAGTAGACACAATCATGAAAACCGGCCGCTCAGGAGCAAAAGGCGCTTTTGGTGACGGCAAGATCTTTATCAGTGAAGTGCAGGAATCCTACACCATCAGTTCAGGTGTCAAGGAAGGTGCTGAAACTGAGGAGGTCACGGCATGAAAGAGGTGATCGCAGTGATACGAATCAATATGATGAACCAGACCAAGAAGGCCCTGACTGAATGCGGCATTGACGCATTTTTTGCCAATGAAGCACAGGGCCGCGGTAAGGGGTTTGCGAACCCTGAGGTCCTGGAGGGAGTTGAACAGGGATATGAAGAAGCCGCTGCTTTGCTGGGTGAAAAAGGCAAGCTCTACCCGAAACGTATGGTAACGGTAGTAGTGGAAGACGGCCAGGTTGGATGTGTGGTTGAGACGATTATTAATACGAACCAGACAGGACACCCCGGTGACGGCAAGGTCTTTGTTGTGCCTATGACCGATGCTGTCCGCATACGAACAGGCGAAATTGGAGAGAAAGCGATCGCTTAATTAGATAAAAGGAGAATAGAAATGGCAACTACAACAAATAAAAAACCAGTTCCGTGGGACCCGGCGGAGGTGAAAGAGGAACTTCTTAAAAAATATCCACCCAAGGTGGCCCGCAAGCGTGCCAAACAAATATTAATAAATGAGGCCCTTGAAAACGAGACGCCTGAAATTTCAGCAAATGTGCGTACCATCCCCGGAATCATATCCATGCGGGGATGTACCTACGCCGGATGCAAAGGCGTCATCATGGGCCCGACCCGCGATATCGTCAATCTGGTCCATGGACCGATAGGCTGCAGTTTCTACGCCTGGCTCACCCGGCGGAACCAGACCGATGCGGGTACTGACGGTGAGAACTATATGACCTACTGTTTCTCGACCGACATGCAGGACCAGGACATCATATTCGGCGGAGAAAAGAAACTGGCAACAGCAATTCAGGAAGCCTATGACCTGTTTCATCCAAAGTCGATTGCTGTCTTTGCCACCTGTCCGGTCGGGCTTATCGGTGATGACATTCACACGGTCACGAAAAATATGAAGGAAAAATTCGGCGACTGTAACGTCTATGCATTCAGCTGCGAGGGATACAAAGGGGTCTCCCAGTCTGCAGGGCACCATATCGCCAATAACCAGGTCTTTCGTCATATTGTTGGAGAAAATGACGAGGTCAAGCCGGGTAAATTCAAGATCAATCTCCTTGGAGAGTACAACATAGGCGGTGACGGTTTTGAAATTGACCGGATCCTTGAAAAGTGCGGCATAACCACCATATCCACATTTTCAGGAAACTCCACCTATGACCAGTTTGCCTCAGCACACACTGCTGACCTGAATGCCGTCATGTGCCACCGGTCTATCAACTACGTAGCTGACATGCTGGAGACGAAGTACGGAATCCCCTGGATCAAGGTGAACTTTATCGGGGCACAAGCAACAGCGAAGTCCCTGCGCAAGATTGCTGAGTATTTCGGCGATAAAGAGCTCAGCGAAACCGTTGAGAAGGTCATTGCTGAAGAGATTCCTGAAGTTGAGGCGGTAAGCAGGGATGTCCGGACAAGGACGGAGGGCAAAACAGCCATGATGTTTCTCGGAGGTTCCCGTGCCCACCACTACCAGGAACTCTTTAACGAAATGGGAATGAAAACCATTTCTGCCGGGTATGAATTTGCCCATCGTGATGATTACGAAGGCCGCCACGTCATTCCAAATTTGAAGGTGGATGCTGACAGCCGCAATATAGAAGAGATCGAAGTGGAAGCCGATGAGACACGCTATAAGCCGCGCAAGTCAAAAGAGGAGATGAAGGCATTGGAAGACGCAGGGTATAAATTCAAAGAAACGCTCATCATTGATGACCTGAACCAGTACGAAGCTGAAAAACTGGTTGAACTGATGAAGCCGGACATTTTCTGTGCAGGAATCAAAGAGAAGTATTCGGTCCAGAAACTGGGCGTGCCCATGAAGCAGCTCCACAGCTATGACTCGGGCGGCCCTTATGCAGGTTTCAAGGGTGCCATTAATTTCTATAAAGAGATTGACCGGCTGGTCAACAGTAAGGTCTGGAGCTATATGAAGGCCCCGTGGCAGGAAAATCCGCAGCTCTCTGCCACATACTGCTGGGAGTAGCCGCTCCCGGGCATGCTTGAAAATTAAAGGAGAATACCATGTTACTACGACATACACCAGAAAAAATTACTGAACGCAAGTCCCTGACCATTAATCCGGCCAAGACCTGTCAGCCCATCGGCGCCATGTACGCGTCACTGGGCATACAAGGATGTCTGCCGCACAGTCATGGATCACAGGGGTGCTGTGCATATCACCGGAGCACCCTCACAAGACATTACAAGGAACCGGTCTCTGCCAGCACCAGTTCATTTACTGAAGGCGCTTCCGTATTCGGGGGCCAGGCAAATATGCTGCAGTCCATAACCAATATCTTTTCTGTATATGATCCGGAGGTCATTGCCGTTCATACAACGTGTCTCTCTGAGACCATCGGTGACGATCTGCCGCAGATAACAAAAAAAGCAAAGACCGAAGGGAAGATACCGGAAGGGAAATCCGTTATCAGTGCTTCTACCCCGAGCTATGTCGGCTCCCATATTACCGGGTTTTCCAATATGGTGAAATCCATGGCAATGGTTGCAGAGCAGACAGGCAAAAAGAACCGTAAAGTCAATATTATACCCGGCTGGGTTGAACCGGCTGATATGGAAGAGATCAAGCGTATCGTTAAAACGATCGGAGTTGAGTCCATTCTCTTTCCTGATACATCAGGAGTGTTAAACGGGCCGTTGTCAGGAGAGTATGCGATGTTTCCAAAGGGAGGCACCACCATGGATGAACTCAGGTCAACCGGTGATTCCATCGGAACGCTTGCCCTTGGAGAGTGGTGCTCTGCTGATGCAGCCCGATGGCTTGACAAGAGCTGCCATGTCCCCTGTAGTGTGCTAGATATGCCCTTTGGGCTGATGGCTACTGACAGGTTTATCGATGCCCTACGGATTATCGCAGGCGTAACAATTCCGGAAGAGATTGTCAATGAACGGGGTCAGCTGGTAGATATGATTTCGGACATGCACCAGTACCTCTATCAGAGAAAAGTGGCGCTGGTCGGTGATCCTGACCAGCTGATTTCCATGACAGAATTCCTTGTCTCACTGGATATGCATCCCGTTCACATTGTAACAGGTACTCCCGGAAAGAAATTTGAAAAGCGTATCAGGGAAATCACGAAAGACATGCCCTATGAGGTAAATGTGAAGGCAGGAGGCGATATGTTCCTGCTCCACCAGTGGATCAAGAATGAGCCTGTTGACCTGCTTATCGGTAATACCTACTGCAAGTACATTGCCCGTGATGAGGATATTCCCTATGTACGATGGGGATTCCCGATCCTGGACCGTCAGGGACATCAGTACTTCCCGACTGTCGGGTACAAAGGCGGTCTCAGGCTGCTTGAGAAAATTCTCGGTGAGCTCATGGATCGTATTGACCGAGACGCGACAGAACAGAAATTCGAGCTGGTGCTGTAATGCCCATAGACAGAGGATAGCTGCGTGCATATCGATCGAATAAAGAGACCCAATGTAGCGGTTGCCAGCTTTGACGGCATGAACGTGGACCTTCATATCGGACATGCCCGGAAACTTATGATCTATGGACCGGGAGTAGACGGCCCTGTCCGTATGCTCGGGGTAAGGCCAACACCCGAGCCCGGAGGCGGGGAAGCGCGGTGGAATGCACTGTCAGAATTATTAAATGACTGCTTTGCCCTGCTGGCTTCAGGGGCCGGGCCAAAGCCGATGAAGATTCTGGAAGACAGGGGCATTGATGTCTTTATTGCTAGCGGCAATATTAAACGATCGCTTGACATCGTCTTTGGGGTAGGCAGATAGACAAATCAGTAAACTGAGAAATGATAATTCAATCTATAAACCCTCTTTGGCAAAAAGGGGGACACAAAAGGAGAAACATAATGGCAACACCGGAGAAACAAGTCATTGTCTGCCAGAGCTTTCGCGTTGCTGGCGACAAAAAAGGCATCTGCCACAAACAGACAAATGGATTTCTGCAGTATTTGGAGGAAGAAATTCTTGATCGGGGGCTGGACTGCCTGGTAACGGCATCAACCTGTCTCAAACAATGTGAAAGCGGTCCGATTATGGTCATCCAGCCCGAAAACTGGTGGTTCAAGGGCGTGGACAGTGAAGAAGCCATTGATGCAATCCTGGACGGAGTGGAATCAGGTGAACCAGCTGCAGCATACCATATCACGTAAGGCGGAGAAAAACCTATGGCGTTATCAGATAAGGACAGGACAGACGTTACGTCTTCACAATCCATTGGTGGTTGGGAAATTTTTTTACATGATGGGGAAGGATTTTTAAAGACAGCATTTGGTGCTTATGAGAAGAAAAAGGCAGCTTTCACCCCGGAAATTTTATACAACATGATTGCCATGGCAATTGAAAAATTTGTTATGTCAGCATTGATGCGACACGGAAAAATGCCCTACAACCATACCATGAAAGATCTGGTTGAAGCTATGGATGCCGCATTTCCAGCTACCTTTGCGGAGTTAAGGGAGGGATTACTCAAAATGGATACATATCAGGACATTTGTGACCTTGACGGGTTCAGGATAATTCCCCCCGAACATTCTGAAATTCCGGGCATGTTACATCTTGCACAAAAACTACATACGTTGGTAACGCCGTGAATAACAGCGGGTAGCCCATATGCGGTGTTACTTATAGATGCATCTCAACTAACACATAAACATTATAAGGAGACTATCATGAAATCAACCTGGGAAAAAATATTTGAATATGCATCCATGCCGGTACATGGCACAATGTCAAGAAAGTTGAGAAAAGGAGTCTCTCTGCAGATAAATGAGGGGAAAGTGTATGAAAAAGCCGTAATTTTTCTTGGTGAAGAATTTGTCAGAATCACAGAAGAGGCTGCCAAGAAACAAGCCGTAAATTCCTATTATGACTGGAGCGGGATTAGTACGCTCAGGACTATGTCACCAAGAGATTAACAGGAGAATGAGATGCCAATATATCCATTAGGAACGATTATGGAACTCGTTGAATCAGTCAGCACAGGTTCTGTCCCCATGAAAGTTTCCTATGCGTATGATGATTTAGTGTTCATGGAACATAATGCTTTCCTTTTTCAATTCACCCCGGAGTTGGACAAAGTCCTGTTGCATAAAAATATTGATGCAAAAATAGGTGAAATTGAAGAACCGATTGCAGTACTGAAGGCTGCTGCTGCAGGCAAAGGCATCACGATTAACGATGGGAGCCTATACCGTATAGAACAGGCTGACGATCAGAATGTAAGCATACAATTCATAAAAAAAGAACAGGACGCGCAACATGATCGAGATTAGGCAGGCATCACTGGATGATATTCCTCACCTTACGACATTGCTGAAGATTCTTTTTTCAATTGAAGAAGACTTTACATTTAATGAAGCAAAACAGCGTTCGGGTCTGCAACAGATAATTGATAATGAACTGAGCTGTGTCTTCGTAGCAGAACATGGCGGGAGTATTATTGGTATGTGCACCGGTCAACTAACTGTTTCCACCGCAGAAGGAGGACCTGCCCTGCTCGTTGAAGACGTTGTTGTCGCAGAAGAGTGGAGATCACAAGGGATCGGCAGACGATTGATGGATGAAATATACAGATGGGGGCTGCAGATGAGGGTATCCCGCCTTCAGCTTCTGGCTGATAAAGCAAACACTCATGCTCTTGGCTTTTACAGGAGTATAGGATGGACGACTACTCAGCTTATATGCCTGAGAAAACGGATTAACTGAACAGGGGCGATATGGTATCGCATTCATTCTCTTAATGCATGAAGGAGTTTAATTATGTCTAAAAAAAGTGTTGAAGATCTTTTAATTGCAGGTGGGGGGAACGAAGAATTAAGAATGCGCTATGACTCTATCAAAACAAAAGAAGATTTTATTGCGCTGGCTGTCAAGGAAGGATACGATTTCACCGTAGATGAATTCGATGCGGTCCTGAATGAATCGGGAGATTCGTTTGACTTAATCGGAAATCCTGCCAAACGGCAGATATGGTGGAAATAGGGTTACAAATTAAAGTACAGAGAATGACGATTGACGAGTAGCGAATGACGAAGTAACGGATGAACTTATTAACGACGACCTTTTTTACTTCGTCAATCGTAAACCTGCCTGCCGGCAGGCAGGTCGCTATTCGTCAATCTCTGTTTATCTTTTATAACTCTAACAGCTAAGAGGACACATTATATGGAAGACATGATCATATCACCCTTTACTTTATCATTACTTTTTTGTGCAGTTGCTTTTGCTTATTCTTCTGTGGGGCTTGGCGGCGGCTCTTCTTATACAGCAATTATGGCCATTCTGGGTGTCAGCACGGTGGCTATCCCGATGATTTCATTAACCTTAAATCTGCTGGTAACGAGCGTAGGCAGTGTTAATTATATCCGCAGCGGACATGCCCGCCTTAAACTGCTTATGCCGTTCCTGTTCTCATCCATACCCATGTCTTACCTGGGTGGGTCCCTGCAACTGCCAAAAGAACTCTTTTACTGGATACTCTTTGCAACCCTGATATTTGTGGCTCTGCGATTATATGTATGGGAAAGAGCAACCATACAACTGCGCCTCAGTAAAGCGGAAAAAACAGCCCTTTCCTTTGCGGCCGGTTCAGTCCTGGGGCTCATTGCCGGCATTGTAGGGATCGGAGGCGGCATTTATCTTGTACCTCTGATCATCGTTCTTGGATTAGGCACAGAAAAAGAGGCCGCGGCCTGCGGTGTTATCTTTATCTTTGTCAATTCCATCTCCGGCCTGATTGCACGTCTCCAGTACAACTCTATCGATCTGGATCAAATAATTCTTCCAATCATCGCTGTGTTAATCGGCAGCACCTGGGGATCATTCTTGGGAGCAGTAAAGTACAGGCCCCAGACCATGCAGAAGGTTCTTGGTGCGGTGATACTTGTTGCTATTGTTTTTTTGGGGAGAAAAGTTTTTGCAGGTTGATTGTTTAAGGGCAGATTAAACAAAAATGACGAATAGCGACCGGCCGGCAGGCAGGTTTACGGTTTCGATTTACAAAGTAAAAAGTTCGTCATTCGTCATTCCTGACAGAGTATCTTTCAAACAATAATGAATGACATTTTTGTCGCTTCGCCTACATAAAAGTAGCCATAGCTATTTATTTTTATATTGATTTCAACCAGTTAAGGTCTGGCACGCTTTTCGCTTAATCCCTTGACATGATTCCATTGAAAGAAAAAATAAAGCTATTGGAAAAGGAAGAAATAATTCTCGCCCTCATGGAATGCGAAGGCATACAGGCTAGGGCTGCAAGAAAACTTGGCATAACAGAACGAATGATCGGCTACAAGATCAAGAAGTACAATATCGATTTAAGGGAGGTGGTTAAAAAAATAGGGAGTAGGTGATAGGCAGTAAACAAAAACGCAATTAAATAAAAAGGAGAGAAAAAGAACATGAAAAAGACAATGAAAGCAGGTTTAATTATGATCGTTATGTTTGTAATGGTGTCAGTTTCAGCACATATGGCACATGCAGTTGAAACGTCAGGCAGTGCCTCAGTAGACATCTACAGCAGTTACATGTGGAGAGGATTTGAGCTCCATGAGGACGTTGCGATACAGCCGACTGTAGGGATTACCTACGGAGGGTTTGGAGCAAACCTGTGGTCAGATATCAATGCTGATACAGGAGAAATTACCGAGACAGACGTAACCGTCAACTATGCCTTTTCCAAAGACATGTTTGGATTTGATATCGGGTATATCTTTTATGGACTGGAAGGTATTGACGAAACACAGGAATTTTATATTGCGGTAAGTTACGACACATTGCTAAGTCCTTCACTGACTCTTTATTACGACTTTGATGAGGGAGACGGGGCTTTTATAGTAGCATCTGTTGGACATGATGTAGCTGTGAATGAAGATATCGCTGTGAGCCTGGGTGCATCCATCAGTTATAACGCAGAAAGTGAATATGCGATCGGGGATTACAGCGCACTGCATAATGGAGAAATTTCAGTTTCTACAAGTATACCCGTATACGAAGCGATATCCATCTCTCCGATGCTGGCTTACTCTTTTTCACTAAGTGATGACGCTGAAGACGCTTTGGAAAATGCAGACGGTGACAGTAATTTCTTTTATGGTGGTGCCAGCGTCGCCTTAAGTTTCTAACTATTTAAAACAGGAGGACAATAAAATGAAGCGATTTACTGCATTATTAACCTTAATATTCACCCTGTCAGTACCATTTGTGGTATTTGCGGAAGAGGCGGTCCCAGCAGGCCCTTCCATGGGGCTGACTATAAGTAATGTCTGGATGATGGTGGCAACATTTCTGGTCTTTATCATGCACCTTGGATTTGCATCTCTGGAAGCAGGGCTGACACAATCTAAAAACACAGTAAATATATTATTTAAAAATACGCTTATACCGGCCATAGGTCTTTTAACCTATGCATGGTTCGGATTTAACCTGATGTACCCAGGCACATTTAATGGTATATTTGGCTTTGCCGGTTTTGGACTGCCATTTCCAACAGTGGAAGGCGCGCTGGACCTTGCATATAACGAAGGGTATACCTACTGGACAGACTTCCTGTTTCAGGGGATGTTCGCAGCTACTGCTGCCACGATAGTATCAGGCGCAGTTGCTGAACGAATTAAGCTCCCATCATTTCTGGTATTTTCAGCCTTTTTTGTAGGCCTTGTTTATCCGATTCTCGGTTCCTGGAAATGGGGCGGAGGATGGCTGGACAGCATGGGCTTTTATGACTTTGCAGGCTCAACACTTGTTCATTCTGTAGGCGGCTGGGGAGCACTCATAGGTGCCATCATGCTCGGAGCAAGAAAAGGCAAGTATGTAAACGGACAGATCAAACCTATACCGGGACACAGCATGCCACTCGCGACCATCGGTGTGTTCCTGCTCTGGCTGGGATGGTTTGGATTTAACGGCGGATCAGTATTAAGCGCTGATCCTGCACTTGTGTCACTGACGCTGGTAACAACCTGTATTGCTGCAGCAGCCGGCATAATAGGCGCCATGCTGACGACGTGGACAATATCGAAAAAACCTGACCTTTCGATGGTCCTGAACGGTTGTCTTGCCGGACTGGTAGGCATTACAGCAGGAGCTGATCAGATGGGGCTGGGGTCATCGTTTTGGATAGGTCTGATTGCCGGTGGTCTGGTTGTTGTCTCGGTTATGATGATTGACAAACTAAGAGTTGACGATCCTGTAGGTGCCATATCTGTACATCTGGTTTGTGGTATCTGGGGAACTCTTGCTGTGGGTATTTTCGGAGCCATGGCAGGCATGAAGCAGTTCGGTATTCAGCTACTTGGTGTTGGAGCATACGGAATTACAACTGCAATTGCAGCGCTGATCATCTTCTCTCTGGTCAAGGCGACAATGGGATTACGCGTTTCAGAAGAAGAAGAAGCAGAAGGTCTTGATCTTGGCGAGCACGGCCTTGAGGCATATCCTGATCTAGCAATGTCGCCCGGGGCAAAGGGCAGCGCATTATAAATACATGCCTCTAAAAAGGCATCCAATGTATCCTCCCCCTTCATGGGGGAGGATAATGTAAAGGAGGAATAAACGATGAAAATGGTTTCAGCCATTATTAAACATTTCAAACTGGATGAAGTAAGAGATGCTCTGAACAAAATCGGTGTTCAGGGAATGACCGCAATAGAGGTCAAGGGATTCGGCAGACAGAAAGGACACATGGAAGTGTACCGGGGAGTTGAGTATGAAGTTAAGTTTCTTCCCAAAGTGAAAATTGAAGTGGCAGTTGCTGATGAAAAGCTTGATGATGTTCTGAGTGCGATTCAGAGCAGTGCAAAAACCGGAGAAATAGGTGACGGCAAGATATTTGTCTATAGTCTTCAGGACGTGATTAGGATAAGAACTGGAGATAGAGGCGAATCTGCTATGTAATTTGTATATTTCATGGATATGTTATAAACAACTTTACAGTTTATTAATAAAAATTAGGGAGGCACAAATGACACCCAAAGACGTAGTAACATTTGCCCAGGAAAACAATGTGGTTATGGTGGATTTCAAGTTCATCGATTTCCCAGGGATCTGGCAAAACTTTTCAGTACCCATAAGCGAACTGGAAGAATCAACATTTGAAGAAGGACTAGGTTTTGATGGCTCATCCATCAGAGGGTGGCAGGCGATCAATGCATCTGACATGTTGATCATACCTGATCCTGCATCAGCCATACTTGATCCCTTCAGAAAATATCCCACTTTGAGTCTGGTTTGCAACATAGTGGATCCCATAACTAAAGAGCCCTACTCAAGAGACCCGAGATTTATTGCCCAGAAGGCGATTCAGCATATGAAATCAACCGGGGTGGGAGATACTGCATACTTTGGCCCTGAAGCCGAGTTTTTCATTTTTGATGATGTGCGGTACGATCAGACTGCAAACAGCGGCTTTTACTTTGTTGACTCGGTAGAGGGTATCTGGAACACAGGCTCTGACGAAGGGCCGAATCTGGGATATAAACCTCGTCACAAAGAGGGATATTTCCCTGTACCCCCTACAGATACCATGGAAGATCTAAGGACAGAGATGGTCACCATTATGCAGAAGTGTGGCATCCATATCGAGGCCCAGCATCATGAAGTTGCAACAGGCGGCCAGGGTGAGATAGACATGAGATTCGCACCTCTTGTGGAGCAGGCTGATAAACTCATGCTGTTTAAGTATATTGTAAAAAATGTGGCTTATTCTCACGGAAAAACAGCGACCTTTATGCCCAAACCCTTATTTCAGGATAATGGTACAGGCATGCATACGCACCAGAGTATCTGGAAAGACGGAAAGCCGTTGTTCGCAGGAAATGGATATGCAGGAATCAGTGAAATGGCCCTAAATTATATAGGCGGAATATTAAAACATGCCCGTGCTCTGGCAGCCTTTACTAATCCGACCACTAATTCATATAAAAGGCTGGTACCCGGTTTTGAGGCACCTGTAAACCTTGCATACTCAGCAAGAAACAGGTCAGCATCTGTCAGGATCCCGATGTATTCACCTTCTCCAAAGGCCAAACGTGTAGAGGTCAGGTTCCCAGACCCGTCATGCAACCCATACCTTGCATTTTCAGCCATGCTTATGGCCGGCCTTGACGGAATAGAAAACAAGATCGATCCGGGAGAGGCAATGGATAAGGACCTATACGAATTACCGCCCGAAGATCTTGCCAATATCCCTCAGATGCCGGGAGCTCTTGATGAAGCAATGGACGAGCTCGAAGCAGATCACGAGTTTCTTTTAAAAGGCAATGTATTTACGGAAGATGCCATCACCAAATGGATAGAGTACAAAAGAGAAAATGAGGTCGATGCACTGAGGCTCAGACCTCATCCCTACGAGTTTTTCATGTATTACGACATTTAAAATAACATATCACAGGCCCTGGCTGTTTAATCAGCAAGGGCCTGTGTTGTTTTGAGATCAGAGTATATATTTATAACCTCATCAAACAGAATACCGCCCTACAAGGGCGGTATCAGAATTACTACAAATTATCTTTCAAGTTCAAGCTCTATCACTTAATAATTTAGGGATTACAGTTTATTATCTTCACAGTCTGATCATTAAAAAGAGCTTGATTTAATTACCACATATCTAACTTAGCAAGATGAGCATTACAAGAAATAATCATGCAATTTTGGAATTGATGAAAATCGTTTCTTTTTAGATAGTAGATTCAAATTGATGCACTTCCCAGAAACCAGGCTATTAGACTAAAAGCTGCACTTCACTATTTGTTTTTATGATTGAAGATTTCAAACGGTAATCGTTGAACTTGCTCCGGTCAGACTTGATTAATGTTCTTAATTCCTGAACAAGATTGCTATCGATGAGTTTACCGACAAAGATTCAAAATCGGAGTGGTAGTAAGATCATCGTTAATTCATATGAGTCAACGATTCAGAAAAACACTGATGATGCATATTACATGGAATTATTTCTATTAGGATCGGTCAGAAGATTACAGGCTATCTAAGTTTAAAAACGTGTCAAAAATGGATATGTCTGCAAAATATATTTATGTGATATCAATATAAATGCAGTTATAAAATTTATGGGTAACTTTAGAACAAGATTTGAATGGCTACTTCAGTAACCAAGATAATGCTTGATCTCGAGATTTACAATTTCGAATATTTACGTGTCTATTCTGAGCTACGATCTCTATGAAAGAAGCATCGTCGCTGATTTTATCCGACACAATAATAGCGAATTTAACATTTCTTGGAATCTCTGGCTCTTTCAGACTCATGCTGTGTTTAAAGAGATGCAAAGTATCAGGTAAGGATGTTATGGATGTTGTATCCACAAGAACTCTTGTTATTCCTCTTTCCTGACAGATTTTAGACACAGTTTGTCTGGAATTGAAAAGGTCTTCTTTCGTTACCGCTCCAGAAGATATAATTTGAATTATTTCTAACTCTTCAATAATTTCTACTATTTCAGGCATTTCTCTTACTCATATCGTTTGTCCATAAAAGTTTTGTATTATACAAATATAGGACGATAATAAACACAGATCGATTCATTATAATTTATGAAATCTTCAAAAAGGGCTATATGAAATCGATCACAATTGCTTTATATCTTCAATAAACAGACAGAGTCAAAATCAATAATATGAGAGATAAATCCTCGAAGTCAAAGCCACTGTAGGATCGCTGACTTTTAGATACAACTTATAAATTGTGTTACTTCCAAATTCAAGATAATCGAAAATTATCATCAGTTTTTAGCCCAACCATTAAACTTCGCCAATTGGACAAAACTGAAAAGGCGGAGAGCTTGTCTCCGCCTTTGTCTATAATATTAGACCGGTTACAGGAAAAAGAATTATCGCGTAGATCAGCGATAACTTTGAAAGACCGACGATGTCCCGTCCTTCTTAAGGAGAAGGACATCATAAGGGTCCTTCCTGTCTCCTTCCATACCGGGGGATCCTGCGGGCATGCCACCGACGGCAAGCCCTAACGCATCCGGACGCTCATCAAGCAGACGATTTATGTCTTCAGCGGGCACATGGCCGCCGACCACGTAATCGCCTACTTCCGCGAAATGACAGCTGGCAAGCTCTTTTGGAATGCCTAAACGTTGCCTGTACTCATCAGGCTCCAGGACATTGACCGGTTCCAAACTGAAACCGTTGACACGCAGATGATCGATCCACGTGTCGCAGCAGCCTCAATCCACATGTTTATAGACTTTGACTGTGGGGACAACGTCAGCTGTACAGGCGGTGAAGAAGAGCGCTAACGCACAGAATATAAAGATCCTTAAAGGTCTCCGCATAATTTCCTCCGGAATTTTAATATAGTGATATTATTAACATCTGCTTTATGATAACAGAAAAAAATACTATGTTTAAAGATTGTCCCCATTGCGGTTTACTGATAAATCATATTTATCTTGAATCTCGGCACAACATCAAAATCGTTGACTCTTGAGATATATTTTGAATCGTCAGTCAGCATCCATTTTGAACATTATTAGATATTAGTTTCAAATCGAAACAATTCCCATAAGCCAGACTGTAGACTATAAGCTGCAATTTAGTTTTTTATGCTATTGGTGATGATTTCTGTCGGTAATGTGTCGCTATGCTGGGCCTTGTACAGGTAATGAAGGATAATCTGAAGAATGGGGGCCTAATATCACTCGTTGAATTAGTTTGAGGAGTCAACATCGTTATATAATCAAAAATACATCAGGTTGCAGCTTCCCATAATAAATATAAAAAGAAGCAAAAAAACAGCTATGAAAAAGAGAAACCCCCTGTTAAGAATATATTAACCAGTACATTCTTAAAACAGGAGGTTTCCCAATGCAACAAGAAAATTTTAGCAGGCTTAAGGAATTCCGTCAATTAAAAAAAGAGATAAGAGGATCTCAAGATTACCTGATTGTCGGAATCGATGTAGCGAAAGACAAACACAATGCCTTCTTTGGCACTGCCATGGGCAAAGTGCTGTACAGAAGATTGATCTTTGACAACGATAGCGAAGGGTTTGGGAGGCTTATGCTGCAGACTAAAGCCACAGCGGTGCAGCATAGCCTGAAAAAAGTTGTGTATGGACTTGAACCGACTGCAAACTATCATAAACCACTTGGAGAGTATCTGATAAAAAATGGCTGTACCGTCGTACTGGTAGGGACAGACGCAGTAAAAAAGAACAGGACTCTGCTGGACGGACGATGGGACAAGCATGACACAAAAGACTCTGCCAATGTAGCAGACCTCATATCTCAGGGGAAATGTCTGTATTATGAATCCCCCTCTGTAGAGCTTAGAGATGTAAGGAATCTTTTGTCCTTTCAAAGGAAGCTGAAGAAAATGGAACATGCATTAAGGATGCGGATACGCAATCATCTTGTCGCCCAATACTTTCCAGAGCTGGATAAATGCTGTAATTGGGGAGCACACGAGGGACTGGCTATAGTGAAATCATGTTTGAACCCGAAATTGATATCGGATTTGCAATATGATGAATTTCTTCGAAAGATTCAAACGAGAGGAAGAAGTCTGGCACAGCAGAAACGTTTATCACAAATATGGAGAAATGCATATACATCAATTGGGAGTGAGGTTGTACCATCTGTAGATTTTGAAGCCCGTATGATAGTGAACTTGTTAGGTCAAGTGCGCATGTCAATTACCGATACACAGGAGCAAATCCATATCGTTTGTCGGGAGTTGCCGGAATACGAATGTCTTTTGAGTATTCCTGGTTTTGGTCCTGACATTTCAGCAAAGGTTCTTGGAGCAATCGGCGATCCCTGGCGTTTCAATACCAGCGCCCAGGTTTTGAAATTGGTAGGGATGGATTTGTCGGCCAGCCGGAGCGGAAAGAATTCCGATAGCGTAACGCCATCAATATCGAAGAAGGGAAAATCTGGATTGAGATATGCCATATATCAAGCTGCATTGATTGCGTCGAGCAAAAACAAATACTTCATTGAATATTTTACAAACAAGCTCATAGGCCGTGAGAAGGAAAAAGGGATAAAGACAAAGATGAGAGTAAAACTGGCGGCCAAGATGCTGGTTATAGCATGGACACTTATGAGGAAGAAGGAGCAATTTGATCCGAAATATCTGAACAGAGATTAAGTAATTCATGATATTGGCGAGAGAACCCCGGTCAACAACGTAGAGGACTTATAGTACCTCGTGCGGGACAATAATGGGGTCTCTCACTGAACTCTGCAACCTGGATAAGGGATGATAGGTGATCTGCCTGAAAGGGATACACCGGATAAACGTAACGATAAGGTGCATGGTTCCCATTTATGGTGAGAGACTCGCTACAACAATTCATAAGTCATTGGAAGACTTTAATGGAGACGTTCGTTTATTCGCAAATGACTTTCATTAACTGCCCGAATTTAGATTGTTTCTTTCAATTTATAATTTCTTGCTTGACAGGGGAATATAGGATGTCCCCAAAGATGTGAAGAATGGAGCCCTGACACCACCCATTAAGGGAGAGGGATAAAATTTACCGGGTAGTTATATTGAGATCGAACCTCGATAAGGTCAATATGCATCGTTTAGCATAATCATTGGAAATATTTTAAAATCAAAGACTTGACTCTCAAACTTCGCATAAAATGCATTCCTCTTTTCCTCTGTTTCCTGATTTTTTAATTTCCAGGTATATTGACAAATCATATTTTTGGGATTATAATCCCAAATAGAGAGGAGAAAAATATGGCAATAACAAATTCAATCATAAACCTGCTTAAACCGCTTGTCAGGATTCTGCTGAAAAATAACGTTCCCTACAGTACATTTTGTGACATTGCCAGGTGGGTATATGTTGATGAGGCATCGCATGATTTCACAATCGCCGGGAAGAAACAGACAATATCCCGTATAGCAACTATTACTGGCCTGAGCCGTAAGGAGACCGCCAGGCTCAAAGGACTTACCATTCAGGACGAACCAGAAAGCACAGGTAATAATCACAGGGCTGTCAGGGTTATAAACGGCTGGAGAAAAGACCCCGGCTTTCTCGATGCTGAGGGACATTCGAAACCGCTGCTTATCGAGGGTCAGGAAGACAGCTTTGCTGCACTGGTCAGGAAATATAGTGGTGATATTCCTTACCGGGCCATCCTTGATGAGATGCTACGGGCAGGAGTTGTTAAGCATACAGGGGAAAAGATAAAGCTGATTTCTGAAGGTTACATCGTATCAAAGGATGAAGTTGAAAAAATGAATATGCTCGGCATCGATACGGGTGAGTTAATATCAACCATTGTCCACAACATTAACGAAAGTCCTGATAGAGCTTTTTTCCAGCGGAAGGCGTCCTATGACAATATTCCAGAATATGCCATGAAGGAACTCCGGATAATTCTCACGGACATGAGTTCGGGTTACATGAAAGCCATAGATGAGGTCATCTCCCGATATGATAAGGATACGAACCCTGAAATGAAGGGAAAAGGCAATAAAAAAGCAGGGGTGGGAATCTATTATTTTGAATGATTTTGGGAATGAATATAACAATGAAAAGTGCATATGAATGCACGGAACACATAAGGAGGAAAAAAACATGATCAAATCGATCAAACATACATGTCGCAGAAAGTGGATGAGCTGCGTAGCACTGCTCATAGCCCTGTCGATGATTGCTGTATCATGCGGCGGAGGACTTGAGCTTGCCGGAGGTGGAATCAGCGGAACAGGAATCAGCATAGGTGCAATTCTCGGATTCGGAAGTGTTAAGCTGAATGATTCAACGTTTGAGCTCACAAACCAGACAAACGTAATAGTCAACGATATCAGCGGACTGTCACAGGATGATCTGAGTGTCGGCATGGTTGCTGCTGTCTCATTCGACGGTCAGAATGCTGAGCAAATTGAGGTCGACAACGAACTGAAAGGCCTTGTGAACAGTGTAGATGCAGGCAACAATACAATCATTGTCATGGGTAATGCAGTTATTGTTGACAATGCAACGGTGTTTGCTAACGTAGCTGGTCTTGCCGGGTTGACATCAGGAGTTGACAATGTCGAGGTGCACGGACTGTTTAATTTTAACAACAATACGATCCGTGCAACGAGAATTGAACTGCTGGACTCAGCTCCGGGCACAGGAGAGTTTGAGGTGAAGGGTGAGGTCAGCAGTTTTGACAATCCAGCCGGCACATTTACAATCGGCACACTGACTGTTGATTATGCCGTAAATGGTATAACGCTGCCTGCAGGAACGGGGAACGGGTCTTTTATTGAGGTAAAAGGTGACCTCGCTGGAGGCACCCTTGAAGCCGTAAACGTGGAGCTTGAGGATGAAATTCCTGGTCTTGACGCTGATGATGATTTCGAGATTGAGGGCATCATTTCCTTTGTAGACAATCCGGGAAGCCCCACCCTTGTAAGGATCAATAACCAGGATATTATTATTAACAGCAACACTGAATTCAGAAACGGTGATGCTACAAATCTGACCGTCAGCGCCAGGATCGAGGTAGAAGGAAATGTAAATGCCAGCGGTCAATTTATTGCTGATAAGATCAAGCTGGAGGATTCGATCCGGATAGAAGCTCAGGTTTCAAGGTCAGGGAGCACACTGACGGTGTTCAGTGAAATTACGATTCTCACAAACAGTTTTACCGACATTGAAGATGAGAATGGCCAATCTATAACCGCAGGTGATATCCAGGACGGTGATTATCTTGAGATCGAGGGGTTCCGGGGCGCAGGCAATGACGTTGTTGCCCTTGAAATTGAGATAGACAGTGACAACCGGTCAATCCTCGAAGGACCGGTCGACGCAATAAACGAACCTAACCTCACGATCCTGGGCGTGAACATTGTTACAAATTTCAATACCGATTTTGAAGTCGACGATGTTGAGAATGTCTCTGCGAACGTCTTCTTTAACCAGGTGAAGGTCGGCAACATCGTAAAAGCACGCGAGGACAGTATTGTCACAATCGGTCAGATAGTGGCTGATGAGCTTGAATTGCAAAATGATGATGATTGACAAAACGGCTGTCAGATGATCGCGCAAGGGGTCAGCCCAGGACATGAGACAATATGAGTCGATTTGTTTTTCATTTTGTCCTTTATCCGGGACTGACCCCTTGTACTTTGCTATAATGCGGGCATTTGTAAAACTCATGGAAATCCTTTCAACTGATAACGTGCTTGCTGCTAAATTAAAAGAGTTGGATGGGGAAATTGGCTTTAAGAGAAAGAAGTCAGTGTGTGGGGTCAAACCTTCAATTTACATTTTACTGAATTCCTTAAATGTATAATGAAGGTTTGATCCCACATGCAATTTAGTTTTTTATGCTATCGGTGCTGATTTCTGTCGGTAATGTGTCGCTATGCCGGGCCTTGTACAGGTAATGAAGGATAATCTGAAGAATGGGGGCCTAATATCACTCGTTGAATTAGATCAAGGAGTCAACAACGTTCCCAATGACTGATATTGAGGATTGACAGTTTATGTCAATAAGAAAGGCAGAGCCATTGTTGACCCTGCCTTAAGTCTTAAAGTGTTACTCAACTGTAAAAAAGACCCTATTGCATAAATTTCTTTCTCAAACGTCTGACTCCTAATGTATATAATTATGCCGATTTCGCTTTTCTACTCTCCATATGATGAACGACAAATACTGCGTCCATTAAAAAACAACAGGCATCAACAGAACTGCATTTTTTACAAATCTTACAATTCTTAACATCCTTGTCTAACAAGCATTCTAACATCTCGTTTATTTTGTCTTTTCCTTGTGAATATAATTAGTCATGTCTCCCCCTATTGGGCTGTTCTTGATGCTATTTTCAAGATCTTACTTAAGCTCAATGAATGAAATGACACAACGGTTTTGCGTAATTATTTCCCTCTATTATGTCCCGTAATTTTGCACCGGTATATCTAGAGTTCTCTATCTTCTTCAAAGCGAATTCGGCGTCTACAAGAGAAGGCCGCACATCATCAA
>CAMYND010000071.1 GCA_947259645.1 Thermodesulfovibrionia bacterium | reverse complement strand
GCCGAAATAAAGGAATGCATTAAGATACCCGTTATCGCCAATGGAGGCGTGTTCTCGGTAGAGGATGCGGAAAAGTGTTTGCGAGTATCCGGAGCCGACGGATTGATGCTCGGACGCGGGGCTATTATAAGACCCTGGCTCTTCTCGGAAATTGCCAGGACTGTATACGGCGTCGATATTCCGAAGCCTGTGGTTTCGCTGCCCGATGTTTACACGGCTTTTATCGAAGCTTTGAACGAGGATTATCGTCCCATATACCACTTGGGCAGGCTGAAGGCATTTACCCACTACTTCTCCAGGAATTATAAATTCGGACACTCTTTGGCTTGCAAAGTCCAGTCAAGCAATAGTATGGATGAAGCACGTGAACGTGCCAGGACGTTCTTTGCCAACAGCAAACAAGTTAATTCCCTACATTAGATTCTCAAAGAATATCTCTTCTCCTACACTGCATCCGCTGATCAGATCCAGCGTTTTTATGCAAAGGTCAACGGCCCTGTCCAGGGGAAGTGCCAGTTCTATTGGAGACAATAATCATATTAAATATGAAGGCTTTTAGCCTCATTTCACTCTCATAGAAGCTCGGTGGTTCAAATTCGCCCTTACTACCATTACAATGCAGGCCCGGTCGACTGACCGGGCTTTTCAATTAATAAATAAACTCCTTACATTGCAATTTCATTTATGGAATTATAAATCAAGGACTTGGCGTTCAGCTCTGAGTCCTTTTTTTCTTATCAGCCCTCTCTTCTAACACCTTTCTTACCTTCTTTAACATGATGATAGATTTATTTCTTATTTTTTTCAGTTTCCCTGTACTCTCGTCACTGAACTTGACATAAAGGGGTGAAAGGTTTTACAACAATGAATATTAAATCATAAAGTGAGGATCTGATGAATAAATCAATAATTCTTGGTATTACCGTTCTCATACTGGCTGTCACAGGGAATCATGCTTTTGCATTGTGCGTTAACTCACAGGAGGCAAATGTACGACAGGGGCCCGGCACAAACTTTAAAAAAACATGGGAAGTTTTTAAGTATATGCCCTTTAAAAAGGTATCCAAAAAAGGTGACTGGTATAAGGTCAAGGATGTTGACAATGACATTCACTGGATTTATGGCAAACTGATTACAACCTCCTTCAAATGTGCTGTGGTCAAGGTTGATAAAGCAAACATCAGAAGCGGCCCAGGCCTTAATTTCGACAAGAAGGCCGCAAGCCCGGCCCTGAAATATGATTCATTCAAGGTAGAAGAGACCAGGACTTTATGGGTTAAAGTTCAAGATGAGTTTGGCGATACCGGATGGATATATAAGAAACTTCTCTGGATTCAGTGATATCTCTCTGCAGCCATGTTTATAAGGGCGGCTCTTCATCAAGCCCCGGCTTACTTATTCATAACGCTCATTCTCAGACAGTCTGCCCCTTTTTGTTCCTCCGTGAGATCAGAAGAACAAGAGCGACATATATACTCAAAAGAAGGAGTGCGTAAGAAGGAAATACCACAGAAATCACAATCGGAAATAATAATGCCCTTGCGATAAGTCTCAGGTAATCGCTCCCGCTGATTATCTGAGCCATGGAAGGAGAATATCTGTAATAGAGTTCTACAAAATATCTCCCAGCCTTATGAGATAAAAGATAGTGGTCCCTGAATTGCCGTAAATCCCTCACATAGGGGTGCATGATACTTCCGTATGCAGCAGTTGCGATGAAACATCCGCCTCCACCGCCGCCTCCTCCCCCTCCGCCGGAGGCTACGCTAGAAGATACCAATGAAGTGGTAGCCTGAACATTAGAAAATGCAGAGTCTCCAAATCTACCGCCATGTACCTGTATCGTGTACGAACCTCCAATACCCGTTGAATCTGTATAGGTGGTAATGTTTGCCGCCACACTTTCCAGTACCTGAAACTGACCGCTTCCATGAGGCTTCTTATGAATCTCAAATCCGGTCTCGTCAGAAGACCTGTCCTCCCATCTCAACCTCACGACAGAGCCGTCCTCCTCAATTGTCAGCACCGGGAGCAGATCACTCAGGAGGGCATTATGGGCGTTCACCCTGCCGCCGGTTGAAACCTTATTAACGAGAGAACTCTTCGGCTCCGCACTTTTTAATATTGCCTCGATGATCTGATGGTTTGTGAATGAAGGGTTGAAGGCCTTTACGAGGCCGGCTACTCCTGATACATGAGGAGCAGCCATGGACGTACCGCTGCTGCTTATGTAGTCATAGCTTGTGATACTTATCTGTTCTCGAATAAGACTGATATCATCAATATAAACTCCATCGAAATTAACACTCGCATCTGAACTCAGTCCCAGTCCAATATAAAAGCTGTTGCTCATTTCAGCTGCAAGGGTCAACTCTTCAGTAGAATAGGAAATATAGCTGCCGCCGGTAGAGCCTGTCTGGTAATCTGCCAGATTCCATAGTGAGCCGTCTGTTGAGTAGAGGAGATCCAGAAAATCAAAATTATTCTCTAACTGTCCTTTCCACTTGAATGACAAGGTATACCGATTATTTTTCACTGTTGAATCGATCGCGGTCTCATATACTGCCCGGGAAAATGTGTCGCCGAGGTAATCCGCGCCAGGGCTGTCCTCTAGACTGTTGCTTCCTGCGACACCTGTCCCGGCTGTTATGTCCCAGGTGGAGTTAGTACCCTCTCTAGACCACCCGTAACTGGAAAGGTCAAGGGAGGGTCCATCAAAGTTTTCACTGTACGGTAACAGAACCATAATTTGAAAAAGCCCGCAGAATGTCATCCTGATCAGTTGCTGCCACGGACAGTATATTCGGGCTTGAATAGCTTGCCGGGTAAGAGGGGAATACGTCACTGTTTAACCCTTCGTTCCCTGCTGAACAGACAACAACCGCGCTGGTCGCATCAATAGTGTCTTTCAGGGCCTGACTGAAACCGGTCCCGCCCCAGCTGAGATTAATTATATCTGCCCCGTTGGCATCAGCGTAGAGGATAGCTGCAATGGCATCAGCTGTTGTCCCGGAGCCGTGAATGCCAAGGAACCGCAGGGCCATGATCTCAGCCTGCCACATCACCCCTGTAATGCCGGTGCTGTTATTGCCCTGTGCAGCAATTGTTCCCGCTACATGAGTCCCGTGCCCGAAAAAATCATTTGGGTCATTGTCATCATTCAAAAAATCCCACCCATTGCAGTCGTCAACATAGCCGTTCAGGTCATCATCTATGGCATTGCCGCAGTCAGTTTCACCGGAATTTATCCAGATATTTGTTTTCAGGTCAGGGTGGTCCACGGCAATACCGGAATCTATGACCGCTATTACCACACTGTCTGAACCTGTGGTCAGGCCCCAGGCTTCCGGTGCATCAATATCTGCATCACTGCTCCCGTTATGGAGACCCCAGAGTCTGGTGCTGAAGAACGGGTCATCAGGAAAGACCTGGCTGGGAGCATGGGCACGGACAATGTAATTCGGTTCAGCATATTCGACATCCGGGTCCTGCATGTACCGCTCAATACCTTCTTCAACGCTTACGTTGTCAGCAAGCTTCACACGCTTGACATTAATTTTCGCAAAGCCCTTTTTCTGAAGGGCCCGGACAGGACCATGAAGACTGTTCAGTGCCGCACCTTGAGAGGCCCCCCTGTATTTCACAAGAATTTCACCGGGCAGATACGTCGAGGCATTTGCGGAGTCTCTTCCGAAGAGAATACAAGAGATCAGAGACAGCGCGATGACTATTGCTGCTTTCATTGAAATTTCCTGCTTGCTCTTGCAGTTGTTGCTGATCGACAGAGTAACATCTGAGATCTGTTGCGTCTGAAGGAAGACTTAGGCAAGTGTATTTGAAATGTGCACAAATTCATCGACTGTTACCGTTTCCGGCCTTTTCCCCGGATCTATATTATTATACCTCAGCACCTTTTCTATGTCTTTGAAGGCTTTAAGGCCGTTTAATATAGTCTTCCGTCTTTGGGAAAAGGTGCTCCTGACAACCTTCAGAAAAAGCTCCTCGTTCGCTACATCGAGAAGAGGCGATGAGGATACATCAAAATGGACAACAGCAGAATCAACATTTGGCGGAGGGGAAAAGGCTTTTCTCGATACAGTAAATATCAACTTTGGTTTTGTATAGAGTGCCAAAGATATTGAGAGCACTCCATATTCCCTGCTCCCCGGAGAGGCAACAATTCTCCGTGCAACCTCTTTCTGCATCAGCAGCGTCATAGTAGTAATCATGCCCTTATATTCGAGCAGTTTGAATATAAGCGGAGTTGTAATATTATAGGGAATATTGGCAATTACCCGGAATCTTTCCTCTATGGTGTCATAGGGAAACCTGAGTGCATCAGCCCTGACAACTTCAACATTTTCTTTCTCGGAAAGGTTTGACTTCAAGGTGTCAATCAGTTTTTTGTCAAACTCAATCGCAATTACTTTTTTTGCCTTGTCAGAGAGCAGGGCCGTAAGAGGTCCCAGCCCGGGCCCGACTTCAACGACCGTATCATCCTCTGTAAGAGAACTGCACTTTATTATTTTTCTGAGAATATTTTTATCAAATAAAAAATGCTGTCCAAAAGGTTTTTTCATTTATCGTTCCCGTACCTCTCCCTTATGGGTAAATACCACAAATGTTTTAACCTTATCTGTTTCGAAAAGTTCCATAACCGCTCTTTTGTAACTATTCAGCTGTGCTGAGTAGTGTTCCAATAAATATCCGATCTCCCCCTCTTTCACCGGAACTGTCTTGTAATCATATATGTTGTATATTCCTTCTTCCTTTATGATCCTGTCGATACGTCCGGTATATACGGCATCTTCGGTTCCCAGCACAAAGGGCAGCTCTGCATATGAGTCTTCCCGCGGCAGTACTATTCTCTGCCACAGGCCTGTTCTCTTCATACCCTCTATCTGTTTTTCTATAATGGCGGCCTTTTCCGCCCTGTCTTTCTGGCTGAAACCGGACGATAGCAGCATTTTTTCCGCATGTATCCCCAGGTCCTGATCCTGGATAATCCCCTTTGAAACACCGTCAAAAATCCCGTGTAAAATTTCACCCAGGACCGTCCAGTCACTGCCATGGCTCATCTTCAGTTCACCCGTTTCTGTTACCGCCCTCCAGGGTACCTGCTTCTGGATGATAAGAGGAGTAACCTCTACCGGGGCAAGATGCCTCTCTTTATCTCTTTGTATCGGAGAAACCTCCTTCAGGTTATTCAGGTCATCTTCGGTCAACACTGAAACCTCCTTAATATCACTGCGTATGGAAAATGCCGGACCTGATTTTTCAAGACCTACGCCTTGTTTGAGATAGGCAAGAAACGTATCGTCCCTGTTGCTCCAGCGCCCCAACAGAAAAAGCGCTTCTTCAGCCCTCGTAACAGCAACATAAAACAATCTTTTCTGTTCCTCCTCCTCTTTCGCAAGGTGAACAAGGAAATCTTTATCCTGCCTGCGTAATGAAACTTCCGGTTCAAACTTGTAAAAGAATTCCCCGCCCTCTTCATACACCAGGTTTTCTCCTGTTCTTAATGAAAAAGGTTCATCAATTCCCGGAACAAATACAATCGGAAACTCCAGTCCTTTTGATCCATGGATAGTCATGATCCTGACCGCATCCATCCCTTCTGTATTTACATTTGCCTTTGCCTCGTCATTTCTGTCACAGGTCCTTTCAAGAAAATCCCTGATTTTAATGAGAGATTTCCCTTCCGCTTCAAGGTCCTCGATTATTCTGATGAACTTCTTTACATTCGCCCTGGTCTGTGCTTCATGGAGACCCTTCCATGCCCCGGTCTTCACCAGCGTGTGCTCAATCAACTCCGCGAGGAGGAGACGGGGCTCAAGGGAAAGCCATTCCCTCAAGAGCTGCGCAGGACGCTTTAGTCCGTCGGTTCCGGAACCGGGCCCATCACCATCAAGGAGACAGTGCAGCAGTTTCGCATAGAGGCTGTCTCCTTCCCGTTCCAAAACCTCGAGGATACGGTCTTCACGCATTTGAAAGAACGGACTTTTCAACAGGACATAGAGGCTGTAATCATCTGCCGGGTCAGAAAGAAAAAAAACAAGCGCCCTGAGCATGGCAACTTCAGGCTCCTGATAGAACCCTATTCCCTTAACAGCAACAAAGGGGATGTTCCGCTTTCTCAACGCTTTTTCGTATATTTTCAGATGGGTCCTCTTTCTTAAAAGAATCGCGATGTCCATATAACCCGCAGGTCTTTGCATGCGGGAGCTTTTATCTCTCACCTGATAGTTACCAACAAGCCCATTGATGCGTCGGGCAAGGGCTTCCGCCTCTTTCTCTTTTGCATCAAGTGTCAGCTCATCTTCAGTTGCTAGGAGAATTATTTCAACGTTGCCTCTTTCGGGATCACCGGGCCTGCGTGCAGTAAAGGTTGTATAGGCAGTTTTCCAGGGGAAAGGGTTTTGCCCTGTCTGCATTATTGCTGAAAAAACCTGGTTTGTGAACTCTATAATGACGGGCAGACTGCGGTAGTTGTCCCTGACCTCTTCGTAGCAAAACTCTTCCCCGAGCCAGTCTCTTAACTTTTCTTTTGCGTTTCCGAAAATCTCCACATCAGCGCCCCTGAAATAATAGATGGACTGTTTCTCGTCTCCCACAAAAAATACCGTGGGTCTGCCCCCCTCCTCTCTCTTCGCCCCCATGCCGGAGCGCCACTCTTCAGTGAGCTTATTTATAATTCCCCACTGGAAATAATTTGTGTCCTGAAATTCATCAACAAGAATATGATCTGTTTTCTCATCAAAGGCGTACAGGATGTTGCCCCACTCCGGGTCTTCCGTAAGCATCTGGTGCGCACGGTATTCCAGGTCGCTGAAATCAAGGATTCCCCTGCGCTTCTTTCTGTCCTGGTAGGCCTGCATGCATCGTTTAAATATCTCCCCTATTCTTTCGGTCTGTTTTTTGTGGTGTTCGACTTTTCTCTCTTTCCAGAGGATATGCATTTTTTCAGCCCAGCCCCGGTAATCAACAAGGTTCTTCAGCAACGGGACCGGCCTCTTGCGGGGCTCCTTTTTTTCGGTCAGGAAATATTTTTCAGCTGCAAATATTTTGGCCGGACCATCGACGCCAAGAATTGCATCATAGTCTTCCAGCAGCTCATGAGCTCCCGGCCAGGACCGAAGCTCCCCCAAAAGAGAGTCAGATTCCCCGGCGCTGTGACTGAAAGGCGAAGCCTTCAAAGAAAAGGGGGTTTTCCCGTAGAGGTACGCCACATTGCCCCGGAGAAAATCAAGCCCCCTGAATCCCTTCTCTGCCAGTGTTTCATAAAACAGCTCATGTCCGCCTTTCCCTTTTCCCGCCTCCATCAGCACTTCATAGAGCGCTTCTTCCCATGCCATGCTGGAGTCCACAGCATCTTCAATGATGTAGTCAGGATTAATCCCTGCTTCAAAGGAAAAGCGTCTCAGGAGTGTTCCGCAGAAGGAGTGAATTGTCGTCACTCTCATCAGCGGCATTCTTTCTAAAAGATTCCCGTACAGGACAGGGTCTTCTTCCTTTAATATGGCTAATATTCTCTGTTTCATCTCGGCCGCGGCTTTGTCTGTGAAGGTTACCGCCAGAATCCTCTCAATATCAACACCGCTTTGCAGAAGCGCTATGTACCGCCCGGCAAGTTTCTGGGTCTTGCCGGAACCTGCCGGAGCGGAAATCATTATGCTTTTCTCTGTATTGCGGTAGTTATCCATTATGAATCAGCAATCTCTCTCTTCATCCCCATCTTCATTTGCACAACGGTCCATGATAACAGTGTCTGCATTCGTCGGCACGGAACGGCTCCGAAGAGAACTTTCCCTTCCTTAACTGCTCCAGAAGATCCCGGGTCATCTGGAGCGCTTCCCGCACAACCTCTTCTATTGAAGATTTAGGCTTATGCCAGATGACCTTCCCCTCCTTTAATGAGTAATAGCCAAGCTTTTCAACCGGCTCAGAAAAATGCAGCTCCCACATCGCAGCATAAAGGGGCAGCTGCAGACTGTTCCGGTCTACGTTACCGGTTTTATAGTCCAGAAGAATCACAGCTCCTCCCGGGTTCGGTGTCATGCCCTGTGCCTCTGTGCCGGAGTTTAGTCGTATCGACTGCGTCTCTGCCTTTCTGTCTATCCTGTCTACTTTCCCTTTGAGCTTAAGTCCGTCAAAATCAGCCCTCAATTTCTCCTCTGTCTTGATCGGGACATATCCCTCCATCCTCATGTCTGCCTCCTGCGCTTTCAGTGCCGGCAGCAGATTAATAAATATTTCTTTCGCCACCTTTGACCAGAAATCCCCTATGGGAAACTGCCGCAGGCTTTTTTCCAACCCCTTCATGATCTTTTCTTCGAGTCCTTCAATATCTGTATCACCCGCGCTGAATACATATTCCATAGTCCTGTGGGCAAGGTTTCCCCACAACCGCGCCTCGACTTCAAACCGGGGCGGGGTGGTCACTTCCAGGGACAGAACTTTCTCTATGTAATAGCGGAGCGGACACCTCCTGTAATAATCAATATCAGTCACACTGATAAAATTCTTTGCCATAATTTCTGTCCTGCGGCGCAAAAGCCAACCTCCTTTGTCGCTCGAGAGGAACTTTGCCTCGCAGCTCTGGCCTGAATGGTGATATCTCTGCTGTAGAGTTCCCTCCCGGATAAGGGACTCTTCCTCTGAAAATATATTCAACTCAGGCAGGGGAATCTTTTGCTCCCAGTCAAGAAAGGGGGAAGGCAAAAAAATCTTTTCACCGTCAGCAGAGGGACAGGAAAAAAAGGGGTCTCTGGATGAAATATTCAAAAGTCTTAAAAAATAACGCTTCTGTCTTTTCAGGTAATAGTCCAGATAGGGCAGGCCCAGCTCTTTCTTCACCTTTTCGGGCAGTACAGGATCTATTCCCGGCCTGGAAGGAAAGTCACCTTCAATCAGACCGCCAAAAAAAATCGCCTTTGCCTCAGAGCTTGCGGCATGCTCAAAAGAGCTGATCTTTATTCCATCCCTGTTCTCTTCCGAACCCTGAATGTCTGAAAGCAGGTATTTCAGGTAAACGAGGAAACCATTTGCAGTAAGTTCGCCACTGCTGAAAAAACCTTCGAAACGTCTGAATTCTTCCAGCTGGCGGCTGATCTTTGCTACTATTTGAGGGGTCTGGTCCGCTGTTTCAGGATTTTTGGATACATCGAAGAACCCGAACTTTGAGAGCGCTGATTCAAAGGCGTTTATAAAAGAGAGGGGTTCTTTCTCTCCTTTTATTGATTCGAATACCGTGAGAATACCTGTTACTCCGGCCTGAAATTCGGTGATGACCTGTTTCTCTTCAGCTGAGATAGAATCTCTCGGGGAATGAAGCATTGTCTCTTGAATGGAAAGCCAGGACTCTTTTCCCTTAACAACCCCGGCCATGTATGAGTATCTCAGGGCACGCTCTCTTACAACGGCAGGAATGCCGGAGAAGCAGGAGGAAGTGAGAAAAGAGAGGAAATCGTTTCTCGAATAGTCACTTTCAAGAGAAGAGATCATCGCATCGATAGCCATGAAAGGACTGGTTGACGTTAACCTGTATTGCCCAATGCTCACGGGGAGCCCAAATTTTTTACTTACCCTTTTGACGATCGGAAGGTACTTTGCCAGTGAGGGAAAGCAGAGGGTAATTTCCCAGGGCTTGATCCCGTCAAGAATGCATTTCTTTATAGTCCGGGCAATTCCTTCGACCTCATCTTCGATCGAAGGATAGGAGTGATACCCTGCCTTTTGTCTCATCCCGGGTGCATCAAGTTTATTAGCCCTGAAACCCTTCTTCTGCGAATGCACATAGTTGATAATACCGGCATGTTCTTCGGCCAGCATATATACTGTGTCCGCGTTATCCATAAGTGCGCCCATGACTGTCATCTCAAGAGGCGTGGGATCAAAAAAGCCTTCAATCACAAGGGTTGTTGCGGGATACACTGTTTTCCAGGCATCGTCCTTTAACAATTCAGCAGTTTTTGCCAGCACGCCTTCCTGGTCTACAATGCCCTTTTGTCTCATTTCACCTTCATATATCTCAAGTGTTTCCAACGCCCTGACCGCCCTGGATAATGCCCTCTCTTCAAAAATCAGATTTTTAATCTCTTCTTTCACCTGTCCAATCGTTCTCTCAGGAATGTAGTGTCTCACCTTCCTGTACAGGTCAGCCAGCGTGGCAGCAAAACCAATGTTATTGTCCTTCAGAATCACTGAAATCAGGAGCGCTCTCATCCTGTCAGAAATGATGCTCTCCGAGCCAAAGGCCTCATAAAGCCTTCCGGAAAACTGTTTGACCGTCAAAAACTGAAAAGGAATAAATGCTGACTTATGACAATGGTGCTGAAGATAAGAATAAAATCGGCTTCTGGCCGCGGAAGCGGCAACAGTATTGGGGACCAGATAGAGCACCGAAGAATAGTCGTTCCCCGGATGGTGCGAAACAATCTCGCTGAAGAGCACGTCTCGCCTGTTTCTTGCACCCAGAGGCGCTGTATAAAGAACTCTTTTTTTCACCTGTTACAATAAGCGCTCTTCATGGGACCAGTATCGGTCTCATTCCATTCAGGGGGCATTTTTCACATCGCGGTTTCGGTTTACAGTACTCTTTTCCCAGCATAACAAACTGGGCATGATACTCATTAAATAATCGAATATCACGCTTCAGGTTCTGGTGAAACAGGTCCTGAAGTTCATGGTAGGTCATTTCTTCCTGGGCCACAGCATGTCTCTGCAAAACTCTTTTGGTATAGGCATCTATAACAAAAATCGGCTTATCGAGAGCATACAGGAGAATTGAATCCGCTGTTTCAGGGCCGATACCATTAACTTCAAGGAGCGCTTCCCTGAGACCGGATACATTTTCCGCTTTCATGTTTTCCATACTGCCCTGATAACGGCCTCGAAGCAGGGTGAAAAAGTTTTTCAACCGTTTTGTTTTTACATTAAAGTAGCCTGCGGGTTTAATCAGGGAAGCAAGGCGGCGACTGTTCATCTCGTCTAAGGATGAAACATCTAAAACATTCTCTTTTTTTAAGTTCGCAATCGCCTTCTCTACATTTGTCCAGTTCGTGTTTTGCGTTAATATGGCGCCGACAGCTATTTCAAAAGGGGAGTCCCCGGGCCACCATTTCAAGGGGCCGAAGTGCCTGAAAAGGAGATTATAAATATCATGCAGCACTCTGTCATTGGGCTGTTTTTGTTTTGCCATGGGTAGCGGGATTACCCCGGCGGCCACTGCATTGCCCTGCCCGCGAGAAGGTGGAGGTGAATATGAAAAACCGTCTGACCTGCTTCCCTGTTGCAGTTCATGACCGTTCTGAAACCCTTATCCGCTACCTTTTTGTCCCGCGCAATCCTGTTTGCGGCCTGGTAGAGGAGACCGATAAGCTCATTGTCCTCATCTGAAATATCAAGAGAAGTTGCTATATGTTTTTTGGGAATAATGAGGATATGCACCGGTGCCTGGGGATTGAGGTCCTCAAAGGCCATGACAGTGTCATCTTCATAAACAGTTTTTGCCGGTATTTCTTTGCTTATAATCTTGCAGAAAAGACAACTCATGACAGGGCTCCTTTGTTTTTGTAACATTATAAACAAAATAGAAGTTTTTTTATTATAATAGAACCATGGAACAGGTCAGTTTTGACAAAATAAAAAATAGCAAAGCCTTTGTCGATGACATAAGATGGGATATAACCCCGGTCATATTTCTTGATCCCAAAAGCGGTCCTGGTGATCAACCAGCAGACCTGACTCACGGATACATGCTCTATGTAGAAAATGTCCTTGAAAAGCCTGCTCTTGTAATTATGATGCTTAAACGCATCGTGAGCAAGACTGTCGGCTATACCTATGAAGTCCCCGAGGACTTGCTGAAGGATGCCATGAACTGTGAAGCAGCAGAATGCATTCAGGGCATGTGTCCGTTATCAGAGAAGCTCAAGGATTGGCTAAAAAAGGAGTGCGGCGCAGCCGGCTAATCCTCATTGAGTTTGTAGCCCACCGTTACCTCTATGTCCTTGCGAAGGGCATTATAGACTGAGCAATACTTGTCATGTGAGAGGGATATGGCCCGGTCAAGCTTTTTGGGAGTGAGCCCTTCACCGTTGACTTTAATCTGCAGATCAATGGATTTATAGTATTGCGGCGGGTCTGGTTTCCGAACACCGGAAAAATCAATCTTAAAGCTTGTAATGTCAGCATGCATCTTTTTCAGAAAGAAAAAAACATCTATTGCCATACACCCTGCTACACTCGCCAGCAGCGCCTCTGTCGGAGCACACCCCCACTGGAGGTTGGCATCAAACTCTATTTCATACCCCATCTGGGTCCGGACATTAAAAATGAGGTCTTTGTCCCACTCAAGCCATCCCTTGTTGACCTCCAGGATTTTGTCTTTATATCCATCTAATGAACTGTCAAGATTTTCTACTGACTTATCTTTCATAATTATTTCGAAACCTCCATACCATAAATTTACCCTGTTGAATCATGAATCCATTTAAGATAGTCCTGATGCCCGTCAACCACGGGAAGTGCTATTATTTCCGGCACATCATATGTGTGCAGCTCTTTCACTTTATCCGCAAGAGAGCTGAAGAGATCTTTCGTGGTTTTGACCACCATAAGAACCTCGGATTCGTCCTCAATATTTCCCTCCCACGAGTAGATGGAGCGAATATTCTTTACGATATTTACGCATGCGGCCAGCCGTGATTCAACCAGGACCCGTGCAATCTCTGCTGCCTCATTCTCATTGGGGGCGGTTATAAACACTACTACTTCGTTACTGGTTATATCAGCCATCGCACTCTATTGTTACAAAGATTATTTTAAAAATCAACATGAGTAAGTCATACGTATATAAAGATATTTAATGTAAAAACCGGGCTATTACGCACAAAAAAAACTGTCCGCCTCTTTTAGTATTGACAAAAATAGAAAACTTGTTTACTATTTGTTTAACTGTTCAGCTTTAACAATACTGTTAAATCAGAAAAGTTAAAACCTCCGAAAGTTTATTTCAAGGTAAATATAATCCCACAAAAAAAGGACGTTATAATTCTATGGCTAATAAAAGCAAAAATTTAGGAGCAGGTATGAACATTACTGACCTCAAGGAAAAGACTATTGATGAGCTCACAAAAATGGCTAAAACTCTTAGTGTTGAAGGGGCAAGAGGCTTAAGGAAGCAGGATCTTATTTTTGCTATTTTGCAGGCTCAGACTGAAAAAACAGGTTTGATATTCGGTCAGGGCGTGCTCGAAATCCTCCCTGACGGATTTGGTTTTCTCCGCTCTCCTAATTATAGTTACCTTCCCGGTCCTGATGATATTTATGTCTCTCCTTCGCAGATACGGCGTTTCAACCTCCGCACCGGAGACCTGGTAACAGGCCAGATTCGGCCCCCTAAGGAAAGTGAGCGGTACTTTGCCCTTCTTAAGGTTGAAGCTGTTAATCACGAGCCTCCTGACGAAAGCATTGAAAGGCCGCTCTTTGATAACCTTACCCCCTACTATCCCACTGAAGCTATTAATCTCGAGCATAACAAGGATGATATGTCCACAAGAGTGATGGGGCTTGTCACACCCATCGGTATGGGGCAACGAGGAATGGTTGTTGCAGCGCCGAGAACAGGTAAAACAGTCCTGCTTCAATCTATTGCAAAGGCCATCAAGAAGAACCATCCTGAAGCCCATCTTATCGTGCTGCTCATTGATGAAAGGCCTGAGGAAGTTACTGACTGGAAACGGCAGGTTGATGCTGAAATTATTAGCTCAACCTTTGATGAGCCCCCCCAGAGACACCTTCAGGTTGCTGAAATGGTTATAGAGAGATCAAAAAGGCTTGTTGAAACAAGCAAGAATGTCGTTATACTCCTCGATTCAATTACCCGGCTTGCACGTGCCTACAACGCTGTCATACCGGCCAGCGGAAAAGTTCTCTCCGGCGGACTGGATTCAAATGCACTCCAAAAACCGAAACGGTTTTTTGGTACCGCACGGAATATAGAGGAAGGCGGAAGCCTTACAATCCTGGCAACAGCCCTTGTTGATACCGGCAGCAGGATGGACGATGTTATCTTTGAAGAGTTCAAAGGTACGGGTAACATGGAACTCCACCTCGACAGAAAACTCGTTGACAAGAGAATATTCCCGACGATAAATATCAATGCGTCAGGAACCAGAAAAGAAGAGCTTCTTGTCGACAAAAAGATGTTGCAGCGCATGTGGATCCTGCGAAAAGTCCTGCACTCCCTCAGCACTGTGGAAAGTATGGAATTCCTGCTTGACAAGATGCATGGGACAAAAAGTAACCAGGACTTTCTTGATATGATGAATAAGTAAAGTTTCTGTTTAAACACATAACCTAACGGTCTTTAGTATGAATATTGACCTTTGACAATGCTCTATTCTCATTTGGGGAGAATGCGATGTGCCTAATCACCCTTGATGATGACTCCACAATCTTCGCATCTGTATTGTGTTGATATTTCTTTTGTCTCAGCGATTTCCTCAAAGTCATATCGCTTTGTACTGTTTACCTCAAAACACTCTGGACAATAACTGGCCCCAAGTTCATCAGCAGTGATTATCAAATGACAATGCCGGCATCGCAACTTTTTTTTGATATGAGGAGATAATAGTATTAGTTTGCTATGGTTACAGGAAGTCATATCGTTAATGGATTAGATTTAATAAGCGGATTTTACTGATGGCTTAAATCGGTTATTGTCAGAATTTGTTGCTGTAAGACCTGAAGGTTTATCTTACTTATCAAGGAATCCGAAAGATTCTGAAATTGAGGATATATCATATTTATCGTCAGGGCTGATGAGGCTGGTAAAAAACGATTTCATCATATTATCTTCAGTATTGAAACAGTTCGGAGATTACCGATAAAAACCTATAAACACTCAACTTTTATCAATTCAAAAGATGTGCTTACTTTAATTTGTCTTTTTCTTTTGATATATCACTCAAGGAGAGGTTTTCCTTAACGGCGTAGCAGGCTCCAACAATGACGGTAAACCCCATAGATACAAGCCATGCTACGATGCCGTAACTTAAAGCTACTGCCTTTTGGATACCAAATATTCCATGCAGTGCAGCGACACATCCCAATTGATATGATCCGAGAAATCCTGGGGTGGGGGCTAAGGTAATGAAAATAGTAACGGTGACGCATAGTATCACCAGTGAAGATAGTACCGGTAGATTGTCTTCTATACCAAAAGCCAGATAGAGAGGGTAATGTGTCAAAACAAATGTCATCCATATGAGAATAGAAAGAAAAATTGTGGCTAAGAATCCTTTTTTGTCTCTGATTATTTTAAGTCCCTCAGTAAAGGAGTTGATAATATCGAGAATCCTGTTCTTCCACTTCTGGGGCAATGGTTTAATGCACAGTTCTACAGGTTTCATGGCCCAGTCATTTTTAAACTGCAGGAACGCCGAAAAAATAAAAATGAAAATGCATAACATCAGACTTATTTTGCCAAATACCATTACCTTCTCCATCAGTTGTTGTTGAGCGTCCAAATCACCTGAAATAAAGGAATCGGGCATGAGTTGTAAAGACAATACGAGAAGCATCAGTACCACGAATAAATCAAATACTCTCTCTATAAAAATAGTAGCAAATGAGGAACTAAAGCTTATGTTTTCCTTCTTGCTGAGAAGGTATGCACGTATAAATTCACCTGCTCTGGCTGGAAGCATATTCCCCATATAACCAACAATCAGCGGAGAAATCAGGCTGGTCGTCTTTACTTCTTTTATAGAGTGTAGAATGTAACGCCACCGAATAGCCCGTAGTAAATAACTTAGAACAACCAAAAGTAACGCAGGTAAAAGATAAATATAGTTCACAGCCTTCAAAGCATTTCCCAGTTGATTCAGCGATACTCCTCTAAAAGCATAAAATAATGATAAAACAATAAGAACCAGACCAATGAGGAGATGAAGATATTTTTTATTCATAAGATCCTTGATGTATCAGTGTGAGTAATATATAAAGACAATTATAGCGTACATATCGGTTTTCTTACTAATAAGCTATTACATGCCACAGATATTTCAATTAACGAAGATTCAAATTGCAAAGAGAGTGAGGGTGGGACAATCTCATTTTATAGTCGTTACATCATATTTCTATCCTTTCTTTCTGTAAGTTATCTTGCTATGAATTTGATCTGTGAAAATGAAGATAAGAGGGAAAAGTCAATGAAAAACAGACTGACCATGATTCATTGATAAGAGGGGAGTATCCTCAGGAATGGGCTTTAAGAACCACTACAGATAATCGTTTCAATGCAGCAAACACCGGAAAACCACACTTTGTTCCGGTTATCATCAGAGGTTGATGCTATCTAATATGAAGGTTGCATCTAATAATGAATATTTTCTAAAGACTCTGATATTAAGGATTGGTGGCAGAAAGTGAGAAAAAGAGAATTGGAATTAGACAAGGCACTCTGAAGAAAACCAATTTACTGAATCTCTAAGGTTCCGCTCTCAAGAGTCAACATGCCATCAGTTAGATTAATATCTCCATTAATCGTTGATTTTAGAATATTATTGGAATAGCTGCAGTCATATCCAGCCTTTACATAGACTGTTTTATTTATATCAATGAGAAGATTTTCGACAAAGGCCGTTGCCTGGCTCTGAAAAGTACCCAAGTTTGGAGTGTTATCATATGCATCCTGGAGAAAATCATACTCATTATTTGTTCCTTCTATTCTAGAGGGAAGATTCGGACAAGTGTACAAATATGTAATGCCATCAATGTCATCTTGTTCTAATGTTCGCTTCTTGGTCTCACCAGATGAGGCAGACCCATACATCGTTTTCTCAGAATCTGTACCACTATATAAATCAATTAAACAGAGAGAATGACCATGCTCATGGGTCCCGACATTTTGCAGATCATATGTGCCAGAAGAACCTGTTGTGTTCCAAGTGTAATAGGTATTAAACCGGATATCACTGTCAAGGATTTCCCCTTCTCGAGGTGGAGGCGAAGTTCTAAACCAAAACCTATTTTCAGCTAATGTTCCCACCGGGAGACTTCCAAATGTGACAATATTTGCTCCGTCATTCTCACCATGTGCTGTACTTGATGTGGTGCCCCCATAGTCAAACACAAACTCGGACGTTGCTACATCTGTCCACGGCTGCATACCTTCCAGGAGGGCTCCAATACTCCCTGATGGCCCACCAGAATTATTTACTAAATAGGTTGCATCTGGATTTTGCCATTTTATTTCTTTTCCGCCTTCCGTTGTGCAAACTCCATATCCGAAGATGCTTGAAGTCCATATAAGGGTGACTAAAATAAAAACCGAACATGTAATGAATTTCATATCTTAATAACTATGCCTTTTTATTTTATCAATCAATTCATTTACTGGAATGTTATTGTCGATGAGTTCTTCTCCTTCTATGACAGAAAACCTGCCTTTTCTTGCAATGCCATCATCACCAATTACATATTTACCTTGACCTTTACCCACAACATGGAATACTTCTCCATCTTTTTCGCTCTTTCCGACTCGCAAAAATATAATTACTCGTTCCCCTTCATTCAGCGGTGCTACATCAGATACCCTGAGACCAATGTCTCCAATTTCTCCTCCCTCGTACTCAACAACTATATTCCTTCTGCCGGATATACCTTTAATTAAATTATGTTTTA
>CAMYND010000070.1 GCA_947259645.1 Thermodesulfovibrionia bacterium | reverse complement strand
TGAAGTTCTAAGTTATCGCTCCTCGTGGCAAATTCGATAAAATCAACAACTGCCGGTTTTATCAGTGTGTGGGCAATCCGCAGGCCCCCGATGAAATACGGGGAGACGACACTGTCGGCACCGGCGCGCTCAAGCTTCTGCTCGGCTCCCTCATCGCTTGCACGGGCAACAATTCTGAGGTTCTGATTCAGTCCCCTTGCCGAGAGGACGACATACAGGTTGTTCGCATCTGATGCGAGCACTGAAATAAGTCCTTTTGCCTTATCAATTCCAGCCTGTTTCAGGACCGAGTCCTGGGTGGCATCACCCTGAAGCGCAAGCATGTCAGCGTCCATGGTCGCAACAATTTCCGGGTCTGCCTCAATCACGACAAAAGGACTTTTGTTTTGCATCAATTCGTTGCAAATAATGCTGCCCATCCTCCCAAAACCGCACACAATATAGTGGTTCTTCAATTTCTCAATTTTTTTACTCAATCTTTTCCTCCCCAGTATTTCTCTGATTTCTCCCTCAAGAAGCACTTGTGCTCCTACTCCAAGGGCGTAGAACATCGTTCCCACTCCCGAGAGCATCAGGACGATAGAAAACATTTTTCCTGACCCGCTCATGGGGTGGACCTCTTCGTAGCCAACCGTGGTAAGGGTAATTATAGTCATGTAGAATGAATCGAAGAAACTCCAACCTTCTACGAACATGTATCCAATCGTTCCGTAGGCAATTACGATCATAATGAGAACAATCGGATATACAAGTTTTCTTTTAATATTCACGGCTTATTATATAGAATTAATCGGCTCTTTGGCTACAGGATTTGTTTTTCGGCAGACCACGGCATATGAAAAAATGCAAATAAAAAAGCCGCAACCTTATCAGTTGCGGCTTTTTTGGCTGTTCATGTAACTATTCAGCTGCTTCGCTGAGTGCTTTTTTGTCGCCTACAAATGTGTCTTTGTACATGTCAGTACCTGTGCCCGCAGGAACAAGCCTTCCCATGATGATATTTTCTTTAAGTCCTTTCAGGTCATCCTGAACACCGTTAATCGCCGCTTCAGTCAGGACCCGGGTAGTCTCCTGGAATGAAGCTGCCGAGATGAAGCTGTCCGTAGAGAGAGATGCCTTGGTGATTCCCAGGAGGATTGGCTGTGCTTGAGCAGGTTTGCCTTTTTCCTTGAGAACGCGTCTATTTTCTTTTTCAAAGTTGAGTTTATCAACCTGTTCACCAACAAGAAATTCCGTGTCTCCCGCATCTTCAATTTTTAACTTTTTCATCATCTGCCTGGCAACGACCTCAATATGTTTGTCATTAATCGCGACTCCCTGGAGTCTGTACACTTTCTGAACTTCGTCTACGAGATACCTCTGGAGTTCGTTCGGCCCGAGTATTTCGAGAATGTCGTGCGGATTGATTGACCCGTCCATGAGAGCCTCACCAGCTCTTACCCAGTCGTTTTCATGAACGCTTAAATGCTTGCCCTTGGGGATAAGATATTCTCTCGTATCTGCTGCCCCTTTGACATTCACTACCCGCATACCCTTGTGGAAGCCTTTAAACTCGACGGTTCCATCGATTTCACTGACAATGGCCTGCTCTTTTGGTTTTCTTGCCTCAAACAGCTCGGCAACTCTTGGCAGACCACCGGTAATGTCTTTGGTTTTTGTTGTTTCCCGCGGAATCTTCGCGATAATGTCTCCCGGATGAACAATAGTGCCCTTGTCCACAAGAACGTGAGATCCTGAAGGCAGGAGGTAACGAGCCAGAGCATTGCTTCCCGGAATTCTCAACGTTGCCTTTCCGTTTTCATCCTTCACCGAGACTCTTGGTCTCATGTGAGCGGGATATTCCACAATCACTTTGTGGGCAAGTCCCGTGACTTCATCCACTTCTTCCTTGACAGAAACACCTTCAACGAGATCACCAACAGCGATTCTTCCACCTACTTCAGTAATAATGGGGAGAGAATAGGGGTCCCACTCAACGAGGAGCTGGCCCGCTTCTACTTTCTTCTTGTTTTTCACTTTCAGCTTTGCACCATATACAACAGAGTATTTTTCTCTTTCTCTGCCCTTTTCGTCAGTGATTGCAATACTGCCGTTACGGTTCATCACAACAAGTTCGCCTACACGGTCCTTAACAGTAGACAGGTCAATAAACTTCACTGTACCGCTGTTCTTGGCTTCAAGGACTGTCTGCTCCACGAGCCTTGTAGCGGTTCCACCGATATGGAAGGTTCTCATGGTAAGCTGAGTTCCCGGTTCTCCGATAGACTGCGCGGCAATGATCCCGACAGCCTCTCCCAGTTCCACGCTTCCTCCTCTGCCAAGGTCTTTGCCGTAGCATTTTCTGCAAACCCCGACCTCGGCCTCACAGGTCAGAACCGAGCGGATAACTACTCTGTCAATACCGGCGCTCGTAATCTCTTCTGCCAGAGCGTCATCGATTTCAATGCCTCTCTTGGCGATAGTTTCATTTGTAATCGGATCAATTATGTCATCAGCTATTGTTCTGCCGTAAATCCTCTCATCGAGGGCTTCTATAATCTCGCCGCCTTCGAGAAGACTGGTTAATGGGATACCCTGCATTGTTCCGCAATCATGTTGCCTGATAATGACATCCTGGGTAACATCAACGAGCCTTCTGGTCAGATACCCTGAATTTGCTGTCTTCAAAGCAGTGTCAGCCAGGCCTTTTCTGGCTCCGTGGGTTGATATGAAGTATTGCAGCGGCGTCAGTCCTTCCCTGAAATTAGCGGTGATCGGTGTTTCGATAATTTCTCCGGAAGGCTTTGCCATCAAACCTCTCATCCCGGCAAGCTGCCTCAACTGTGCTGCAGAGCCTCGCGCACCGGAATCAGCCATCATGTAAATGTTATTAAAGGAACGCCGCTCCGCAAGGTCCTCCGCGCTTATTTTCGTGATGTCCTTTACTCCTTCAGCACCGAGCTCTTTCATCATGGCGTCAGCAATCTTCTCTGTAACATCAGCCCATATATCGATGACCTTGTTGTAGCGCTCACCGTTTGTTATGAGACCGTCCGCATACTGCTGCTGGACATCAAGTACTTCCTTCTCCGCTTCTGTGATAAGCGCTGTCTTTTTGGTCGGTATGTGCATATCGTCAATACATATGGAGTTGCCTGAAGATGTGGCGTACTTGAATCCCAGCTTCTCTATGTTATCCAGAAAAATGACCGTTGCTTTTCTGCCAAGTCTCTTGTAGCAGAACTCGATCAATTTTCCTACTTCCTTCTTTGTCATGACTTTGTTTATCATGGAAAAGGAAATACCCTCTGGCAGAATCTCACCAAGGATAATTCGCCCTGTTGTCGTATCGACAATCTCAGCGTTTATCCTGACCCTGATACTCGCATGTTCATCCACCACGCCTGCGTCATAGGCAATCCGCACTTCTTCAGGACCTGAAAAGAGTCTGTTTTCGCCTTTCACCCCTGTTCTTATTTTGGTAAGAAAATAAATTCCAAGGACCATGTCCTGCGTTGGCGTTGCGATCGGTTTTCCGCTTGCAGGGCTCAAGACGTTGTTTACTGACATCATGAGCACCCGCGCCTCGATCTGGGCCTCGATAGACAAGGGAACATGAACTGCCATCTGATCACCGTCAAAGTCTGCGTTAAACGCGGTACAGACCAGAGGGTGCAGCCTGATGGCCTTGCCTTCCACAAGAACCGGGTCAAATGCCTGCATGCCGAGGCGGTGAAGGGTCGGTGCACGGTTGAGCAGAACAGGGTGCTCCCTGATTACTTCGTCAAGACAGTCCCAGACAATGTCCTCACCTCGCTCAACAACTTTCTTGGCAGCCTTGATAGTTGTTACATAGCCTTTTTCCTCGAGCTTGCTGAATATATAGGGCTTAAACAGTTCAAGCGCCATGGTTTTTGGAAGCCCGCACTGGTGAAGCTTGAGCTCCGGTCCGACAACAATAACAGAACGTCCCGAGTAATCCACTCTTTTTCCAAGAAGGTTCTGTCTGAAGCGGCCCTGCTTTCCCTTAATCATGTCGCTGAGCGATTTCAAAGGTCTCTTTGTGGCTGCCTTGAGCACGCGGCTCCGTCTGCCGTTGTCAAAGAGGGCGTCAACCGCCTCCTGGAGCATTCTTTTTTCATTCCGAATGATCACACTTGGCGCGTTAAGCTCCATCAGTCTTTTCAGCCTGTTGTTTCTGTTTATTACCCTTCTGTACAGGTCATTCAGGTCGGATGTTGCGAACCTGCCGCCTTCAAGGGGTACCAGGGGACGAAGATCAGGCGGAAGCACAGGGACTACATCAAGAATCATCCATTCGGGGTTATTTCCGGACTTTCTGAAGGCCTCTACCACCCGCAGTCGTTTCGTAAGTTTTCTCTTTACGCCAAGTGATGTTGAAGCCTGGATTTTTGCTCTCAGCTCCTTGGCAAGGGCATCAAGGTCAATACCGCGAAGGAGCTCTTTTATCGCTTCAGCGCCGATTCCGGCCTTGAATTTGTCGCCGAATTCCTGAATCTGTTTTCTGTACTCTTCATCAGTAAACAGCTCTCTCTCTTTCAGGTTGGTTTCACCCGGGTCTACGACTATGTAACTTTCAAAGTACAGTACTTTTTCGAGTTGGCGCATGGTCATGTCAAGAAGAGTTCCGATTCTGGAAGGAATTCCCTTGAGAAACCATATGTGTGCCACAGGGGTTGCGAGCTCGATATGCCCCAGCCGCTCCCGGCGCGATTTTGCCTGTATAACCTCAACTCCGCACTTGTCACAGACAACTCCTCTGTGCTTCATTCTCTTATACTTGCCGCATATGCATTCCCAGTCTTTTACCGGCCCGAAGATCTTGGCACAGAAAAGTCCGTCCCGTTCAGGCTTAAATGTACGATAGTTGATGGTTTCAGGTTTCTTTACTTCTCCGTAGGACCATGCCCTGATCTTCTCAGGCGATGCAAGCCGGATTTTAATAGCCTCAAACTCCGTCGGGTTCTTCGGCTTTTCAAATATTGAATAGATATCTTCCACTAAATTTTCCTCCCATTTATTGTGAATGGAGTACTGGAGTACAGGAGTGTTGGAGAAGCGGCTCTGCTGTTGCAGCCGCTCATCTGTTTCTCCATCAATCCAATGTCTTTTATTTTTTTAATAATCTACGCCTTTGCCTTTGAAGCGGATTTTTTCTTGTCATCACCGTCTTTGCGCTTTGGTAATGGTTTTTCCTCCAGAAGGTCCACATCCAGTCCAAGGCTCTGAAGTTCCTTTATCAACACATGAAATGATTCCGGTACTCCAGGTTCGAGGTTTGCGTCACCCTTCACAATGGCCTCATAAACCCGTGCCCTTCCTGCTACGTCATCACTCTTGACTGTGAGGAATTCCTGCAGTGTATAGGCAGCGCCATAAGCCTCCAGGGCCCAGACCTCCATTTCTCCAAGCCGCTGTCCGCCGAACTGTGCTTTACCTCCCAGGGGTTGCTGCGTAACCAGAGAGTACGGCCCGATCGACCTGGCGTGAATCTTGTCATCTACAAGATGGTGGAGTTTCATTATATACATTACCCCCACGGTAACAGGCTTCTGGAACGGTTCGCCGGATTTTCCGTCATAGAGGGTAATCTGCCCTCTTTCAGGCAGGCCAGCCTCATGCAGAAGGCCTTTGATCTCACTTTCTGTAGCACCTTCAAATACCGGTGTTGAGACATATAAGTCCAGGGTCTTTGCTGCCCAGCCAAGGTGTGTTTCAAGTATCTGTCCAACGTTCATACGCGAAGGCACTCCGAGAGGGTTGAGTATGATGTCCACAGGAGTTCCATCCGGTGTGTACGGCATATCTTCCTCCGGAACGACAATGGAAATTACACCTTTGTTCCCATGTCTCCCGGCCATCTTGTCGCCAACCTGGATCTTTCTCTTCATGGCAACGTATACCTTTACAATTTTCAGAACTCCCGGAGGAAGCTCATCTCCCTTTTTGAACTGATCAAGTTTTCTCTCATGAATGCTCTCCAGATGCTTAATCTGTTTTGTTATGTCATCTTCAATCATTTTGACCTGTTCCTTCTTTTTCAGGTCAGCGATCCTCACTTTGCGAAGGGAGCTGTTCGGTATGCTTTCAAGCATTTTATCGGTCAGCTTTTTCCCTTTTTCACAGAGTGTGCCTGTAATTCCGGTGATTTTCAGATCTTCAGAGAGTTTCTCATTTACGATCAGCTTCCGAATTTTGCTATAGCTGTTTTCTTGTATGATCCTTGTTTCATCGTCAAGGGTTCTCTGGAGATCAGTCCTCTTGTCTTCTTCAATGCTCTGTGTCCGATTGTCCTTTGTCACACCCTTTCTCGTAAAAACTTTGACATCCAGGATTGTGCCTTCAATTCCCGGGGGCACATACAGACAGTTCTCTCTGACCTCTTCCGCTTTTTCTCCGAATATCGCTCTCAGGAGCTTTTCTTCAGGGGTAAGCTGGGTCTCGCTCTTTGGCGTGACCTTGCCGACAAGAATGTTTCCCGGTTTGATCTGGGCGCCTGTCCTGATGATTCCGCTGTCGTCAAGATCAGCTAAGGCCTCTTCTCCAATATTTGGAATGTCCCGTGTTATCTCTTCAGGGCCAAGTTTTGTTTCCCGTGCTTCTATGGTGAACTCTTCAATATGTATCGAGGTATATACATCTTCTTTTACCAGACGCTCACTGATAATGATAGCGTCCTCAAAGTTGTAGCCTCCCCAGGGCATAAAAGCCACGAGCACGTTCTGTCCAAGGGCAAGTTCCCCTTTATCCGTTGCAGGGCCGTCTGCGATAACCTGGCCTTTTACGACTCTGTCACCGGGATTGGCAACAGGTTTCTGGTTTATGCAGGTAGCCTGGTTAGAACGGTAGAATTTAACAAGATTATAGACATCGGCCCCGCCGTCATCACAACGGACAAGAATCCTGGAGGCATCCACAGACTCAATGATGCCCGGCCTCTTCGCGGTTATCAAAACACCTGAATCTCTTGCCGCGACATCTTCTATGCCGGTTCCGACTCTGGGCGCGTCTGTATGAAGAAGCGGTACCGCCTGCCGCTGCATGTTGGAACCCATGAGGGCCCTGTTCGCATCATCGTTTTCAAGGAACGGAATCAGGGAAGCTGATATGCTTACCACCTGCTTTGGTGAAACGTCCATAAACTGGACCTCATCGGGGTTTACCAGTTTAAAGTCTCCACCGACCCTTGCGGACACGGTATCACCGACCAGGTTGTCCTTTTGATCCATGGGGGACGTTGCCTGGGCAATGATGAGGTTTTCTCCATCAATGGCCGAGAGGTATTCAATTTCATCCGTGGCCTTTCCGTTTTTGACTTTTCTGTAGGGAGATTCTATGAAGCCAAAATCATTAACTCTTGCATATGAAGCAAGGGATGTTATGAGACCGATGTTGGGGCCCTCAGGAGTCTCTACAGGACAGATTCTGCCGTAATGCGTGGGGTGAACATCTCTCACCTCGAATCCGGCCCGTTCCCGTGTTAATCCCCCTGGCCCGAGGGCGCTTAAACGCCTCTTGTGGGTAATCTCGGACATCGGATTTGTCTGGTCCATAAACTGACTCAGCTGACTGGAGCCGAAGAATTCTTTTATTACGGCGATTACGGGCTTTGCATTAATAATGTCATGGGGCATTGCCTCTTCAAGTTCTGTAAGGGTCATTTTCTCCTTGATCGCCCGTTCCATTCTGACCAGCCCGATTCTGAACTGATTCTCAAGGAGCTCTCCCACTGCCCTGACCCTCCTGTTTCCAAGGTGGTCGATATCATCGATTTCCCCTTTGCCCGCTCTCAGGTCAAACAGGTATCTCAAGATTTCAATAATGTCCTGGTCTGTTAATACCCGTGTCTCCAACGGCACGTCAAGCCTGAGGCGCTTGTTCAGTTTGAGCCGTCCAACCACGGACAGATCATATCGTTTCGGATCAAAAAACAGACCCTCAAAAAGTGACCGTGCGTCCGCAACTGAAGGCGGCTCTCCGGGTCTGAGCTTCTTGTAAATTTCTACCAACGCCTCTTCTGTAGTACTTACCTTATCAAGCAATAACGTGTCTCTCAGGGAAGGGAGGTAGCGAATGCCGTCAATGAAAAGGAGCTGGAGAGAAGGGATTTTAAGGGACATAATGTTTTGAGCAAGTTCTTCAGATATCTGTTCGTTGCTCTCAAGAATAACCTCGCCTGTTTCAGGATCAATAATGTCCATTACGGTGACTCTGTCAACGAGTTCTTCCTTGGCTATGGGGATCTCTTTTAATCCGGCAGCCTCCATTTTTTTAAAGCCCGATTTTGTTATTCTTCCGCCTTCTTTAATGATTACTTCCTTGGTTTTTGGGGCCACGATATTTTCAAATGCTCTCAACCCAACCAGAACATTGGATACGCTTCGTGTTGCGGACCCGTTTTTCATCTTGATTTCTTCTACCGGATAATATGTCTTCAGTATCTGCTCTTCTGAATAACCGAGGGCTTTCAGGATAATAGTGGCATGGAGTTTTTTTCTGCGGTCAATACGTACATAGAGCGTATCCTTGGAGTCAAATTCAAAATCAAACCAGGAACCTCGTGCAGGGATGATCCTGGCGGAGAATATTACCTTTCCTCCAGACTGGGACTTTCCTTTATCATGGCTGAAGAGAATACCGGGGGACCTGTGGAGCTGACTGACAACGACTCTCTCGACACCATTAATGACAAAGGTTCCTGTGCCTGTCATCAAAGGCAGCTCTCCAAGGTAAACCTCCTGTTCCCTGGATTCACGCAGCCTCTTTTCACCTGACTCAGTTTTTTCCCACAAGTTGAGTTTTACCCGTATTTTAAGCGGAGCGGCAAAGTTAATGCCCTTATCTATGCATTCCCGCAAAGCATACTTCGGCTCGCCTAAAATGTACTGCATAAACTCAATGGAGGCGGTTTCATTGTAATCAAAGATCGGAAATACGCTGTTAAAGGCTGCCTGCAGTCCGCTTTCTTCCCTTTTGTCAGGTGCAGCACTCTCCTGCAGAAATCGCTCGAAAGAACGCTTTTGAATCTCTATAAGATTGGGAATTGCCAGTATTTGTGGAATTTTCCCAAAATTTCTTCTTGACCTTAAACCCTCTGCCATAACTCTCCTTACTTAAGAGGATTGGAGGATCCCGGGGTTCGAGGATTCGCGTGAACTGGAGATTATAAATCTTTTACACTTGAATCCTTGAATCCCTGCCCGCAGGCCTGGTCTCCATACCCCTTATATGGTTTTTATTTTAATTCTACTGTAGCGCCCTGTTCCTCAAGTTTGGCTTTCATAGCGTCAGCCTCATCCTTGGCAATCCCGGTTGCAACAGGCTTCGGAGCATTGTCAACAAGTTCCTTGGCTTCCTTGAGACCGAGGCTTGTAACCTCTCTTACCGCCTTGATCACCTGGATCTTTTTGTCGCCAATAGCAGTTAACACAACATCAAAGCTTGTCTTCTCCTCTGCGGCAGCAGCTTCTCCGCCTGCAGCGGGTGCTCCTGCAGCAGCAACAGCAACCGGAGCCGCGGCAGTGACGCCGTATCTCTCTTCAAACTCCTTTATGAATTCGGACATTTCCAGAATTGTCATTGTATCGATAAATTCTAAAACCTGATCTTTAGTTACAGACATTGTATCCTCCTTAAATTAGTAAAGAATCCCGGTCCGGGATGTTCTTAACTATCTCCTTTTTGATTTTTTAATGCTTCAAGAGCATATATGAACTTTGTCAGTGTTGCATTCATTAACCCTGCCAGTTTCGTTGCCGGTGCGTTCATTGCGCCAGCCAGCATGGACAGCTGAACTTCACGGGAGGGCAGTATTGAAATTGCTTTCAGCTGGTCAACAGAGCATGTCCCGCCTTCAATTACCGCGCCTTTTATTTCAAGCTTATTATTGCTTTTGTTGAAATCCAGGACTTTTTTAACCAGAAGCACAGGATCATCATATCCGATTGCGATTCCAATTGGTCCGGCGAGAACATCTTTCGAGTTCTCTATCGCGGTCCCTTCCGTAGCTCTCTTGGCAAGCGTGTTTTTGACGACCTTGTACTCCAGTGAGACTGTTCTCAGCTCATTTCTTAACGTGGTCATCTCTTCAACGTTCAGGCCGCGAAAGTCAGTAAAGACAACGCCTTTGGCGTTCTTGAATTTTTCCTGAAGTTCTGAAACTACTTGGATTTTCTCGTTCTTATTCAGCTTGTTCACCCCTTTCTTTACATCGGAGACCCCAGTGTAAATGAGAAGAAGGCCAGGAGAAATACGTGAAGCTCACTGTCTGCTTCAGTCTGTATCTACTGCTTTTCATTCAATACACAGTCTATGCAGGCCAGCCATTGGCAAACGTTTAAGCAATCCCATAGGAATTGCACCTGCGGTCTCTGACTTATTTTTACTCTTTATTCAGCCCGGATATCCGGGCTTTTTATCTGTTCTCACCTAATCTTTTCTCAGTTAGGTGCCACACTTGACACATTTATCGGAATACCCACCCCCATGGTAGAGGAAATTGATATCTTCTTGAGATACTTTCCTTTGCTCGTTGCGGGCTTTGCCTTTTCCAGCGCCTTGATTACTGTTTTGGCATTATCAATGAGCTTGTCCGGGTCAAAAGAGATTTTACCGATTGAGACATGGACAACTCCTGCTTTTTCTGTTCTGTAGTCTGCCCTGCCCGCGGTAATATCCTGGACCGCCTTTCCTACTTCAAAGGTCACTGTTCCTGACTTCGGGTTTGGCATGAGCCCTCTGGGGCCAAGTACTTTGCCCAGTTTTCCCACAATTCCCATGAGGTCAGGCGTGGCCACTACTTTATCGAAATCCAGCCATCCCCCCTGAATTTTTTCAAGAAGGTCTTCCGCGCCGACAAAATCAGCTCCGGCATCTTTAGCTTCCGTGCTCTTTTCCCCTTTGGCAAAAACCAGTACCCGTACTTTTTTCCCCAGTCCATGAGGCAGTGCAACGCTTCCCCGGACCATCTGGTCTGATTTTCTCGGGTCAACGCCGAGGTTAATTGCAAGGTCCACTGATTCATCAAATTTCGTATGAACCAGTTCCTTCATCAGGCCAACAGCTTCCGTAATATCATACTGCTGATTTTTATCTATCTTTTCTTTTGCGATCCTATGTTTCTTGCTCATTACTCCCCCGATTTATATCAATTATTTTTGACTTCAATGCCCATGCTTCTGGCAGTACCTTTAATTGTTTCCATGGCACGTTCAACGTCAAACGCATTCAGGTCGGGCATTTTTGTTGTTGCAATTTCCTTTACCTGTGCAAGGGTAATCGATCCAACTTTCTCTTTGTTGGGCGCACCCGAACCTTTTACTATGCCAGCTGCCTTCTTGATCAATTCAGAGGCAGGCGGGGTCTTCAAAATAAAGGTAAAAGACCTGTCCTTATATATGGTAAGGACACAGGGAATAATTGTGTCTCCCAATGCCTGTGTCTGTGCATTGAAGGCCTTACAGAAATCCATTATATTGATGCCGTGAGGGCCCAGGGCCGGTCCTATGGGCGGAGCAGGGTTTGCCTTTCCAGCCGGAACCTGCAGTTTAACCAGTGCCATTATCTCTTTTTGTGCCATCTATTCCTCCAAATTATTGAATTCCAAATTCTGTAGACCTTTTTTGTTATATGGCATTGTCAGGTCATGTTGAATTTGTGAATTGGTCATTGTAATTTCAGTCATTTATGCCTGCTCCACCTGCAGGAAGTTAACTTCAACAGGGGTTTGTCTGCCGAATATGGTAACCATTACCCGCATTTTATTGTGAGCTTCGTCAATTTCATCAACAAATCCATTGAAATTGGCAAATGCACCTTCCAGTATACGCACGCTGTCACCTTTATCAAAGCGGACGGTAACACTTGGTGTCGGGCCTTCTTCGATCTGCTGCACAATAACATCAATTTCTTCCTGCGGCAGGGGAGATGGTTTTTCACCTCCAACAAAACCGGTAACTCTCGGGGTGCTGCTTACCAGGTGCCAGGTTTCGTCGGTCAGCTCCATTTCAACAAGGATATAACCGGGGTAAAACTTTTTTATTTTTTCTTTTTTCTTTCCTGACTTGAGTTCAATTACTTTCTGTGAAGGAATCAAAATCTGGCCAATTTTATCGCTGAGGCCTCTCCGCTTCACATTGTCCTCAATTATTGTCTTTACTTTGTCCTCGAAGCCGGAGTACGTGTGTACTACATACCATAGTTTTTCCATTATTTTATCTACCTCACTACTATCGCAATTATTCTTGTAAGCAGCAGATCAATCATTCCGAGGAATAGAGCTACCATTATGACGAGCACAATAACAACTTTCGTTGATCCAATGACCTCATCTCTCGAAGGATATACTACCTTTTTCAGCTCAATTTTTACTTCTTTGAGAAAATTTCTTATTTTTCCAAACATTGTACCACTTCCTTTTCAATCAGCGAAGATGGCAGGCCAGGAGGGATTCGAACCCCCAACCCTCGGATTTGGAGTCCGATGCTCTAGCCGTTAGAGCTACTGGCCTATATCTCCAGATTAATTTCAAAATACAATATACGTAGTCCCTTGTTGTGCTCTTCTCTAAGATTTTGTCTCTTTGTGCTCAACGTGCTTCCTGCAGTGCCTGCAGTATTTTTTTAATGCAAGCTTCTCAGTCGTGTTTTTCTTGTTTTTCGAAGTTGAGTAATTCTTGTTTTTACAGCCTGTACATTGTAATAAAATTATATCCTGCATTCTATCCTCCGTCGTTCGTCGTTCGTCGCGCGCCGATCGACGTTATTATTCAATAACTTCCGTTACAACACCGGCACCAACTGTCCTGCCGCCCTCCCGTACTGCGAAGCGCAGCTCCTTCTCCATCGCTATCGGCGCTATCAG